>DATBBB010000458.1:0-92760 GCA_036271215.1 Kofleriaceae bacterium | reverse complement strand
ACGCCGAGCTCGGCGAGCTCGGCCGGACCCACGCCGCGATCGCCGTGCTGGTCGAGCCGGGCGACGAGCGGGTCGCGCGCCGGCTCGACGAGCGGCTCGGCGAGATCGCGCACACCGTGCTGCTGCTGGTCGCGGTGCGCCAGCGCTCGCCGGCGATCGCGCGCGCGGCGGTCGCGTGGCGCCACGCGCGCGGCGGGCTCGAGCGCGCCCGGACGCTGGCGGTGATCGAGGCCGCGCTGCCGCGCGCGCTGGTCGGCCGGCTGGTCGACGCCGTCGATCGGCTGACCCCGGCGGATCGCGCCGCTCAGCTCGCGCGGGCCCAGCTCGCGCCGCCCGACCGCGCCGCGGTGATCCGCGACGAGCTCGCCGGCCGCGATCGGCTCGCCCGCGCGCTGGTGCTCCACGCGCTCGGCGCCGCCGGCCGCAGCGCGCACCGCGACACGATCGCGCAGGCCGCTCGCGCCGAGGCGAGCGCGCTCGCGCCGAACGAGCTGCTGCACAAGCTGATTCGCTCGATGGATCAGACCGCCGCGGCCCCCGACCCCACCCACGCCGCCGCGGCCGAGGTAGAACAGGACCGGGCCACCGACATGCCGAGCCGAGTCGAGACCCTGATCGCGCTGGGCCGCGTGCCGCTGCTCGCGTCGCTCACCACCCGCCAGCTCGCCGACGTCGCCGAGCGCGCGCGGTGGACCCCGGCCCGCCAGGGCTCGATCGTGATCACCGGCGGCGACCTGATCGACGCGCTGATCGTCGTCGAGGACGGCGAGCTCGGCTACGGCGAGCGCCGGATCGTCCAGGGCGAGGTGGTCGACGAGCTGGCGTGCGTGGCGCCGGTGGCGACCACCGCGGATCTCCGCGTGATCCGCGCGGCGCGGCTGATCCGGCTCGAGCGGGTCGACTTCGAGGAGCTGGTCGACGACGTGCCCGGGCTGGCCGCCGCGGTGTGCCGGGCGCTCGGCGAGCGGGCGCGGCGCGCCGAGGACGGCGGCTACCGCTCGCCGCTGGCCAGCCGCGGATAGCTAGATAGATATCGATCCTTTGCGGAAGTCGGTCTTGCGGAGGTGGACGTTGATGCAGACCGGGCGGCCGGTTCGCGCGATCGCCTTGGCCTCGGCGAGCACGCTGTCGATCCGGCTGGGCTCGGTCAGCGCCAGCCCGACGCCGCCGTAGCCCTCGGCGACCTTGTGATAGTCGGTGCGCCGCAGATCGCAGCCGAGCGACGTCCCGAGCACCTCGACTTGCTCGCGCGCGATCTGCGCCCACGACGCGTCGTTGCCGATCACCGCGATCGGTGCGACGCCGTGGCGGACGTAGCTGTCGAACTCGGCGAGCGTGTACGCCGACGACCCGTCGCCCCACACCAGCCAGACCTCCTTGCCGGGCCGTACCATCGTCGCGCCGAGCGCGAACCCGCCGCCGACCCCGAGCGTGCCGAACACCCCCGGATCGAGCCACGACAGCGGCGCGCGCGGCCGCACGATGTAGCTCGCGGTCGCCACGAAGTCGCCGCCGTCGACCACGAGCACCGCGTCGTCGGCCATCGCCGCTTCCATGCGCAGGAAGAAGTGCGCCGGATCGATCAGCTCGCCGTCCTTGATCGCCTTGTGCTGGATCTCGGCGTCGCGCGCGGCCTCTTTCTCGCGCAGCTGGTCGAGCCAGCCGCGCCACATGTCTTCCATAGGGGGCTTGCCCGCTCCCTCTCGCCCGGCGGAGCCGGTCGATTCACCCCTCCGCGCGTCGCGTCGCGCGGCTTGATCTTCGTTCGCGCCCAGCTGGTCGGCGAGCGCGATCAGCAGCTCGCCGGCGTGCATCTCGATCGCGATGTCCGGCTTCTTGTTCTTGCGCAGCTCGTGGCCCGACAGGTTCGCCGCGATCACCGTGGCGTCGCGGTTCAGCCCGCGACCGTAGCCGAGCCGGAAGTCGAACGGGAACCCGCACACGACGATCACGTCGGCCTGCTTGAGCGCGGCGCCGCGGTTGTGGCGCAGCTGCAGCTCGTGGGTCCGGCCGAGCAGGCCGCGCGCCATGCCGCCGAGGAACACCGGCGCGCCGAGCATACCGATCGCACGCGCGAGCCGCGCCGGGTCCTTGACCCCGACCAGGGCCTGGCTGCCGACGACGATCACCGGCTGCTTGGCGCGCTTGAGCGCCTCGGCGGCGCGCGCGATCCCATCGCCGCCGAGCTGCGGCAGCTTGACCGGCGGCAGGTGGATCTCGGGCAGCGCCGGCGCGCGGAACTGGCGGTACAGGTGACCGCGGATGTAGAGCTCGACCGCCTTGGCACCGAGGCCCTTGGCCGTGCCGAGCTCCTTGGCGTACCAGCCGCGCACGACCCCCTCGGGGTAGAGGATGTCGACCGGGACCTCGACGAACACCGGGCCGGGCACGCCCTCGGTGGCGATCTGGCACGCGCGCTCGACGATCGCGCCCAGCGCCGGCACGGTCTTGACCGTGGTCGCCCACTTGGTGACCGACTTCATCACCGACATCTGATCGATATCCTGCAGCGAGCCACGGCCCTTGAGCATGGTCGCGGTCGCGCCGCCGAACAGGATCAGCGGGGTCTGCGCCATCTGCGCGTTCTTGACCGCGGTGATCGTGTTGGTCACGCCGGGACCGGCGGTCACCGCCGCGGCGCCGATCGTGCCGGTCATCCGCGCGACCGCGTCGGCGGCGAACACCGCGTTGGCCTCGTCGCGGACGTCGACCACCCGCAGCCCCTTGGCCTGGGCGCCGGTCAGGATCGGCGAGATGTGCCCGCCGCACAGCGTGAACAGGTGCGTCACGCCGTGGCGCGCCAGAACGTCCGCGATGATGTCGCCGCCGTGTGTCATGACCGGCAGCATCGCGCGCGATCGGAGGAGTGGGAAGGGCAAGCCCGGGCTACAATCCAGGCGCGTGCCGAACCTCGTGCTCTACGCGATTCCCCTGTTCATCCTGTCGATGGTGGTCGAGGGGCTGTGGACGCGCCGGCACCCCGAGACCGTGGGCTACGAGCGGCGCGACACCACCGCGTCGATCGCGATGGGCTTCATCAGCCTGTTCGTCGGCGCCGCCGCCAAGCTGCTCTCGCTGCCGCTGTACAGCGTGCTCTACGATCACCGGATCGCCGAGCTCGGCGCCGCCGGCGCGTGGTCGTGGCTGGTGCTGCTGTTCGCCGAGGACCTCTGTTACTACTGGTTCCACCGCTGCCACCACGAGGTGCGGCTGCTGTGGGCGACCCACGTCAACCACCACTCGAGCACGCACTTCAACCTGTCGACCGCGCTGCGCCAGCCGCTGCTGACCGCGTTCACCGGACCGATCTTCTGGGCCCCGCTGCCGCTGCTCGGGTTCCCGGTGTGGATGGTGCTGACCGCGCAGGCGTGGTCGCTGATCTATCAGTTCTGGCTCCACACCGAGGCCGTCGATCGGCTCGGCCCGCTCGAGTGGTTCATGAACACGCCGTCGCACCACCGCGTGCACCACGGCAAGAACCTTCCTTACCTCGACAAGAATCACGCCGGGATCTTCATCCTGTGGGATCGGATGTTCGGCACGTTCGCTCCCGAGGTCGAGCCGGTGATCTACGGACTCACAAAGGACATCGACACCTACAACTTGCTCCGGATCTCGTTCCACGAGGTGGGGTCCATCGCCCGCGATGTTCGCCGGGCCCCCACCCTGGGAACGAAGCTCGGGTACGCCCTGGCGCCTCCCGGCTGGAGCCACGACGGTTCCAGCCTGACGGCAACTCAGCTCCGGCGGTCGATCCGGGGCTCTGGCCTTGCCACCGAGGGAGACCCGGTGCCGGGCCGACCCTCTATATAGATGCGCATCACGTCCCCGGCCGGAGACAGGTCTGGGGGCTTGCCCCCTCAGCTGGGGCCTTCCTGTGATCCACGGGAGCGTCCAAGTCATGATTGTTGCACAAGACGTTCATGTGATTTCAGGTAGTTATGAAGTGGACACGCTCGTCCCCAGATGGGGTGTGAAGTCTCATGCGCAGTTCGCTCATGACATCCGACCCGTACATGATTTGCGCTATTTAGGGGAATAAGTAGGGGCGATCCCGCTCGGCACACCCGTTGCTCATAGTCGGGACCATGCTGAGTCTTCCGTTTCTGAAGAAGAACCTCGGCGCGCCCCTTCAGTCGCGCAGAGCGATGCTCGAAACCTTGTTTCGACATCTCGATATGGTGCGTCTGTCAGCTGGGGCCATCCTGATGGTCGCGGCGGCCGGGTGCACCGGCTTGATCGACGGTGGCAGTGATGGTCTCAGCAACGAACAGCGAGACGCCGAAACGCAGTGGGAACAGAACGCGTACCCGGTGCTCTCCACGACGTGCGGGGTGTGCCATGCAGGTCAACGGGCAAACGTTGGCTTCCTGATCGGCGGGAACCCGACCGACGTCAAGGCGACCCTGCTGGCGTATCAGCCGCCGGTCGTCAACTTCGACGCGCCGGGTAGCTCGCGCCTCTTGAGCAAGGGGCTGCACGATGGCCCCGAGCTCACCGGCGATCAGACCTCGACGATCCTGCAGTGGCTCCAGGCCGAGAAGGACGCCCAGGATCACGATCCGACCAATCCGACCATCGTGTACCAGGTCGACCCGTTCACGGTGCAGATGTGCACCGGCGGCGACCCGGACAACGCGGCCGGCACGTGCCCGACCAACCACATCTCGCTGTCGACGATCGCGGGCCTCGGCCCGATGGTCCCGAACGCCGAGATCTCGTTCACCGCGCAGGCGATCGCCGGGCTCTACCTGTCGAACATGACGATCTCCGGCGGCGACGCCGGCGTCTACCTCGAGCATCCGCTGTTCGTCTCGAAGCCGGCGATGGGCGATCTCTATCCCGATCAGATCGACCGGTTCTTCGCCGACAAGGACGACGTCGGCCCCGGCATGAATCAGCCGCTCGGCGGCGGTACGGCGGTGTTCGCGGGGTTCGACCCGGCCAATCAGGTCGAGATCCACTTCAAGCTCGCGAGTGCGTACAAGCCGATGACCGGCACCACGACCAGCGATGGTACCTGCAAGCAGCTGACGTCGTTCACGACCAACGCCGCGCCGCAGCTCACCAAGGCCTTTGCGTCGGCGAATAACCAGAGCTGCTTCTCATGCCACGGCGGCGCCAACGCCGGTGCCAAGGCCGCGCTGGATATGACCGGCGTCGACAAGGTCGCCGACGCGACGATGCAGGGCCTGTCCTGCGCGCAGGTGAAGTCGCAGATCAACCTGACCACGACCGATATGAGCGGATTCTACGTCGCGCCCGGTCCCGGAAGTAACCACCCCATTCACCTGTCCACAGCAGATTTCACTTCGTTCAAGACCCCCGTTGATCTGTGGGTCCAAGCCGAAAAGACCAGTCCCTAAGGAGCCCCATGAAGAGGATCTCAATTATGCTCTTGGCCGCGGCCTCGTTCGCGGTCCCAGCATGCAGCAGCGACGCCACCACCAGTGGTGGTGACGACGACGGCTCGGGCTCTGGCTCGGGTTCCGGCTCGGGGAGCAGTACTGACCAGTACATGCAAATCCTGAACAGCCGTACCGTCGATTACTCTGCGGCACTGCGGATCGCGTCCCTCCGGTTGACCGGTGGCCTCCCGACGATGGACGAGATTAACTCCATCGCCAAGGTGACCGACCCGGCTGCCCAGAAGACGGCGTACGAAGCCCTGATCGACAACTACATGGCTCGTCCGACGTTCGCGGCGACCATGCTCGCGTTCTGGCAGGACCAGTTCAAGATCGGCGGCACGCCGGACTTCGACAGCGCGCCGTCGCTCGCGGCCGAGCTGTCGTTCACCGACGGCAGCTACATGGATCTGTTCACGCGGACCACGAACAACTGCACGACGTACAACGCCACGGCGAACACGTTCACCGACGCGACCTGCGCCAACGGCGGTCCCCAGTCGGGTGTGCTGTCGAACCCCGGCGTGATGGCGAGCTACACCTCGAACCTCGCGTTCCGCCGCGTTCGCTGGGTCCAGGAGACGTTCGACTGCCTGCGGTTCCCGGTCGAGGCGACCGGTGCCCCGCAGGATGAAGGCGGCGCTTCGCCCTACACCGGCGTGTGGCCGTTCTCGTCGATCGCCAGCCCGACCAACGGTGGCGGCCGCGTCAACTTCCAGGATATGACGTCTGCCGTGTGCGCGAACTGCCACGAGACGCTCAACCACCGCGCCCCGCTGTTCGGCAACTACGACATGGCCGGCAAGTACCAGACCGCGATCGCCGTGACGGTGCCGCTCGACGGCGCGCCGCTCGCCAAGATCACCGATTGGCTGCCGCCCGGCGATACCACCGCGTGGCTGTACCAGAAGCCGGCCGCCGACATCGCGTCGTTCGGCACGCAGATGGCCGCCGACCCCGCGATCGCCGCGTGCGCCGTCGCCCGCGTCTGGAACTATGCGCTCGGCAAGACCGACATCGTCGACACGCTCGAGGAGGTGCCGAATGACACCATCCAGGCGCAGATCGACGCCTTCACCACGGGCGGCTTCAAGCTGAAGACCATGATCCGCACCGTCTTCACCAGCGATGACTTCATCAAGTTCTGAAAGGAGGACGCCAATGACTCGATATGGAACTACCCTCGCGCTTCTGATCGGCGCCTCCCTCGGGGTTACTGCATGCAGCGATAGCATCCAGGAGCCCACCGGTGACGACGACCCGACCACGGGCGTCGGCAACACCACCGGCAGCAACGGCAACACGTTCGACCACGACAACGACGGGATCTCGGTGTGGGATCTCATCAACCGCCTGACCCAGGAAGGCCCGCCGAGCTTCACCGCGCACATGCACGGCTGCTCCAAGGTCCGCTACGCGAACTTCGCCACGGTGCTGACCTCGGTCGGCGTCAACGTCGCCAACACGACGGCGCTGTCGGCCGGCGCGCTGTACAAGGCGTCGTCGGTCGCCCAGGGCACCGCGAACTACGCCAACCGGATCCGCGAGAACATCGCGATCACGACCTCGGGCGCATCGTCGATGTTCGACACGTTCGCGGCCGCGGCGCCCGAAGTGATCGCCAAGCTCCAGACCCTGCCGCGCTGCCAGGTCGCCGGTGTGGCGATCCCGCCGCTGTTCGACCCCACCACCAACGCCTGCAATATCGACGCGATCACCTGTCTGATCGGTGTACCCGCGACCCAGGCCCACGTCGATATCTGCAACAAGGCCGTCATGACCGGTAGCACTCCGGACATCGGCAAGGGCACTGCCGTCGCGGCTCTCATGGCCGCGGCTTACACCTGCGAGTGAGGAGACCTACCATGGCCAAATCTCAGACTACCCTTCGTGACGAGAAGCATGAGCTGACGCGCCGTGCTCTCATCAAGTGGAGCGTCGCGGCAGGTGCAGCACTCGGTGTTTCCCGCGCCAAGATCTTCGACATCCTCGAGAAGACCTCGGGCAAGCGGACCGCGTTTGCGGCTTCCGAGAACCCGACGACCCGCTCGGTCCACATCATCGGCGGTAACGGCAGCCAGTCGTGGTTCACGCTGTTCTGGCCGCAGATCGCGATCGCCAAGGCGAACAACCCGGCGTTTGCCTGGCACCTGCCGGGCGCGGCGATGGACTACGCCGGCACGAACAACCCGCTCGTGTACGGCAAGGACACCCCGTGGCAGACCCTGCCGGGCGCGAAGCAGGTCACGGCGTTCACCGCCGGCACCAACCTGACCCACACCAACAGCCCGGACGCGAACGAGTCGCTCAACGGCTCGAACATCATCTCGGTGGCGAGCGCGCTGCAGTCGGCGTCGCCGTCGGTGATCCCGCTGATCACCGTCGGTAACGCGAACGCGGGCACCGCGGCCGGTGGCGCCGCCCCGTCGAACGTGGGCAGCGGTGACGGCATCGTCAGCCTGTTCAACAGCGCGGCTTCGCGCGCTGGTGGCCTGCTGTCGAACACCAAGGACGCCGGGTTCTACAAGGCGTACTACGACGCGTTCATCCAGCTGAACCGCGCGTCGAACCGCTCGACCACCAAGGCGGCGTACACGACGGCGTCGGGTGCCGCGCAGTTCCTCGGCACCAACCTGTCGGAGAAGCTCGCGATCACCCCGGCCGACCTGACCCGCTACGGCATCACCGCGGGTACCCGGGCCAACATCACCGCGATCGCCCGCACGCTGATCGTCACCGCCAAGTCGTTCGGCCTCGGCCTGACCAACGCGGTCGCGCTGCCGTACACCGAGGAGGATCCGCACGGCGCGTTCGATAGCGGCGACGTCAAGACCATCCCGGGGATCATGAAGGGCATGTTCGACGCCTTCATGGGTGACCTGGCGATCACGCCCGATGCCGTCACCGGCCAGTTGCTGTCGGACGACACGGTCATCACGTTCCACGGCGACACCCCGAAGGACTGCCGCACTGCGGCGGGCTGGCCGGATGGCACCGCGGGCAACTCCAACGTGATCTACGTGTACAGCGCCGGCCACCTGTTCTCGGGCTGGTTCGGTGGCATCGACGTCAACGGCAAGGCGACCGGGTTCGGTCCCGACGGCAAGCCGGCGACGTACGTCGGTGCCGACACGGCGAAGATCGCCAACGCCGCGATCGCCTACGCGATCGCCAAGCGCGATGACCGTGCGACCTCGACGTTCGCCAACGGCATCACGATCGGTGGCGTGTTCGGTAACCTGAAGGCGACCTGATACGAGGGCGGGGGCTCCCGCTCGCTGCTACTGCGAAATGGCCGTCCGGCACCCGCCGGGCGGCTGTTTTGCGTTGGGTCCGCAGGTTGCTGAGGACCGGAGCAAGGGTTCCGGCAACCTGCGAAAGTATTGTGACCTGGCAGGCTGCTGCGTCAGCGGCCTGCTAGGCTACGCGGCGTGCGCGCTGTGTTCCTCGTGGTGCTGATCGCGTCGCTCGCGTGCGGAGCAGGCTGCGGCCGCAACGAGGCCGAGGGCGACCCGACGAGCTCGCGGCGGCCCGACGACGCGGCGCGCGAGCAGGCGCGGTTCGACAGCGAGCGGCGGCCGGAGAAGGTCGTCGAGGCGCTCGGCATCGGTCCTGGGTCGCGGGTCGCGGACATCGGCGCCGGCTCGGGGCTGCTCACCGTGCACCTCGCGCGCGCGGTCAAGCCGAACGGCCGCGTGGTCGCGACCGACATCGACGGCGCGGTGCTCGATCTCCTGCAGTCGCGGCTCGCCGCGGCGGGCCTGGCCGATCTGGTCGAGCGCCGGGTGGTCAGCGCCGAACAGCCCGAGCTCGAGGCTGGCAGCTACGACGCGATCCTGCTCGCCGAGGTCGATCACTACTTCACCGACGAGGTCGCCTGGCTCCGGGGCGCCGCCAAGGCGCTCAAGCCCGGCGGCCGGATCGTGATCTCCAACCGCATCCACCACCGCCCCAAGTCGATGGCCGCAGCGGCCCACGCCGGGCTCAAGCTCGAGGCGGAGTCGACCCCGATCCCGACCCACTTCATCGCGGTGTTCACCGCAGGAACGGCTGTACCATGAAGACGTCCCAGATCACCCCGCTGCTGCTCGGCCTGCTCGTGCTGCCCACCTGCGGAGGCGATGACGGCGGCGCGACCGGGAACCCGAAGCTGCTGTGGCTCGCGCCGGACATGGCGGAGACCCGGGTCAAGCTGACCGGCACCGAGCCGCCGCCGTTTTGAGCGCCCGGCGTGGGGCCCGGTGGGTCCCAGGAAGCTCCGTTCGACCTCCGCGCGAGCGTGCCCGCGGGCACGTATCACGTGGAGTGCGATGCCGTGATCATCGGATCGGTGGACGTCACGTTCACGCTGATCTGGCGCCACGGCGGCACCGACACGACCCTGGCCCAGTGGGTCCAGCACTGGGAGCCGCTACCCAACAGCAACTACGAGGCGCAGGCCTACGAGGTCGACGAGGCCGCGCCGGCGATCGACTACAGCGCCGGTGACCAGCTGGTGTTCCGCTACGAGGCCATGAACACGACCACGGCGGAGGCGTTCATCCCCAACGGCGACGGCCCGTACTCGAACGGCCGGATCCCGAACATCGCGCTGCCGCAGTAGCGCTGGGCCCGCGCCGCCGGCGAGCTCGACGCCTCGCCCGCGCCCGCATCGGCTGCCCCGCGCCGGCCCGCGCCGCTGCACGGCTTTTGCGCGGCTGGCGCGTTATAAGGGGACATGAAGCAACGGAGCTCCAGGCTGGGGTGGCTGGGCGCGGCGGTCGCGATCGCGCTGGGCGCGGCGGTGGCGGTCGTCGCGGCGGTGGCGATGGTCGCGCCGGCGCACGCGGGCGGCGGCGAGCACCGCGCGTGGGTCAAGGAAATCCCCGACGCCACGGTGTGGAAGCGCTACTCGAAGACCGTCGGCAGCGACGAGTTCGGCAAGTGCATCATCGACGTCAAGACCAACGACATCTACTTCTTCGATGTCAACCTGTTCAACATCCACGCCGACTTCGTGCTCGGCATGCTGCTCAAGCAGCCGTGGACCGCGGACAACATCCGCGAATACAACAAGAACTACGAGCGCGACAAGCCCAAGTTCATCCTGTGCTACCTGACCCACCACCTCAAGGTCGACAAGTGGACGTTCTCGTTCTGGGAGGGTGACAAGATCGCCGCGGACGGCATCCAGCGGGTCAAGCAGCGGCTGGCCGAGACGTTCTTCGTCAAGGATCTGCTGTTCCGGCCCGACTCGCCGATGCAGCAGAAGGTCGCTACCGAGGTCGCGCGCCGCGGGCTCAAGACGATCACCAACGACGAGCTGTACAAGAGCGCCGAGTTCCAGGCGTTCACCAAGGGCCGCGCGGTCGGCAAGCTCCACGTCGTGCCGGTCGGCACCGCGTACGAGTCGCTGATCTTCGATCGCCACGACATCGTGCTGCTCCAGGAGAGCTATCCGGACATCACGCCGGTCGCCGGCATCCTGGCCACCGCGTTCTCGACCCCGCTGTCGCACGTCAACCTGCGCGCCGGCGCATGGGGCATCCCGAACGCCGGCGACAAGAAGGCGCGCGACAAGTACGCCGGGCTCGACGGCAAGATCGTCTACTACGAGGTCACCGACACCGGGATGACCCTGCGCGAGGCCACGCCGGCCGAGATCACCGAGCTCCAGGACAAGATCGCGCGGACCCGCCACATCGTGCTACCCAAGGCCGATCTCAGCTCGCGCCGGCTCGCGATGCTGACCCGGATGCGCGCCAAGGACGTCGACAAGTACGGCACCAAGGCCGCGAACCTCGGCGAGATCGTCACCGCCAACCTGCCGGGCGTCAACGTCCCGGCTGGGTTCGGCGTGCCGTTCTTCTACTACGTCCAGCACATGCGGCAGAACAAGCTCGATCAGAAGGTCGACGCCGTGCTCGGCGATCCGCAGCTCAAGGATCCGGCGTGGCGGCGCGGAGCGCTCGAGGCCTTGCGCAAGGCGATCATCGACGCGCCGATCGATCCGGTCACGCTCGACATGATCTACAAGCGGGTCAAGACCAAGCTCGGCGGCAAGGGCGTGTTCGTGCGCAGCTCGACCAACGCCGAGGATCTGCCGGGGTTCAACGGCGCGGGGCTGTACGACACGATGCCCAACGTGGTCGGCAAGCAGCAGCTCGGCGATGCGCTCAAGACGGTGTGGGCGTCGCTGTGGAACCTGCGCGCGGTCGACGAGCGCGACGCGTTCGGCATCGATCACCACCAGGTCTACTTCGGCGTGCTGGTCCAGATCGGTGTCAACGCATCGGCCGCCGGCGTGCTGGTCACCAAGGACCTCTACGACCCGACCGACGACCACGGCTTCACGATCAACGCCAAGTGGGGGCTCGGGATGCGCGTGGTCGAGGGCCAGAAGGTCCCCGAGCAGATCATCTTCGACCCGACCAACGACGGCACCAAGATCCTGTCGCGCACCGACGACCCGGTGATGCTGCGGTTCGACGACCACGGCGGGATCAAGGAGCTGCCGGTGCCGGCGGGCTCGAGCGTGATCTTGACCGAGGACCGCGCCAAGGCGCTGTGCTCGCAGGTCCAGGCGTTCCAGCCGGTGTTCCGCGCTGGCGAGCCGCTCGACGTCGAGTGGGTGCTCGAGGGCGACAAGTTCTGGATCGTCCAGGCCCGCCCCTACGTCGGCGGGTGAAAACCCGGCTGCGGAGCCCGGGCGCCCAGCCGGAAGACGCTGCGCGAATTCGTTGACCAATGGTCAATAACTACAGCACCCGCAACCTCGACACCTCATAGGTACCTTGCGCTTACGCCCGCGAGAACGCTACGGCCGTATGTCAGCGAAGTACCTGGAACCACGGTAAAAATCTCTGCTCAAAAATCTAGTAATCTCACCGAGTTGAGTTGATTTTCTATTGCGGAACCCGGCCAGCCGGCCCATCATGACATTCATGAAGTCGCTGCGGTTCAAAGCGATGATGCGCGGGGTCAGGTTGGCGCTTGACCCGTCGACGGCCCTGCGTCGACGAAGTGTCGCTCTGTACGCTGAGCTACTGAGCGAAGACGAGGCAATCTGCCGAGATTGGTACGTCGTTGGTGACGACATGCGCGACGCCGCCAAGAAGTTCAGGGAGGACATGATCAGTCAAGTATTGTCCGACGCGTGAGCACCGAGGACGAACAGGGCGATCAAGTACAGATCGCGAAGCATCCCGCAAAACAGCTCGATAGCTCAGCCGTTCAAGGCGACTTCGAGAATGCTAATGGGAAATTGCTGACCGAGAACGAAGCCGGTACTCGTCTTCATGGCCGCCTTACTGATGGCGTGCCGAGTTCGCTTCAGGCACTCGCCATCGAACGGCGCATGTCTGTCAGTCTGAGGTCTCACAAAGGACCTTTACCTGCACCCGAACAGTTTCGAGAGTATGAGGCTATCTACCCTGGAGCCGCGCATCGCATTATCAGGATGGCGGAGGATGAAGGGGAGCATCGTCGGAATCGCGAGACGGAAATGATCGGGGCCGCGATAGCTACGGAAAGGAGGTCGCAGTACCTCGGTTTCCTCGTGTACGTACTCAGCTTGGGGGCCGGTAGCGTTCTGCTCTATGCAAAAGTTCCTGTTGCCGGCATCGTGACGATCCTGACTAC
The DNA here is from genome assembly GCA_036271215.1 of Kofleriaceae bacterium. Classification (GTDB taxonomy): domain Bacteria; phylum Myxococcota_A; class Polyangia; order Haliangiales; family Haliangiaceae; genus JABFXX01. Next base: position 79,732 of record DATBBB010000458.1, on the reverse strand, counting down.
GCTGGCGACAATGCTCGGCAGTGCCGTGTGGAATAAAGTCGAGGAACGCAAGCTTCGTCAACTCGAGGAGCGCGCGCAAAAGGCTCTCGAAGAGAGAGCGCAGAAAGACGCTAGAGGGCACCAGGAATCGAAGGGCCCAAAGAAGAACAACAGGAAGCGGCGCTGAATCCCTCGTTTGGAGACGGGCACGGTTGCCTCAAGATCCCGCCCACTACCTCGATGGCTTGAGGCAAGCTCCGGGCGCTTCATGCCCACTGCGCTCATGGGCCTCACGCGCGTGAGTTGCGTTCCGTCCGGTGCTCGCCTGCGTCTTGTGTACGGATGCATCGCACGAGTTTCAGAGCGCCCACAACCTCCTTGACACTGGCGAAATTGAAATCTACTTTCAAAGTCTGGTTATGTTACGGGTCGGGCTCGATCGGATGCTCACGGTGGCAGCTCGCGCCGGCTGGATCGTCGCGCTCGGCTTCGGCGCCCTGGCGGCCGGGTGCGGCGGTGGGCTGCCGCCCGCGACCCCGGGCGACGCCATGCGGGCCCATGTTCAGCTCGCCGACCTCGAGCACGGGCGCTCGCTGGTGTCGGCCAAGTGCGGCGGCTGCCACGCGCCACCGTTGCCGGCCGCGCACGCCGGCGGCGACTGGCCGCGCTCGCTCGACGAGATGGCGGTGCGCTCGCACCTCGACGTCGCGCAGCGCCAGCTGATCGAGGCCTACCTGGTCACGATGGCGACCCGGCCGCTGACCGCCGCGCGCTGATCTCCCGGCTCGGTCTGGCTCGTCGCGCTGAGCGCCGCGTGCTGATCGCCTGCTGCCCGGACGCCGGTCAGTCGCGCAGCGCTGCGAGGAACGACTTCGACCACGCGTTCGCGGTGTCCTGCCACACGCTGACCCGCAGCGCGGCGTTGCGCGCCACGCGATCGGCGAGCGGCATCCGCAGCGCGGTGTCGAGATCGGCGGCGACCCCGTCGACGTGGTACGGGTTGGTCAGCAGCGACAAGGTCATCCGCTCGGCCGCGCCGCAGAACCGCGACAGCACCAGGACGCCCGGATCGGCCGCGCTCTGCGCCGCGACGTACTCCTTGGCGACCAGGTTCATGCCGTCGCGCAGCGGGGTGACCAGCCCGACCGCGGCGAGCCGGTACAGCCGCGCCAGGGTCGCCTGATCGTACGATCGGTAGAGGTAGCGCACCGGCGTCCAGTCGGCCTCGCCGAACGCGCCGTTGATCCGGCCGACCAGCGCCTCGACCCGCGACCGGAGCTCGGCGTACTCGGGGACCTCGGAGCGGGTCGGCACCGAGACCTGGACGAACGAGACCTTGCCGCGCCACTCGGGGTAGCGCTCGAGCAGCCGCGCGAACGCCTCGAGCCGCTCGGGGATGCCCTTGGAGTAGTCGAGCCGGTCGACGCCGAGGATCAGCTTGCGGTTGCGCAGCATCGGATCGAACGAGCCGAGCTCGCTGGACTCGGTCTGGGCGTCGGCCGCCTCGGCGAACCGATCCGGATCGATGCCGACCGGGAACACCTGACAGCGCTCGCGCGCCCGGGCTTCCGCCTCGCTGCCGAGCAGGCTGTGGACCGAGGCCAGGAAGTTGTCGCGCCAGCGCTGCGACTGCACGCCGATCAGATCGTACTCGAGCAGCGCCGCGGCGACCTCGCTCGCCCACGGCAGGGTCTCGAACACGTCGAGCGCGGGGAACGGCACGTGGAGGTAGAACCCGAGCTTGCCGTGGTGGCCGGCGCGGCGCAGCTCGCGCGCGACCAGCATCAGGTGAAAGTCCTGGACCCAGACCATGGCCGCCGGGCCGCCGACCTCGAGCAGGAGCTGGGCGTAGGCCCGGTTGGCCTCGCCGTAGCACTGCCACTCGTCGTCGCGGTAGCGCACGCGCTCGGGGAACCCGTGGAGCAGCGGCCACAGGCTCTGGTTGCAGAACCCGGCGTAGAACCGCTGGCGCCAGGTCGGTGGATAGTCGAACTGCGCGCGGGTGAACGCCTCGGCGGGCTCGACCCGCAGCCGCAGCCCCGGCTCGCGCTCGGCGCCGCTCCAGCCGAGCCAGATCCCGGCGGTCTCCGCGAGCACGGGCAGCAGCGCCGACACCAGGCCGCCGACCTCGCGCTTGCGGTCCGCGGTCGGCGCGGCGGGCAGCCGGTTCGACGCGACGATCAGCTGCGGCTCGCCGGTGCGCTGGATCGGCTGGGTGATCACGACGAGATCGGGCGCCGGCGCGGTGACGTCGGTCCGCCACGCCGCGCTGCGCGCCTCGACCAGCCAGCGCAGGAACCGGTGGACCGCGGCGGGGTCGGGCAGCCGCAGGGTCGCCTGGGTCCGGCGCGGCTGCGGCGAGACCAGGATGCCGACGTCGCCGTCGCGCAGGCTGACGAACATGTCCTCGTCGGTCAGATCGTCGCCGAGCGCGAGCATCACCGCGCCGCTCGGGCCGCGGTTGCGCAGCCAGCCGAGCGCCGAGCCCTTGTGCGCCGCGCGGTGGCGGACCTCGAGCGCCAGGACCTCGGGCAGCCGCTCGAGCTGGTGGTGGGTCTCGAGCCACTCGTCGACCAGGGTCTCGGCCGCGGCGGCGACCGCGTCCTGCGCGAGCTCGGCGACCCTGCGCCAGTGGAAGCACACCGAGCACGACTTGCGCTCGACCAGCGCGCCGGGGTTCCTGGTCGCGAGCTGGCGCAGCGAGTGCTCGATCTCGTCGAGCTGCGGCACCGGCGGCAGCGCGGCCTCCCACGCGCCGCCGGCCCCTCCTGCCCCTCCAGTCGCTCCGGCCCCTCCGGCGCACCGCCACACGCCGTGCTCGGCGGCGACCGCGATCCTGGGGAACCGCGGCGGCAGATCCTCGACTAGCGCGCGCGGCCGGCCGCTGATGATCCCCACGGTGACGCCCGGCGTGGCGGCCAGCGCGTCGAGCAGCGCGGCGGTGTCGCCGTCGATCCGGGCTTCCTCGGGCGTGGGCGCGAACGGCAGCAACGTCCCATCGAGATCGATCGCGACGACCAGCTGGCCAGCGGAAGCGAGCTGCTGCCATTCCGCGTGCATCGCTGGAACCTTAGGACGTCCTCGCCGAGAAAGGTCGCTTCATAAGAGGTGGCTCACAGAGCTGGCTCACAGAAATACCGTCGGCGATCCGGCTGGCTACCTGGGCACTCGTGCTCCGACGTGGTGCTCGCGCTCGGCTCGTCGGGTGGGCCGAGCCGATCCCGCGACGGTGCGGCAGGGCAGGTCGGGACGCGCGACCCCGGGATGCTCCGGTGCCGGGGAGAACAGGCCGCTGTGCGACGACGCACGCCGCGTGCGCCAGCGACGATGCGCGCGCAGATGCGCTGCAGGATCGCAACAACCCGCACGGAGGGAAGCTGCGCACCCGCGCACTCTGTCGGTGCGTCACACGGTCTGGCCCACGACGACAAACCGCCGATCCGCACAAGATCCCTCGGTTCGTGCTCGGCACGCCGCATGCTCCTGTTTCCCGAGCAGGAGGCTCGCCATGAAGCTCTACTACTCGCCGGGCGCTTGCTCGCTGTCGCCGCACATCGTGCTGCGGGAGGCAGAGCGCCGGTTCGATCTCGAGCGCGTCGATCTCAAGTCGCACCGGACGTCGAGCGGCGCCGACTACCTGAAGATCAACCCCAAGGGCTACGTGCCGGCGCTGCAGCTCGACGGCCCGGGCAGCCCGATCCTGACCGAGGGCCCGGTGATCGTGCAGTACATCGCCGATCTGGCGCCCGAGGCGCGCCTGATCCCGCCGAGCGGGACGTTCGGCCGGTACCACGCCCAGGAGTGGCTCAACTTCATCTCGGCCGAGCTCCACAAGCAGTTCGCGCCGCTCAACAACCCCAAGGCGCCGCGCGCCGTGGTCGAGCACCAGCGCGGCAAGATCAGCGAGCGGCTGCTCTACTTGCAGGATGTGCTGAGCGATCGCGCGTTCCTGATGGGCGAGTCGTTCACCGTGGCCGACGCCTATCTGTTCGTGATGCTGCAGTGGTGCCCGACCCACGGCATCGATCTCGAGCTGTACCCGAACCTCGATGACTACGAGAGCCGGATCGCGCGGCGCCCGGCGGTCCAGGCGGCGCTCGCCGCCGAGGGCCTGACCCAGCGCCATCACTACCGCCGCAGCGCCTGACCGCCGCGGCGACCGCGAGCTCGTTCCTTACCGGCGAGGCCGACGTTCCTCGCCGGGCGAAGTCTCCGCGCCGCGGCTGCAGCCCCCCGTGGGGCAAGTTGCCCGCGCCGGGTGCCGGCCGCGCGGCCGCCCGCGCCGGCCGCGGGATGGTAGAACGTGGTCGTGCGCGCCGGGCCGTGGTCTGTCGTCGGGATCGTCGCCTGGGCGGTGGCGTGTCATTCGCCGCCGCAGGCGCCGTCCAAGGCCGCGCCGCCCGCGGTCGCGCCGGCGCTCGGCGCCGGCAGCGGCGCGGTGGTCGCGAGCAACGTGCTGCGCGCCGACTACGCCGGGTCGCGGGCGTGCGCCGACTGCCACGGCGCGATCTTCACGGCGTGGGAGAGCTCGGCGATGCGCGGCATGACCCGCGACGCCAGCGACGCGGTGATCCGCGCGCCGTTCGACGGCGCCACGCTGCGCGTCGGCCCCGACACCTGCACGATGGAGCTGGCGGGCCCGAGCAAGACGCGCGTCATGCGGGTCGTCACCCCGGCGGGCAGCCAGACGTTCCGGGTGACCAAGGTCGTCGGCGGGCGCTACCGCGAGGACTTCGTGGGGCTCGACGCCCGCGGCGAGGAGCACGTGCTGCCGGCGACCTACGTGTTCTCGACCCGATCGTGGCGCTACAAGGGCTACTCGGTGATGGTGAAGGAGCGGCCGCGGATGTCGACCACCGGCCGGTGGTCGCGCGAGTGCCTGCCGTGCCACAACACCTTGCCGCTCGCGACGATGCTGTACGACGACATCGATCCGCGCGTCCCGGCGTACCAGGGCAAGCTCTCGGATCGCGTGCTGCCGCGCTCGAAGCTCTGGGCCGCGCGCGCGACCGACGCCGCGGGGCTCGAGCGCGCGCTCGCCGACGAGATCGCGTTCCTCGGCAACCCGCCGCCGGCGCCGGGCGGCCTGCACGACAGCCTCGCGGCCGCGGCGACCGCCAACCAGGACCACCTCGACGGCCCGCACACGATCGAGCTCGGGGTCGGCTGCGAGGCCTGCCACAACGGCTCCGCGGCCCACGTCGCCACGCCCGAGCAGCTCCCGGCGTTCGCGGTCCAGAGCAGCGTCATCCAGGTCACGCCGCCGCACGGCCAGGCCGGCACCCGGGCGCAATGGATCAACCACACGTGCGCCAAGTGCCACACGGTGCTGTTCACTCATTACGAGTGGACGTGGGAGGGCGGGGTGCGCAACAAGAACCCGGGCGGCAGCTCGATCAGCTCGGGCGAGGGCCGCGACTACCAGCTCGGCGGCTGCGCGTCGCAGATGGCGTGCACGACCTGCCACGATCCGCACGCGACCGACCCGCCGGCCAAGCTCGCCGCGCTGGCCACGCCTGCCGGCAACCCGACCTGCACCACGTGTCACCCGGCGTACGCCACGGCGGACGGCCTCGCGCGCCACACCCACCACGCCCCCGGCAGCGCCGGCACGTCGTGCGTCGCCTGCCACATGCCGAAGAAGAACATGGGGCTCGACTACGGCCTGATCCGCTATCACCGGATCGGCTCGCCGAGCGAGCCGCGCCGCGTCGAGGGCGACCGGCCGGTCGAGTGCGCGCTGTGCCACGCCGACCAGTCGGTCGAGCGCCTGGTCTCGACCATGGAGCAGTGGTGGGGCAAGCACTACGATCGCACCGCGCTGCGCGCGCTCTATGGCGATGATCTGTCGGTCAACGCGTTGCGCGCGACGCTCGAGCGCGGCAAGCCGCACGAGCAGGCGGTCGCGATCGCGGTGCTCGGCGAGGCTCGCGATCCGGCGACCCGGCGCGCGGCGATCCCGCTGATCGCGTCGCAGCTGGCGCACGACTATCCGCTGATCCGGTACTTCGCGCAGCGCGCGCTGCAGACCTTGACCGGCGCGCCGGTGGCGATCGACGTCGGCGCCCCGGCCGATGACGTCCGCCGCGCGGCCGCCGACTGGCTCAGAGCAGCGGCAGTCCGCCCGTGATCGCGTCGACCGCGTCGACCCAGGCCGGGCCGACGGCGCAGCAGGTCTTGGTCGGCACGCCGTGAAACTCGGTGGCGCCGGAGTCGACGATCAGCGCGCACGGCACGCCGGCGGCGCGGGCGCGGGCGACGATGGCGTCGAGCGCGGCCTCGGAGTCGACCGAGACGCAGACCTTGGTGAACCGGCCGCCGAGCCACGCCGCCATCGCCGGATCGAGCGCGATCGTGAACGCCGCGGTGTCGGGATCCGGCCGGCCGGCGTCGAGCACGACCTTGAGCGACGCGTGCGCGCCCTGGGCGATCATCTTGCCCTTGCGCATGTGGAGATCCTTGCGCATGACGATCACCTGCTTGGCGGGGCGCAGCGCAGGAGATGGTTCCGTCCGCTCCGTGGCGGCATCGGCATCGGTGGGGGACAGGCTGTCCGGAGCGTCGGGAGTGGTTGCCACGGCGAGGCATCGTACCCGGCGCGCTGGGTGCGGGGCGGGAGACCGATCCCTGGTGTGAGGAATTGGTCGCCTATGCACTGCTTGTGTAGGTCTATGCACACAGAGGTGGCACACATGTTGATTAACTCGGTGTTACACATGCTCACCTCCAAGCGCTTCGTGACGAATTTCGGGATGTTGGCAGGCATTTCACGGCTTGCCCTGGGGGTGGCGCTGGGGCTTGTTCCCTCATGCGCCCTCGACGACAACACCTCTACCGCCGACCAGACCGGCGATCAGACCACGGTCGATTCCTCGGCGGATGACGACGGGTCGAGTGACTCGGTGTGCAGCGGCGGCAAGTTCCGCTGCTTCGCGCACGTGCGGACCAACCGCGCCGGCCAGCGCATCGCGTCGCACGCCGCGACGCCGACCGGGTTCGGCCCGCCGGACCTCCAGGCCGCGTACGGGATCGACCCCACCGTGGTCGTGCCGACCAAGCCGGTGGTCGGCATCGTCGACGCCTACGGCTACCCCGCGCTCGAGTCCGACCTCGCGGCGTACCGCAGCTTCTACGGCCTGACGCCGTGCACCCAGGCCAACGGCTGCCTCAAGATCGTGAACCAGACCGGCCAGGCCGCGCCGCTGCCGGCGGCGCCGCCGGCCAACGACGACTGGACGGTCGAGACCGCGCTCGACATCGACATGGTCAGCGCCGCTTGCCCCAAGTGCGACATCCTCGTGGTCCAGGCTGACGACAGCTCGGGCGACGGCCTGTACATCGCGGAGAACGCGGCCGCCTCGCTCGGCGCCACCGTGATCAGCAACAGCTGGGGTGGTCCCGAGCAGGCGGGCACCACCGCGGCGCAGACCGCGACCAGCGAGGCGTACTTCGACCACGCGGGCATCGCGATCTTCGTGTCGGCCGGCGACGACGGCTACAACGACGCCGGCCAGGGCCCGGACTACCCCGGCACCTCGGCGCACGTGATCTCGGTCGGCGGCACCCACCTGGTGAAGGACACCTCGACGCGCGGCTGGACCGAGACCGCGTGGACCAAGGGCGGCAGCGCGTGCAGCCTCTCGATCGCCAAGCCGGCGTACCAGACCGCGTCGCCGTGCACGTTCAAGGCGACCACCGACGTCGCGGCCGTGGGTGACCCGGCGACCGGCCTGGCGGTCTACAACGCGAAGAACGGCGGCTGGATCACGGTCGGCGGCACCAGCGCGTCGTCGCCGTTCGTGGCGTCGATCTTCGCGGCGACCGGCAACGGCGGCCAGATCTCGGGCTCGTTCATCGCGCAGAAAGCGGCGCTGTTCAACGACGTGCTGAGCGGCAACAACGGCACCTGCCCGGCCGGCGAGACCCTGCTGTGCAACGCGGCCGCGGGCTGGGACGGCCCGACCGGCTACGGCACGCCGAACGCGAAGGCCCTGATGCCGGCGACGACCACCACGGGCACCGGCACGGGTCCGGGCACGGGCACCGGTACGACCGCCGGCTCGGGCCAGACGACCACGGGCTCCGACCCGACCGACACCCAGGAAGTCCAGGGCGGCTGCTCGACGACCGGTGGCAGCACCGGCGCCGGCCTGCTGTTCGGCTTCGCGCTGGTCGCGCTGCGCCGCCGCCGGAAGTAAGCCGCGGGGAAGTAAGTAAGGCAAGTAACGCTCACGCGGTGCGGAGCGACGCGGCGAGGAACTGACCCAGGCCGCGCAGCACGCCGAGCCCCGACACCGGGACGCCGGCAAAGTCCTGGAGCCCGGCGCGCATCAGCGCCGGGAGCCGCGGCAGCATCCGCTCGAGGCGGGCGCGGCCCAGGCCGTAGAACGCACGGTACGCCGCGTGGCGGACCCGCAGCTGCAGCCCGAGGTGGTGGCGGTCGACCGTCCACCGCCAGTCCGCGAACCCGAGCTGATCGTCGGCGAGTGCGCGCGCGAGGTATGGCCCGGCGACCGCGCCGTACTCGATCGCCTGACCGATGCCCTCGCCGGTCGCGATGTCGATCCCGGCGGCCTCGCCGACCAGCAGCACGCGCGGCCGGGCGATCGCCGCGCCGGGCTCGAACCCGCGCTCGGCGAACTGCTTGACCCGGTAGCGCGCGAGCTCGAGCCCGCGGGCCGCGAGGTAGGCGGCGAGCCGGCCGCGCGGCGGATCGCCGGCGTCGCCGGGCCGGTGCAGCGCGTAGACCCCGCGGCACACCAGCGGCCGGTCGTCGACCACGGTCGGGAAGTCCCAGGCGTAGCCGGCGAGCGCGCGGGTCGCGAAGTCGAACGCCACGGTGTCGCGCGGCAGGTCGGCGGGCGCGGCCTCGGTGTCGAGCTCGATGACCTGGGCGCGCAGCGCACCGCGCGGGAACCCGGCGAGCCGCCGGACCACGCCGGCCACGCCGTCGGCGCCGACCACGCAGCGCGCGCGGACCGGCTCGCCGCCGACCGCCAGCGTGACCCCGCGATCGTCGATCGCCAGTGCGTCGACCTCGGCGCCGTCGCGGACCGCGATGCCGCGCGCGGTCGCCTGGCGCGCGAGCGCGTGGTCGAACTCGACCCGGCGGACCACCGCGCCGCACCGCGGCTCGCGGATCACCAGGGTCTCGCCGGCGAGCCGGATCGCGACCGCGTCGAGCGCGACGTGCGGGCACGCGACGTCGACCCCGATCTTGTCGAGCAGGCGGAACGCGCGCGCGCCGATCCCGCCGGCGCAGATCTTCTCGCGCGGGTAGCGCGCCTTCTCGAGCACGACGATCCGGGCCCGCGGATCGGCGGCCTGCAGGTGGAGCGCGGTGGAGATCCCGGCCGGGCCGCCACCGACGATCGCGACGTCCCACCCGGCGATGCGCGCCGGGGCGTCGCGCGATGCATTCGATTCCACGCGGTTTTCTACCACTTCGGTGCGCTTTCGTTGCGCTGCCCACGCGGGCGGTCGCTCATGGTATCAATACCTTGGTAGCCAAGGAGCACGTAGCCGCATGGTGCGGCGCGCGACTCCCGACGGCATACCGACAAACAGAAAGGCGGGCGGAATGAAGACCTCCAAGGTCACCATCCACACCCTCCGGCAGATGAAGGCCCGGGGCGAGAAGATCGCGATGCTCACGGCCTATGACGCGACGTTCGCGCGGCTGCTCGAAGAAGCCGGCGCGGATGTCCTCCTGGTCGGCGACTCGCTCGGCATGGTCATCCAGGGCCACGAGACCACGTTGCCGGTGACGCTCGATGAGATCGCGTACCACTGCCGCGCCGTGGTGCGCGGCGCGCGGCGCGCCCACGTCATCGGCGACATGCCGTTCATGTCGTACCAGGCGTCGATCGAGCAGGGACTGACCAACGCCGGCAAGCTCATGAAGGACGGCGGCTGTCACTCGATCAAGCTCGAGGGCGGCGCGGTCCACGCCGAGCTCGTCAGCAAGATGGTGTCGGCCGGCATCCCGGTGATGGCCCATATCGGGCTCACGCCGCAGAGCTTCCATCAGCTCGGCGGGTTCAAGGTCCAGGGCCGCGATCCGGGCGGCCGCGAGCGCCTGCTGTCCGATGCCCGGACGCTCGAGCAGGCCGGCGCGTACGCGATCGTGCTCGAGGCGATCCCGGCGGACATCGCGCGCGACATCACCGCCGCGGTCTCGATCCCGACGATCGGGATCGGCGCGGGCGCCGGGTGCGACGGCCAGGTCCTGGTGTCGTACGACGCGCTCGGTATGGACGAGACGTTCAAGCCCAGGTTCGTGCGGCGGTTCGCGACGCTCGGCGAGACGATCAAGGACGCGATCTCGCACTACGTGGCCGACGTGCGATCCGGCGGGTTCCCGTCCGACGCCGAGTCGTTCACGCTCACCGAGAGCAAGGCGGCCCCGGGCACGCTCGAGCCGGCCGCGTACTCGACCGCCGGCGGCAAGCACTGACCAGCCTGCGGGCGAGGAGGCGCGCCGAAAATAAAGACGGCCTGCACCATGCAGGCCGTCTCCGCTCGGCAAGGCCTTGAACTGGGAGCAGCCCGGACGAGCGTCAGGACCGAGCCTGAACCACCGAGGGCGGCGGGATATTCCCGGGTCGAGCGGATCGCCGGCTCGAGGACTCCTGGTCAGTGGACCGTCAGAGCCTGTCCTTCAGAGCTTGTCCTTGATCTTGTGGCCGGCGTCCTTGACCGCGTTGCCGACGTCGTGCGCGACGTCCTTCAGCTTGTTGCCGACGTCGTGACCGACGTCCTTCAGCTTGTTGCCGACGTCGTGACCGACGTCCTTGATCTTCTCGCCGGCCGAGCGGCCCGCGTCCTTGGCGCGGTTGCCGGCGGTGTCGCGCGTGTCGGTGGCGTGGTCGGCGATCTTGTCGACACCGGTCTTCGCCTTGTCCGCCGCGGTGTCGATCTTGTCTTTGATCTTGTCATTCGTGCTCATGATGTCCGGAGCTAGAGCAAGCCCGGGGCCAGCCGAAGTCCGCGGATCCGTTGAGCCGGTTGCGTGCGAGTTCGCCCGGTGAGCGGATCCACCGTGCTGTGCGCCCACCGGGTCAAAGAAATGCGCACAAATTACTTGTGCACAATCTAATTGGTGGCTATTGATCTCGCATGTCCAACTCTCCTGCGATCCTCGAGAAGCGCCTCTACACCGCGACCGCGACCTCGACCGGAGGCCGCGATGGCCGCGCCAAGTCCGACGACGGCACGCTCGACCTGGCGATCTCTCCACCGGGCGGTAACAAACCGGGCACCAACCCCGAGCAGCTGTTCGCCGCCGGGTACTCGGCGTGCTTCGGCAGCGCGATCGGCGCGGTGTCGCGGATCCAGAAGATCACCCCGGGCAATTTCACGGTGACCGCCAAGGTCACGCTCGGCACGGTCGGCCAGGGCTACGGCATCGCGGCCGACCTCGAGGTCAGCATGCCCGACCTGCCGCGCGATCAGGCCGAGGCGCTGGTCGCCGCGGCGCACCAGGTCTGCCCGTACTCGAACGCGACCCGGGGCAACATCGAAGTGAACGTCAAAGTGGTGTGATGGCGCAGCGCGATCCGCTCCAGCTCGACGAGCAGCTGTGCTTCGCGTTGTACAACGCGTCGCGCGCGCTGACCCGGACCTACGCGCCGCTGCTCGAGCCGCTCGGCCTGACCTACCCGCGGTACCTGGTGCTGCTGGTGCTGTGGGAGCGCGACGCGCTGGCGGTCCGCCAGATCGGCGAGCGGCTGGCGCTCGACTCGGGCACGCTGACCCCGCTGCTCAAGCGCCTCGCCCAGCAAGGGCTGGTCGAGCGCCGGCGCGGCTCGGACGACGAGCGGATCGTACGGATCCACCTGACGCCGGACGGGCGGGCCCTGCGCGCGAAGGCCCGCAAGCTGCCGTTCGAGATCGCGTGCCACACCGGCTACGATGTCACCAGCGAGCGCTCGATGCGCGAGCTGGTCCGGCTGCGCGAGGAGCTGACCGCGCTGGCACGCCGGCTGTCGGCGCACGACGCCGACGAGCCCGCCGCGTAGCCCCAGCGCTCGCCGAGGTCGCATCGCTTCAAAGTGCCAATGATGTGCGCCGGGCGCGCAGGCGTTGCATGCCAATCACGGCGTCGCCGACGAGCCGGCGGCCGGGGCCGGCGCGGCCGGGGCGGGATCCCCGCCGCCGTTGCGCGCCGCCCGCCGGGCATCGCGCTTGGCCTTGATCCCGGCGGCGAGCTCGTCGGCCGAGATGTCGCCGTCGTGGTTGGTGTCGAGCGCGGCGGGATCGTCGAAGTGCATCCGGCCGGGCGCGTTCGCCAGCTCGGCGGGAGTCAGCTTGCCGTCGCCATCGGCATCGAGCCGATCGCGCATCGCGGTTGCGCGCTGCTTCATCGCCGCGGCGCGCTCCTCGTCGCTGACCACGCCGTCGCCGTTGGTGTCGAGCTTGGCGTCGCGTCGCTTGCGCCAGTCGCCGCGGTCCGGCTTGGCGTCGAACCTGTCGTCGTCGTCGCTCGCCGGCAGCGCGGGCCGCACCGGCTTGACGTCGATCTTGCCGGACCGGACCTTGGACGACGGCGCGCCGGTCTCGCCGGACGGCGCGCCGGACGGCGCGGTCGAGGACGCCGGATCGGTCTTGCAGGCCACCGCAAACACGAGCGTGAGGGTGATCGAGAGCTGCTTCCTCATGGGGACAACTTCGCAGCTGAGGTCCCAGCTGGCAACGTGGAGCGCGCCACGGCAAACTGCCTCAAGCCAGCGAGAACCTGTGTGAATCCGGCGAGCTGAACCGGCTCCCCGCGGTTCGTTTCAGTCGATGTCGCAAGCCGCGATCTGGCCTGGTCTTAACAATTCTTTAAAACAGCGAAAGTGCCCCGCAACAACCCGCGCCAGGGTCGCTGTAAATGTCGGGGCATGAAGCTCTCGATCATGATGTTTGCAGCGCTGATGATCCTGGCGATGGGGGGCCAGCCCACGTACGCCCAGGGCTGGGACCACAAAGGCTGGGTCAAGCTCGGCGAGCGCGAGGTCAACGGCCGGGTCGATCACGACCGGATCGACGTCGGCCGCTATGATGGCAAGTTCACCAAGCTCACGTTGTACGTCGAGAAGAGCGAGCTCGAGCTACTCGACTTCGAGATCACGTTCGGCAACAACGAGCACTTTCATCCGGAAGTCCGTCACGTGTTCCGCGAGGGCACTCGCACCCGGGTGATCGACCTGCCGGGCGACGAGCGCACGATCAAGAACATCAACCTCAAGTACAAGAACGTGCCCGGCGGCGGCCACGCCCGCGTCGAGGTCTGGGGCTTGCGGGCCTAGCGGGTTTGCCGAGCAACCCCGGGTTGCCGATGCCTGTCGGTACATCGGATCAAGTTCGGCAGCGACGCGCCGGGGCATCCTGACCTCAAACACTTCTTCAAGGAAGCTCAGCGCACGCGTGTGATTGACTGCCCGGGTGACGAGCGAACCATCCAGTTCATCGACTTCAAGTACCGCAACCTGCCGGGCGAGGGCCGCGCGAAGCTCCGGGTCTGGGCGAACTAGCGGCCGGCCGCGCCGGGGGCTCGGGGTCGTCGTCGCGGCGGTCGCGGTCGCGCTCGCGCTCGGTTGCAGCCACGACGCCAAGCCGGTCGAGCCGCCGCCCGAGTATCCACCGCTGCCGCCCGGCACGCCGATCGGGTTCCTGATCGACGATGCGGGCGAGCTCCAGCTGCGCGACGATCAGCTCGCGACGCTCAAGCAGCTCGACACCGAGCTCGCCGGCCAGCTCGACGTCGCCGACGGCCAGTCGCGCGCGCCGGCGCCGGCCGCGGCGACCCAGCCCTCGGGGGGCCGGCATCGCGGTGGCGGGGGGCGGCGCGGCGGCGGCGGACGGCGCGGCGGGGCCGCGGGCGCCGGCTCGGGGAGCGCGGTGCCGGCGACCCCGGCGGTGGGCCAGACCGGTGGCAGCGCGGCGCCGGCGAGCCAGCCGGCCGAGGATCGCGCGGCCGACGTCCGCTCGGCGATCACCCGCGCGTTCGCGGTGCTCGATCCCGTGCAGCGGGTGATGGCGCGCCGCGTGCTCGCCGATCACGGCGTCGACGTCGACACCGGGCGCGGCCCCGGCACGACGGGCGGATCCGGTGCGCCGGACTCCGCGACCGCGGGCGAGCCCGACGGCGCGCCCGAGCCCGAGGCGGGCAGCAGCGCGAACTGACCGCGGCGCGGCGCGATGGCGCGCGGCTGGCTAGTTTTCGACCGGCAGCTCGATCGTCGTCGCCGCGCCGGGCTGGTGATAGATCCGCTGGGTCGCCTTCTGGTAGTCGCCGGGCTTGGCGAAGAAGATGTTGTCGACGAACGTCTGCGGGTTGCGATCGTAGAGCGGGAACCAGCTCGACTGGATCTGCACCATGATCCGGTGGCCGGGCAGGACCACGTGATCGACCGTGGGCAGCGCGAACCGGTAGCGCTGGATCGTGCTGGCCGGGATCGCGGTCGGGTGCTCGAGGCTGTCGCGGTAGCGGCCGCGGAAGATGTCCATCGCGATGCCGAGCTGGTAGCCGCCGAGCTCGGGCTGCGCCGGGTACTCGTCGGGGTAGACGTCGATCAGCTTGACCACCCAGTCGGCGTCGGTCCCGGTGGTCGCGGCGAACAGGTTGACCTGCGGCGCGCCGGCGATCCGCAGCGGCTGGGTCAGCGGCTCGGACACGTAGCCGATCACGTCGGGGCGATCGGCGACCATGCGCTGATCCGACACCAGCCAGCTCCGCCACGCATCGGCGTTGGCGAACCGCACCGGGCGCGGCAGGTACGGCACCGGCTTGGCCGGATCGGCGACGTACTCGTCGAACCCGGGCGCGGCCGGCGCGCCGAACCCGACCCGGCCGCCGGGCAACAAATACAGCGGGCGCAGCGGCGCCGCGCACCCGGTGGCGCACGCGACCGGCCAGCGCGCGAGGTGGCGCCACGCGTTGCTGCCGGTCTCGTAGACGGTGACCGGCGACCCCGCGGGCTTGCCGGGCCGGTCGCGCAGGTAGGCGTCGAAGAACGGCTTGGCCAGATCGCGGCGGAACTCGAGCGCGGTGTCGCTGCCGAACCTCAGCGGGCCGAGCGTGTCGCCCTCGGCGTTGGCGCCCGAGTGCCGCCACGGACCGAGCACGAAGAACAGCTTGTCGTTGGCCTTGTCCTTGGGCTCGAGCGTGCGGTAGGTCGTGACCGCGCCGTAGCTGTCCTCCTGATCCCAGATGCTGCCGACGATCATCGTCGGCACGCGCAGCGGCTCGGCGGCGAGCAGCTTGTCGAGCGCCTGACCCTGCCAGTACGCGTCGTACGCCGGGTGCTCGGACAGCTTGCGCCAGAACCCGAGCTGGTCGAGCCCGGCGGCGCGCGCGAAGTCGCCGGCCGAGCCGGCGCGCCGGAAGTTGTCGTAGTCGTCGTAGCCGGTGCGCGGCACGGGCTTGCCCTCGGCGTGCTGGGTCTCCTGGCCGACGATGTAGTCGAGGTTGGTCTGGCGGAACGCGCCGCTGTGGAACCAGTCGTCGCCGCGCCAGCCGTCGACCATCGGGCACATCGGGATCGCCGCCTTGAGCGCCGGGTGGGGATGGATCAGCGCCATCAGTACGGTGAAGCCCTCGTACGACGAGCCGATCATCCCGACCTTGCCGTTGGTCTCGGGGATGTTCTTGATCAGCCAGTCGATCGTATCGTACGCGTCGGTCGAGTGATCGACCGCGCTGGTGTTGAGCGGGCCGCGCGCCGGCCGGGTCATCACGTAGTCGCCCTCGGAGCCGTACTTGCCGCGCACGTCCTGGTAGACCCGGATGTAGTTGCGGTCGGCGGCCAACTGGTCGTCGGCGAGCTGCAGCGTGGCGGCGAGCAGGTTGCTCGGCGTGCGCTCGGCGCGCTTGGTCGCGTTGTACGGCGTGCGGGTCAGCACGATCGGCGCGCGCTTTGCCCCGTGCGGGACGACGATCACGGTGTGGAGCTTCACGCCATCGCGCATCGCGATCATGACGTCGCGGCGGTCGTAGTCGGCGGCCTGGGTCGGCACGGCGAACTTTGCCGGGATCTCCGGAGCGAGCGGCGGCGTGGGCTCGGCGGCGAGCCGTGCGTCGCGGGTGACACCGAGCGTGCAGATCAGGGCCGCGGCGAGGGACCAGCGTGACGGGCGCATGCGCGCGAACTATCGATCAATTCGCAGACCTGCGTTAGGCTATTCGGCATGCGCGCTGTGCCGGGATTGCCGCTGATCGTCTGTGTCGCTGCCGCGGTTGCCTTCGGTGCCGGAGCCACGGGCTGCTCCGATCCGGATCCGCCGGGGTTCGGTTATGGGCTGCCGCCCGCGCCGGGCGACGGCGCGTTCTGCCAGTCGGACGTCGACTGCTTCGCCGGCCAGCAGTGCGCGCGGAGCAACTACTGCTTCGCGGCGGGCGATCTGCGCGCGGTGCACGTCAACTGGACGATCGGTGGCATGCCGGTGTCGAGCGACGTGTGCAGCAAGTACTCCGATCTCGAGCTGTCGTTCATCGCGATCCCGCTCGGCGTCCAGTACGACCTCACGTTCGCGCCGGTGCCGTGCGTCGAGGGCAAGTTCACGATCGACAAGCTGCCGAAGAACTACGACGAGATCGCGCTCGGCAGCACCGATCTCGGGTACGAGAGCGGGCCGGTCGATGCCATCGGCAACGCGTACATCGATCTGCCGGCTCCGTGACCGGCTGCTGAAACGCTGCGATCGGGGCCCGCCGCGCGTTTTCATGGCGCGGCGCGATCGTTAGGATAGGGCGGCCCATGAGTACCGACCCGAAGCCACCTGCACCCGCGCCCGCCAAGCCGGCCAAGGCCGCCGCTGAACCTGCGTCCGCCAAGGCCGCGCCCGGCAAGCCCGCGCCCGGGGCGCTGCCGGCGCTGCCGGCGTTGCCGGCGCTGGATGAGCGGGCGCTGCGGTTCGCGGACCTGGCGCCGTTCGCCGCGCAGCTCGACGGCGACGAGCTGGTCGCGATGCTGCGCGACGGCCGCGGCGTGGTGCGCGCCAACGCCGCGCTCGGGCTGGCGGCGGTGGGCCAGCCGGCGCTCGACCTGGTGATGTTGCTGCGCGACAGCGAGCCGCGGGTCGCGGCGGCCGCCGCCGAGGCGATCGGGCTGATCGGCCCGCTGATGAAGCCGCTGGTGCCGCAGATCGTGCAGTCGCTCGACGGCGCGCAGCCCGAGGTGATCGACGCCGTGGTCGGCACGCTGGCGAGCCTGGTCGGCAAGGCCAACGACGAGCTCGGCGTCGCGCTCGATGTCCCGTTCTCGCTCGCGATGAAGACCGTGGTCGAGGCGTGTGGCCGGCTCGGCGTGCCGGGCATCGCGTTCCTGATCGCGGCGACCGGCCACGAGCGCGGCCGGGTCCGGATCAACGCGATCGGCGGCCTGGGCCGGTGGGGCAAGGCCGACATCGAGGCCAGCATGGCGTGCCTGACCGCGATCGAGGCCAACGACCCGGTGCCCGACGTCCGCACCGCGGCCAAGCAGGCCAGCCTCGCGGTGATCGCGCGCGAGAAGGCGGTGGTCGTCGACTCGCTGCCCAAGAACATCCCGGACTTCGAGACCCGCAAGCTCGGCGTGTCCGAGCTCGCGGACTACGCCGACGCGATCCACGTCGACGAGATGATCTACGCGCTCAACGACGGCCGCGCCCACGTCCGGATCAACGCGGCGCGCGCGCTCAGCGCCAAGGGCGAGGCCGCGGGGCGGGCGGCGCCCAACCTGGGCCTGGCGTGCCGCGACAGCATCGCGCAGGTCCGCCGCGAGGCCGCCAAGGCGCTCGGCCGGCTCGGGGCGACCGCGCTGCCGGCGGCGCCCGATCTGGTCGGCGCGCTGTCCGACGCCGAGGAGGAAGTCGCCGACGCGGCGGCCGAGACACTCGAGCCGCTGGGCGCGCGGGCGCAGGACGCGTTGATCCGCGGGCTCGAGACCGGCAGCGAGACCGGCGGCTGGCGGGTCGGCGAGCTGATCGCCAAGCTGCCGGGCGCCGCCGAGGCGCTGGCCGAGGCGTTCCGCAGCCCGGCGGTCAACGTCCAGGTCAACGCCGCGCTCGGCCTGGGCATGCTCGGCAAGGACAAGGTCGGGGTCGGGCTGGCGGCGCTGCACGGCGCCCGGACCGGCGGCGACGCGCGGACCCGCGAGGCGGTGCGCCGCGCGATCGAGATGATCCACCCGTCGGGCCAGGCCGGCCCGGCCGCGGTCGCGATCGAGGACTTCGAGGACCGCGTGCTCGGCGCTGCGGAGCTCGAGGGCCACAAGGCCGAGATCCAGCGGGTCGGGGTCGCCGACTTCATCGCGTACCTCCAGGACGGCCGCGACGTGGTGCGCGCCAACGCGGCGACCGCGCTCGGCACGCTGGGGCCGGCGGCGGCGGCGGCGGCGACCACGCTCGGGGTCCGGCTGCGCGACGATGCGCCGCGGGTCCGGCTCGCGGCGGCCCACGCGCTCGACAAGCTCGGCGACGCCGCGGTGGTCGAGACCGCCGGCGATCTGGTGCGCGCGCTGGGCGACGCCGACGACAAGGTCACCGACGCGTGCGCCCAGGTGATCCGCGCCCGCAAGGGCCGGATGATCGGCGCGCTGGTCCGCGGCCTCGAGACCGACGACCCGGCGCACGGCCGGCGGATCGCGGAGCTGGTCAACGTGTTCGACGACGCGACCGAGATCCTGTGCGACGCGTTCGAGAGCCCGGCGGTCAACGTCCAGGTCAACGCCGCGATCGGCCTGGGCATGCTCGGCGCCAAGCGGGTCGGCAAGGGCCGCAAGGCGCTCGAGGGCGCGCGGACCGGCGGCTGGGAGCGGACCCGCGAGGCGGTGCGCAAGGCGCTCGACATGCTCGATGGCCCGCGCCGCGCCGGCCCGGCCGAGATCGAGGTCGACGGGTTCGAGACCCGCGTGCTCGCCGCCGAGGCGTTCGCCAACGCCGCGGGCAATCTGCCGGTCGGCGAGCTCGTCAACTACCTGCACGACGGCCGGGCCCACGTCCGCGCCAACGCGGCGACCGCGCTCGGCACGCTCGGCCCCGCCGCGGCCGGGGCGGCGATCGCGATCGGCGTGCTGGCGCGCGACGATGACATGCGGGTCCGGATCGCCGCGGCGCAGGCGATCGACAAGCTCGGCGACGACGCCGTGCGCGAGACCGCGGACTACCTGGTCGGCGCGCTGCGCGGCGACGCCGAGGTCGGCAAGGCGGTCGCGCCGGTCCTGATCGCGCGCAAGATGCGCGTGCTGACCGCGCTGCTCAAGGGGCTCGAGACCGACGACGACGCCCACGCCCGCCGGATCCTCGAGGTGATCAACGTGCTGCCCGACGCGCAGGAGATCCTGTGCGATGCGATCGAGAGCCCGGCCGAGAACGTCCAGGTCAACGTCGCGATCGGCCTGGGGCTGCTCGGCGAGAAGCGCGCCGGCAGCGCCGGGCGCAAGGCGCTCGAGACCCGGCGCACGGGCGGGTTCGGCCGGACCCGCGAGGCGGTGTTCAAGGCGCTCGCGATGTGGAAGGCCTGATCGGCGCCGGCGGCTCGCAAGCTCGCGCTATGCTGGCTCGACGCCGAGCCACAGCGGGAACGCGTGGGCCCGGGCCCGGGTCCGGGCGTCGGCGATCTTGGCGCGCGCCGCGGCGGCGGTGAACCGGCCGATCACGGCGCGGCCGTGGCTGTGGGTCGCGAGCATCAGCGCCTGGGCCTGGACGTCGGACAGCGCGAACACGTCGCGCAGCACGCTGCACACGAACTCCTGGGTCGTGTAGTGATCGTTGCGCAGCACCACGAACACGTCGCGGTGCTCGGCGGCCGGCAGCTCGGGCGCCGCACCGCCGTGGAACAGCACGAACAGCACCGCGCCGCGGTCGAGCCGGGCGGCCTCGAGCAGCTCGGCGGCCGGCGAGTCGGCGAGGATCGCCCACAGATCGGTGCACCCGACCTGGCGCTCGGCGCGGCGGGCGATCGCCACCGCGCGGCCGATCCGCCAGTGGCCGTCGTCGGGCGACTCGTGGTGGACCGGGCGCGCAGCGTCGCCGGCGAGCGCGTCGAGCACGCGATCCTCGAGCGCGTCGGGATCGCCGCCGGCGGTCCGGATCGCGGCGATCACGGTGTCATCCTGCAACAGGCCGTACAGCACGTGGACCGATGACAGCGCCTGGCCGCGCGCGACGGCCTCGTGCTGCGCCACGTGGACCGCGACGTCGGCATCGGCGGCGAGCGGATCGGGGGGGCGGGTCCACATCGGGCGCACGTGGCGCCACCAGTAGGCGCCGAACCCGGCGACGACGATCGCGATGTATCCGACGTCTGCCAACGCAGACAACCTTGCCGCTGATCGGCCACCATGTCCACCTCCGGACCCAGCCGGAAACGCCGCCGCCCAGGAGCCCAGCACGCCATGAACGTCATCGATTGCGAGACCACGCGCCCCAACGACTATCCCCAGACCCTCCACGTTCGCAGCCACACCCTGGCCGCCGATGTCGGCCCCGAGTCCGGCAGCACCGACTCGGCGCCCGGCGCGCACGACTACTTCGACGCCGCGCTCGCGGCCTGCAAGACCTTGACGGCGACCTGGTACGCCAGGCGCCACGCGATCCCGCTCGAGCGGGTCGAGAGCCACGTCGAGCGCGACGACTCGCGCGAGCGCGCCGGGGTCTACCACCTGAAGGTCCGGCTCGCGTTCCACGGCCCGATGACCGATGACCAGCGCGCCGCGCTGATCCGCGCGGTCAGCGCGTGCCCGATCCACAAGCTGATGACGACCACCGAGGTCGAGATCGAGACCGTCGTCGAGTCCGCGACGCCGCGGCCCGCTGCGCCGTGACCGACTCGCCGCAGACCCGCGACCGGTGGGCCGCCGAGCTGACGGCGCGGGCGCGCGCGCACTGGACGCCGGAGCGGACCGCGGAGCTGGCGCGCGGCAAGGCGCTGCTGGTGCCGCCGGGCGAGGCCGCGCCGCTGCTGCGGGCGCTGGGCCTGCTGCGCGACGACGCGTCGCTGCCGCCGGCGCAGGTGGCCAAGTACTTTCAGGTAAACCACATGGTCGCGCTGCTGGGGCCGGGGCTGCGCGCGCTGCGCGAGCGGCATCCGGTGATCCGGCTGCTCGACGCCGGGTGCGGCCGGTCGTACCTGACGCTGCTGATCGCGTGGTGCGCGAAGCACGTGTGGCGGCACCGGCTCGACGTCCTGGGGGTCGACCGCAACCCCGCGGTGATCGAGGAGAGCCGCCGGCGCTGCGCGCTGGCCGAGCTCGACGACGTGGTGCGGTTCGAGGCCGCCGGGCTCGACGCGCTGGACGTCCGCGCCGCGTGGGGGCGCGCGTTCGGCGCCCAAGCCGGTGCCGGAGATGCGGGCGGTCCCGGGGGGGATGCAAGCGGCGCGCTGCACGGCGTGATCGCGCTGCACGCGTGCGATACCGCGACCTGCGATGCGCTGGCGCTCGCGGTCGCGCTCGAGGTCGAGCTGATCGCGGTGGCGCCGTGCTGCCAGGCCGAGCTGGCGCGCGCGTGGACGGCGCTCGACGAGCGCGGCGCGGCGGGGGCGTTCGCGCCGATCTGGGGTGCGCCGCACCTGCGCCGCGAGATCGCGGCCGAGCTGACCGACGCGATGCGCGTGGTGCTGCTCCGCGCGGCCGGCTACGACGTCCAGGCGATGGAGTTCGTGCCCGCCGAGCACACCCGCAAGAACACGCTGATCCGGGCGCTCCGGCGCGCTGAGGGCCGCGATCCGGCGGCGCTCGCGGCGTACGAGGCGCTGCGCGCGGCGACCGGCGGCGCCGGGCTCGCGCTGGCGGACCGGCTGGCTCGCACCGCGGGCTCCTGAGCGCGGCCGCGCAGCGCGATCGCGCGCGGGGCGCCGGGGGCGCCGGGGCCCGAGTCCTGTGCCGTCCGGAGCTCGCGAAACCCGGAGATCAGGCGCGGCGCGGCGCGGCGGTGAACGGCAGCTCGGGCTGGACCGCGAGCGTGAAGCCCTCGGCGGCGAGCAGCTTGGCCTTGGTGGTGACCCCGCCGGGCGCGGAGAACCCGCCGGTGGCGTGGTTGGCGGCGAGCACGCGGTGGCACGGCATGACGATCGGGAACGGGTTCTTGCCCATCGCCTGGCCGATCGCGCGAGCGGCGCCGGGCTTGCCGAGCGCGGCGGCGAGCGCGCCGTACGACACGGTGCGGCCGCTCGGGATCCGGCGCGCCTCGGCGTAGACCTCGCGGTAGAACTCGGGGACGCCGTCCATGTCGAGCTCGATCGTCTCGAGCGCGGCCGGCGCGCCGGCGACGTGCTGGACGATCAGCGCGATCGCGCGGGCGATCACCGGCGGCGGTGGGCACTCGGCGAGGCCGGGGGTGTCGCGGACCAGGCGCTGGCGGGTCGCCACCTCGCGGGTCTCGGGCAACGCGATCCGCGTGACGCCGCGCGCGCTCCACGCGATGCCGCACCGGCCGATCGCGGTGTCGAACAAGGTGAAGCCAGCAGGGGTAGGGTCGAGCATGAGCGACCAGGGTAGCGCGTGCTACGAAGGTAGGCGATGGCTCGCTACGAGCTCGGGGATCGGTTCTGGACCATCGGGCGCGCCGGGCTCGACGGAGCCACGCTGTCCACGACGTTCGGCAAGCGCGGTCACAAGGGCCGGACGACGACCCGGACCTACCCGTCCGCCGGGGCCGCGGATGCCCACCACGATGACCTGGTGCTCGAGAAGCTGCGCGCCGGCTACCACTTGGTCGAGCCGCCGGGGATTCCGCCGGCCGGGGCCGCCGCGCTCGGGGCCGCCGCGCTCGGGGCCGCCGCCGCGGCGCCGCCGGTCATCGATGCCGCCGCGGCCGCGCTCGAGGCCGCGATCGTCGCCGATCCGAACGACACCGAGGCGTACGCGGTGTACGCGGACTGGCTGCAGCAGCAGGGCGATCCGCGCGGCGAGCTGATCACGCTGTCGCTCGCGCGCGACGCCGAGCTGGCCCGCGAGCCCGAGGCCGGCGCGAAGCGGCGGTCGACCCTGTCGCTCGCGATCGCACGCCACGCCGAGCGCCACGCGGCGGCGCTGCTCGGCCCGCTGGCGGCGCTGGTCCCGGACGTCCGCGATCTGGCGTCGGGGCCGTTCACCTGGCGGTCCGGGTTCATCCACCGGCTGGCGCTCGACAACCCGCGCGGCCGCGACCTCGGCGCGATCGTCGGCGACGTGCTGCGCCACCCGTCGGGCCGGTTCCTGCGCGAGCTCGTGATCCGGGCCGAGCGGATCGACGATGCGCACCGCGTGATCGACGTGCTGTGCGAGCGCGCGCCGGCGACCTTGCTCGAGCTCGATCTCGAGGTCCGCGGCGAGCCGCTCGACGTCAGCGCGCTGTGGCCCGCCGTGCCGGCGCTGCGCCGGGTCAACCTCGCGGCGCGCGCGTTCGATCTCGGCGCGGTGCACGCCCCGGCCGCCGAGCGGGCCCGGTTCGCGACCGCGCGGCTCTCGGTGGCGGCGGTCCGCGCGATCGCCCTGGCACCGTGGCCGGCGCTGGCGCGGCTCGAGCTGCGGTTCGGCGGCCGGTTCGAGCCGAGCAGCAGCACGGTCGACGATCTGCGCAGCCTTTTGGTGCGCGGCGATCTCCCGGCGCTGACCCACCTGAAGCTGCGCGGCTGCACGTACGCCGGCGAGGCGCTCGCGCTGATCGCCACCGGCCCGCTCGCGCGCCAGCTCGTCGTGGTCGATCTGTCGCACGGCCACGTCGAGCGCGAGGATCTGCGGGCGCTGGCGAGCCACCGCGCGAGCTTCCCGCAGCTCCGCGAGCTGTGGCTGCCGAGCTTCGCGCTGCCCGAGGCCCAGCGGATGCTCGCGGGGATCGCCAAGCACCTGATCAGCGACGCGCGCAGCGCGCTCGATACGTTCCTGTAGCCCGAGGTCGGGGCTACTCGGCCGGCAGGCTGTCCATCGAGTCACCGGGCTCGGCGCGCATCTGATGGGTTCGCCGCGCCTGCAGGTACGCGTGGGCGATCGCGACGTCGTTGATCAGCGCGATCACGCGGCGATCGCGGTCGATCACCGGCAGCTCGCGCAGCCCCGAGGCCACCAGCCGATCGTACGCCGTGCGCAGGGTATCGCGCTCGCCGAGCACGATCGGTGGCCGCATGATGTCGGCCGCGTTGACCAGGCCGCCCTGCAGCTGCGGCTCGCCGGCGAGCATGGTCAGATCCTCGAGCAGGATCATGCCGACCAGGACCTCCTGCTGGTCGAGCACCGGGAACAGCTCCTGGCGACCGGCGGTGGCGAGGTCGGCGAGCAGCGACACCGCCGGCAGCGCGGGGTAGAACGAGACGAAGTCGCGATCGATCTCGGGCACCTGATCGACCCGCAGCGTGTCGATCGCGTCGACCGCCGCCGGTTGGGTGTGGAGGTGGACACCGTCCTGGTCGAGCAGGGCCTCGTAGATCGGCACCGGCCGCCACCGGCGCGCCAGGCCGTACGCCGTCATGTTCGCGATCATCAGCGGCAGGATCAGCGAGTAGCCGTTGGTCATCTCGATGATGATCAGGACCGAGGTGATCGGCGCGCGGATCACGCCGGCGAACACCGCGCCCATGCCGACCAGCGCGAACGACGCGATCGTGGTCGGCGGGTTGCCGAACAGCGCGACGTCGAGGTAGCCGGTCGCGCCGCCGAGCATGCCGCCGATGAACAGCGCCGGCGCGAAGATCCCGCCGGCGCCGCCGCTCGAGTACGACCACACCGTGGCGATCAGCTTGAGCAGGCCGAGGCCGAGCAGGACCTGGAGCGCGAGCTTGCCGCCGAGCGCGTCGGCGAGCTGGCGGTAGCCGCCGCCGGTGATGCCCTGGCTATGGAACACCGCGAGCGCGGCGACCGCGAGCCCGCCGGTGACCAGGCCGCCGATCGCCGGCTGGGCCCAGCGCGGCAGGCGGAGCGTGGCGAACCACTTGCGCAGCTGCAGCAGCGACTCGGTGAACGTCACCGAGACCACCGCCGCGGCGACGCCGAGCACCGCGTAGAGCAGCAGCGACGACGCCGAGTCGAGGCTGAACGTCTGCTTGAGATCGAACACCGGGTGTCCGCCGAGCACCGTGCGCTCGACCACCGCGGCGAGCGCGGCGGCGACGATCACGCCGGACAGCAGCGTCTGGTCCAGGGTGCCGACGATCTCCTCGATCGTGAACGTGACCGCGGCGATCGGGGCGTTGAACGCCGCCGCGATCCCGGCGGCCGCCCCGACCGGGATCAGCCGCTTGAGGTTGCGCTGCGAGATCCCGGCGATCCGGCCGAGCCCGCCGGCGACGCCGGCGCAGATCTGCACGGTCGGGCCCTCGCGACCGAGCGCCGATCCGGTGCCGATCTGCAGCACGCCGATCGCGAACTTGCCGAGCGAGTCGCGGACCCGGAGCCGACCGCTCTTGGAGGCGTACGCGACCTTGATCTGCGGCACGCCGCTGCCGCGCGCGTTGGGCACGACGTAGTACAGCAACAGCCCTGCGAGCAGGCCGCCGATCGCCGGCACCACGAGGGTCCACGGGATCCAGCTATAGTCCTCGGCGGCCATCGCGCGCTCGATGGTGCGCTCGGACATGTACTCGATCGCGACGTGGAACGCCACGGCCGCGAGGCCGCACACCCCGCCGATCGCGATCGTCAGCCAGAACAACCGCTGGCGCTCGCTGGGCACCAGGCGCTGCTTGGTGAGCAGCCAGGACTGGTACGCCTTGCGATAGAACCGGGCGGCTTGCTCGATCAGGATCCGGCCCGCGCCCGGCGCGGTGGCGGGCTGGATGGTGGGCGGTCCTGGAGGGCCGTCGTCGTCCTCGCCCCCGTCATCGGGTGGCGCAGGTACGGGTGGGGTGGGGGACAATTCGGCGGTGGGCAGGCTCGGCATCGGGACGTAGCTCGCAGCGGGTAGCCCGCTGCATACCGCAAAATCGTTTCACCTCAAAGCATCTGCCGGATCTTCGACGAGGATCGCGATCCTCGATGTGACGCGTAGCGGATCGCGCGGCTGCGCATGCCATCGATGATCAGGCATCGCCGGGTCGCCGGCGCCGTTTCGGGCGCGGCCGGGCGAGGTCTGCGCTCGGCGCCCACATCGAGCCGCGGAACCTGCGCAATTCCTTCGCATGGCCGCCGCGTGATGCGGCAGCCGGCGGGCACCGGGCGCAAATACGGCAGTTCCGTGACAAGACTTGGTTTGCGGGGTGATACTGCCGGCGTGATCCGCCGGTCACTGCGCTACGTCAACGAGCTGCCGGAGGCGCTCCAGAAGCAGTTCGCGCTGGCCTACAGCGCGAAGGATCTGATGGCCTACGGCCTGCGCGCCAAGCTGCGCGAGGGCTACACCGCCAAGGACTTCCGCGCCGACCTGTTCGCCGCGCTGGTCGTCGGCATCGTCGCGCTGCCGCTGTCGATGGCGCTCGCGATCGCGTGCGAGGTCCCGCCGCAGCACGGCCTGTACACCGCGATCATCGCCGGGTTCGTGTGCTCGCTGCTCGGCGGCTCGCGGTTCCAGGTCACGGGCCCGACCGCGGCGTTCGTGGTGATCCTGGTGCCGATCGTCCACAAGTTCGGGCTCGGCGGCCTGTTGCTCGCGGGCGCGATGGCGGGCGTGCTGCTGATCCTGATGGGGCTCGCGCGGCTCGGCAAGCTGATGCAGTACGTGCCGCACCCGGTGACCACCGGGTTCACGATGGGCATCGCGATCGTGATCGGCCTGTTGCAGCTCAAGGACGTGTTCGGCGTCAGCCTGCCCAGGACCGAGGGCACGTTCGAGTACCTCGGGGCGCTGTGGGACCTGCGCGGCCAGATCAGCCCGTACGACGTCGGGGTCGCCGCGGTCACGATCGGCCTGCTGCTCGGGCTGCCGAAGATCTTGAAGCGCGTGCCGGCGCCGCTGGTCGCGCTCGCGGTGGTGTCGGTCGGCGTCGTGGTGTGCCAGCGCTGGTGGCCCGGGTTCCACGCCCAGACGATCGGCAGCCGGTTCAGCGTGCAGATCGGCAACGAGGTGATCCACGGCATCCCGCCGCTGCCGCCGATCCCGATGGTGCCGTGGCGCGCGAGCGGCCTGACCCTCGACTACCACACGATCCGCGAGCTGTTGCCGTCGGCGTTCGCGATCGCGATCCTCGGCGCGATCGAGTCGCTGATGTCCGCGGTGATCGCCGATGGCATGAGCGGCACCCGCCACGATCCCAACGCCGAGCTGATCGCGCTCGGCATCGGCAACCTGCTGTGCCCGTTCTTCGGCGGGATCGCGGCGACCGGGGCGCTCGCCCGCACCGCGACCAACATCCGGGTCGGCGCGCGCTCGCCCATCGCCGCCGCGATGCACTCGATCTTCCTCCTGGCGTGCACGATCGTGCTCGCGCCGCTGGTCGCGTACCTGCCGATGGCCGGGCTCGCGGCGCTGCTGATCGTCGTCGCGCGCAACATGTCCGAGGCCCGCCACTTCACGCGGCTTCTGCGGATCGCCGCGCGCAGCGACGTGCTGGTGATGCTGACCTGCTTCACGCTGACCGTGGTGTTCGACATGGTGATCGCGGTCAGCGTCGGCGTGGTGCTCGCCGCGCTGCTGTTCATGCGCCGGATGGCGATCACCACCACGGTCGCGCTCGAGTCGCCGCAGGAGCTCGGGCTCGCCGTCGAGCTCCCGCCCGGGGTCCGGCTCTACGAGGTCGCCGGGCCGATGTTCTTCGGCGCCGCGAAGTCGGCGATGGAGGTGATCGCCGCGGTCGGCCGCGGCACCGACCACACGTTCGTGTTCAACATGCAGCACGTGCCGACGATCGACGTCACCGGGCTGGTCGCGCTCGAGTCGGTGCTCGATCGGCTGTTCCGGCTGCGGATCAAGGTCATCTTCGCCGGGCTCGCCCCGGAGGTCTCGAGCATGCTCGATCGCGCCGGGATCAAGCGCGCCCCGGGCCGGCTGGCCTACGCGCCCGACATCGAGACCGCGATCAGCATGGCGATCGTCCACGCCGCGCGGATCGGCACGCTCGAATCGCCGGCCGCCCCGGCGTAGCGCAGGGTCGCACATGCCCGGCGGCGCTGGTATACAACCCAACGCGTGGCCGAACCCCGACGTCGCCCGACCGGCGAGACCCTGCAGTTCATGCAACGGCTGTGGGAGCTGGTCCATGCGATCGCGGTCCGCTCCAAGCGGATGAGCAAGACGATCGGCGTGACCGGCCCGCAGCGCCTGGTGATCCGGGTCGTCGGCCAGTCGCCCGACGTCACCGCGCGCGAGATCGCCGAGATCCTCGGGCTGCACCCGAGCACCTTGACCGGCGTGCTGGCCCGGCTCGAGCGCCAGCGCATGCTGCAGCGCAAGGTCGATCCCGCCGATCGCCGCCGCGTGCGATTCCGGCTCACCGCGCTGGGCCGCCGGATCGATCAGGAGCGCAAGGGCACCGTCGAGGCCGCGGTGCGCCGCGCGCTGGGCCGCGCCGATCCGGTGATGATCGCCGGCACCGAGGCGCTGCTCGAGCTGCTGGTCGCCGAGCTGTCGCGCGACGATTGAGATCCGCTAGACTCGGCGCGTGCCGAAGTCACATACCGAGTGGCGGGTCCTGCCGCACCGTCCGCTCGAGCAGCTGTCCGCCGGCGTGTGGCGGCTCGAGGGCGACCTCGAGAACATGCCGGTCAAGCGGGTGATGACGATCGCCCGGCGCACCGACCGCGGGCTGATCGTGCACAACGCGATCGCCGCCGACGATGCCACGATGGCCGCGATCGCCGCGCTCGGCCCGATCCGCGTGATCCTGGTGCCCAGCGCCTACCACCGGCTCGACGCCGGCGTGTTCCACGCCCGGTTCCCCGGCGCCAAGGTGATCTGCCCGCCCGGCGCGCGCACGGCGGTCGAGGAGGTCGTCCCGATCAGCGCGACCTACGACAGCATGGTGGAAGACCGCGCGGTCGAGCTGGAGACGCTCGACGGCACGCACGGCCGCGAGGGCGCGATGATCGTGCGCGACGCCGACGGTACGACCCTGGTGCTCAACGACCTGGTGTTCAACATGCCGCACGTCCCCGGGTTCCAGGGCTTCATGCTGCGGTTCCTGACCCGCTCGACCGGCGCGCCGCGGGTCACCCGGGTCGCGCGGATGTTCCTGGTCGAGAACAAGCGCGCGCTGCGCGCGCACTTCGAGAAGCTCGCCAAGCTGCCCGAGTTGCGCCGGATCATCGTCTCGCACCACGCGGTGATCGATCAGGACCCGGGCGCCGTGCTCGCGGCGGTCGCCTCGACGCTCTGACTACTAGACGCTCTGACTACTACCTGAAGCACTACCGCGCGTCGGACCCGTCGAAGCTGTAGCTCACTTGAGCGCGGCGGCGAGGAACCGTGCGGTGCGGGTCAGGAGCTCGATCTTGGTGTCGCGGCGGTCGACGGTGTGGCCCTCGTTCGCGGCGACCATGTACTCGACCGGGACGTTGCGGCCGCGCAGCGCGCGGACCACCGCATCGGACTCGGTGCGCGGCACCCGCGGATCGTTCTGGCCGGCGTAGACGAACAGCGGCCGGACGATCTTGTCGGCGTCGCGCATCGGGCTGAACTTGTCGAGCAGGTCGCCGTCCTTGTCGAGGTCGCCGAACTCGGTGACGAACGCGCTGCGGATCTGGGCGTCGGTGGTCTGCAGGAACTTCTTGAGATCGGCCACGCCGTAGAGATCGACGCCGGCGCGCCACAGCGTCGGCTGTCGGGTCAGCGCCATCAGCGTGGTGTAGCCGCCGTAGCTCTGGCCCCACACGACGACGCGCTCGGGGTCGCACCACGGCTGGGCCTTGGTCCACGCGTTGACGGTCGCGAGGTCCTTGAGCCAGTCGGCGCGCTTCTCGCGGTTGTCGGCCATCTCGTAGGCCCGGCCGAACCCGGTCGAGCCGCGGACGTTGGGCTCGAGCACCGCGTAGCCGAGCGAGACGAAGAACCGGGCGTACGGGCTCCACCGCACGGCGTAGCTCGACGCCGGGCCGCCGTGGAAGATCACGATCGTCGGCCGGCGCTGCACCGCGGCCTTGTCCGACGCGGCCTTGGGATCGGCGGCGGGCAGGTAGACGTTGACCGGGATCTGCAGGCCATCGAACGCCGGAACGGTCGCGATCGCCGCGGTCAGCTTGGGCAGCGTGTCGAGCCCGGCGCGCTGGTCGTCGCGCAGCGGGTGGAGGTCGCCGGTCGCGGTGTCGACGGCGTAGACGTCGGCCGGGTGATCGGGCTGCGAGATCAGGATCGAGAGCTGCTTGCCGTCGGGGCGGAACGTGCCGACCTGGACGTCGCCGAGCGGGACCTTGACCGTGCGCGTGACCGCGAGCGTCTTGGCGTCGAGCAGCCGGAGCTCGCCGTGGTTGCCGGCGTCGATCCCGGCGGCGATCCGGTCGCCCGCGGGCGAGGCCACGAGCGCGATCGGCGCGCCGCGCGGTGCCGCGTTGACGTAGCGCGCGACCTGCTTGGCGGTCCTGGCGTCGAACGCGAGCACGACCGACGACTCGGCGCCCTCGTCGGTGCTGAAGTAGATCCGCGCGCCGTCGGGCGAGTACACCGCGGAGTGGATGCCGGCCTGGGGCCGCGGCGGGTTGGGGTGGGTCGGGGTCATCACCGGTTCGGCCGGGTAGATCTGGCGCGCGGTGCTGGTGCTGAGCTCGATGTCGAGCAGCGCGACGTCGGCCGCCGAGTGGACGTCGAGGAACAGCGCGTGCTTGCCGTCGGTCGAGACGTCGGCGAGCCCGCCCGGGCGCGGGTTGATGTAGACCGAGCGCTCGGGGCCGGTGAACGGATGCTCGTACAGCACGGTCGACGGATCGCTGACCCGCGACGCGCTGTACAGCATGACGTCGGGGCGACCGCGCGGCACGATCGGCTCGCCGCGGTGCCAGGGCTCGCCGGGCGTCAGGTCGGTGGCGCCGGTGCCGTCGGGGTTGACCCGCCAGATGTGGTGGTTCTCGTCGCCCTTGGTGTCGCGCAGGAACAGCAGCGACTTGCCGTCGGGGGTGTAGCCGGCCCAGAGCGCGCGCTCGGGGCCCCGGGTGATCGCGGCCGGGGGATCGGCCGGCTTGGCGGGATCGGCGGCGTAGATCTCGGGGCTGCCGTCGCGCACCGAGCCGAACACGATCCGCGTGCCGTCGGGCGACCAGCTGGCGACCAGGTTGGAGAAGAACCCGTTCCAGTTGGGGTACGCGTCGACGATCGACCGGGCGAGCGGCGCGGTCTCGGCGTCCTGCTGGTTCTGCGCGTCGGTGAGCGCGGTGGGCGGGGTGGCGTCCGCGGCCGGGGCGGTCGGTGGGCCGGCGGAGCCGGTGGCCGGCGCGGTCGCGGCGCTGGAGCCCGCGGCGCTGGAACCCGCGGCGGCGGCGACGGCGCCTGCGGATGCCCCGGACCCGGCCGCGACCGCCGAGCCTGCAGAGCCCGAGCCGGCCGGTGGAGTGGCCGCGGGTGGGGTAGGCTGGGACGATCCGCTGCAGCCGACGAGCAACACGAGCAAGAGCGAGCGAGACGAGCCGCGCATGACACCTCCGATGCGCGCGCATCCTACCAGGCGGGCTCGGGCCGACCGTCAATAGCGCGGGTCTTTGTCAGGCCGTCCGCGTATGTTCCGGCCATGGGCATCGAAGCGACCGGCAAGCTGCACACCATCTTCGACACCAAGCAGGTGTCCGAGCGGTTCTCCAAGCGCGAGTTCGTCCTCGAGCTCACCGATAACCCGAAGTACCCGCAGGTCGTGCTGTTCCAGCTGACCGGAGATCGCTGCGCCCAGCTCGATGGCATGGCCGTCGGGGATCTGGTGCGGATCGACTTCAGCCTGCGCGGCCGCGAGTGGCGCAGCCCCGCCGGCGAGGTCAAGTACTTCAACAGCCTCGACGTGTGGAAGGTCGAGCCGGCGAGCGCGCGGCGCGAGGATCGCGGCGGCCGCGGGCGCGGTGATGACTGGGGCGCGAGTGGCGGTGGCGGCCGGGGCCGCGGTGGCGACGACTGGGGCGGCGGCGGTGGTGGCGGACGAGGCCGCGGCGGCTACAGCGAGATGCCGCCGCGCGATGACGTGCCGCCGCGCAACGACGAGCCGCGGCCGCGCGATGAATCGACGGGCCGCGACGATGACCTGCCGTTCTGATGCGCTCTTACCTCGGGTACCTTGGGCGCTAGGGGGCAGGGCACTAACGCGAGCTGCGAGCACGTCCGGGTCTGTATAGCCGAGCGGTTCGCGAGGCGATCGAGGCGACGCAAGGCCGTATGGAATACGGACTCCCTAACGGACGCAGCTCGCGGCACGGTCGAGCAGCAGCGCGCGCTCGCGGGCGTTGCGGGTCAGCGCGGCGGCGCGCTCGAGCTCGGCCTGGGCCTCGGCGAACCGGCCGAGCTTGGCGAGTAGATCGCCGCGCACGCTCGGCAGCAGGTGGTAGCCCGCGAGCGCCGGCTCGGCGGCGAGCTCGTCGACCAGCGCGAGCCCGGCGGCGGGCCCGAACGCCATCGCGATCGCGACCGCGCGGTTGAGCTCGACCACCGGCTACGGCGCGCGCTCGGCGAGCGCGGTGTACAGCGCCGCGATCCGCGTCCAGTCGGTGTCGGCCGCGGTCACCGCGCGGGCGTGGCAGGCCGCGATCGCCGCCTGCAGGGTATACGAGCCGTGGGCGCCGCCGAGCGCCTCGGCGCGGGCGAGCGCCGCCAGCCCGCGCCGGATCAACACGTGATCCCAGCGCGCGCGGTTCTGGTCGAGCAGCAGCACCGGCTCGCCCGCCGGGCCGATCCGCGCCCGGGTGCGCGACGCCTGGATCTCCATCAGCGCCACCAGGCCGTGGACCTCGGGGGCGTCGGGCAAGAGGCCCGCCAGGATCCGGCCGAGCCGCAGCGCGTCTTCGCACAGCGCGGGCCGCATCCAGTCGTCACCGGAGGTCGCCGAGTAGCCCTCGTTGAACACCAGGTAGATCACCTCGAGCACCGAGCTCAGCCGCTCGGCGAGCTCGGCGCCGCGCGGGACCTCGAACGGCACCTGGGCCTCGGCGAGCGTGCGCTTGGCCCGCACGATGCGCTGCGCGATCGTCGGCTCGGGGACCAGGAACGCGCGGGCGATCTCGGGCGTGGTCAGGCCGCCGAGCAGCCGCAGGGTGAGTGCGACGCGAGCCTCGGGCGACACCACCGGGTGGCACGCGGTGAACACCAGCCGCAGCAGGTCGTCGCCGGGATCGCCATCGAGCGCGGCCTCGAGCGCGGGCGCGGCGTCGTGACCGGTGGCCAGGCCGTGGCCGAGCTCCTCGTGCTTGCGCTCGGTGAGCCGGGTCCGGCGCAGCCGATCGATCGCGCGGTGCTTCGCGGTCGTCATCAGCCACGCGCCGGGGTTGGCGGGCACGCCGTCGCCGGGCCAGCGCTCGAGCGCGGCGACCAGCGCGTCCTGGGCGAGCTCCTCGGCGAGCCCGACGTCGCGCACCATGCGGGCGAGCCCGGCGATCAGCCGCGCGGACTCGATCCGCCACACGGCATCGATCGCCCGGCGCACGCGGGCCACCGCGTCGTCGGGGGGGCCGGACGCGTCCGTCGCCGTTGCCTCGGGAGCCATCGCGCGAAGTAGACCACCGCGATCGGGCCGCGCAAAGCCTGGGCGCGGCTGGTTCTACTCCGGCGACGAACGGCGCCCCCACCGGAGCGACACGGCGGGCGAAACATCTTCGGCCGCGCGCAGATGCTCGGTTCTGCTGGTGAATCATGGTACGGCTAAGTGCCCCAGCTCGCCGATCGGCCCGCGCGTGAAGAAGACCGCTGACCCCAAAGGGACGTTGGTTCCGCGCATCCTGCCGCGCGGACGCCACAAGCTGGATCCCCAGGTGGTCGCGGCGTCGCAGCGCCTGCGCCTGCTCGAGGCGATCACCGAGCTGGTCGCCGCGCAGGGCTACCCCGCGGTGACGATCGGCGACATCGTGACCCGCGCCGGCACGGCCAAGCGCACGTTCTACGACCACTTCGCCGACAAGGTGCAGTGCTTCCTGGCGGCGCTCGACGTCATCACCGACTCGCTGGTCGCGGCCAGCGCGCGGCTGTTCGCCGTCTCGGGCACCGTGCGCGAGCGCTGCGAGTACTCGCTGCGCGGCTACCTGGAGCTGCTGGCGTCGATGCCGAACACGGCCAAGGTGTTCTATCTCGAGGCGGCGGCCGCCGGCCCCGAGGCGGTGACGCGCCGGCACGACCTCCACCTCAAGTTCGCCCGCAACATCGTCGCGCTCAGCCGCGGCGCCGCGCGCGCCGGCGCCGGCCAGGAGCTCAGCGAGCTGCACGCGCTCGCCGTGGTGGGCGCGCTGCATCAGATGATCTACGGCCACCTGCTGCAGCGCGGCCCCGATAGCCTGCTCGAGATCAGCGACGACGTGGTCCAGCTCGCGGTCGCGTTCCTGACGGTGCGGCTGCCGCCGGCGCGGCCGGTGGCTCGCCGCCGTGCGCCGCGCGGAGCGATCACTCGCCGGGCGTGACGCGGCGCGTTTGCTCGCCGCGCGACAGACTGTTCGGAGCAAATAGGAACTTGACAGTTCCCTGTCGGTCCTCTAACCATCATTGCCAATGATACGGGCGCCACGCGGGTCGCGTCGGCGCTCGGGAGGAGACTCGATGACGCATCTCAGCTCTGGCGGTACGGCGTTGTTGCTCGTGGCGGTGATGTCGACCGCGGCCTGGGCGGACGAGCCGGCGGCGGCCCCCGAAGCGCCCGCGGCGGCGCCGGCCGTGCACCCGATGCATACGTTCACCGGCGAGAAGACCGTGTTCTATATGTCGGGCAGCGCGTCGGACAGCCCGTTCTTCACGGTCGGCACCACGTTCGCGCCCGGGATCTCGATCGCGATCGGTGGGAGCTTCAAGTACGACGGCAATGGCCTGCCCGACGCGACCGGCAAGCCGACCACGGACAAGGTTTCGTTCCAGGGCCTGATCTACGGCGCGTATTACATCTATAATAAGTTCCCGGTCGGGATCGCCGCCGAGGCGGCGCTGATCAGCCCGCTGTCGCCGTCGGCGTTCGACGTGGTCACCATCCAGCCGGGCCTGGTCATGTACTACGCGCCGTTCGCGGCACCGCTCGTGATCGGCAGTGCGCTCGACCTGCAGATCAACGTGTTCAAGGGCGACATCAAGCCACAGGTGTCGACGGTGACCCCGGGGCTGCGGCTGATCTACGTGTTCCCGTAGCGAGCGCGCCGGCGATCGGGACGCCGGGCGATCACCGGACCGGCGATCGGCGCGCCATTCTGACACGGGCTCGGCGCTCGTCTTGCCAGCGCCGCACATCGTGGTCGGATAGGCGCGTCCGAGAATCGCAGGATGGTCGGATGAGCGCTTCCAGCGCGCCGGCAGGCACTCGCCGGACGGTGAGGTCGGTGGCTCGCGGCTTGCTTCTTCCCGAGCCATGAAGCGCAGCGTTGAGTACGCCGACGACATGATGACGCTCGCCCGGCTGCACGCGGCCCTCGATTCCGTGGTGGACACCGAGCAGGTGATGACCCAGATCCACGAAACTTCGACGGTCCCGCAGCCGACCGTCGCGCGCGTCCGCGAGCTCGTCGCCGAGGCCCGGGAGCTCCTGCGCGCCTTGCTCGTGCGCCCGGAAGCCCGACACACTGTCGGAAAGACGCTCAGCCAGGATTCCGGCATCCACTGAGTCGCGAGTCCGCGAGCGGCGAGCTGCCTCTTGACGGCGCTCCCCATCGTTGGGTCTGATCGACACACCGGGTCCGATCGCGCTTGATGCGCTCGGTAGCCCTTCGTCGCGATGCGTCGACTCGGCCTCGGCCTCGGCCTCGGGAAATTTGCTGCGCGATCCGGATCGTCCAGGCGAGCTCTGGGTCAGGCCAGGCGAGCTCTGGGGGCAGGCCGGCACGAGGGACGTTCATGCCTCGCGGCTCGACGGCAGCCGTATCCGCGCATCTTTCAATTGTAGCCGCGCAGCATCTTTCAATTGTACTGGCGCAGCATCTTTCAATTGTGATGGTACAACATCAAAGACTTGTACCGGCGCAGCGACCATGTCCGCTCCGAATGAAAAGCTCGCCGCTTCACTCGAGGCGCTCCGCTTGCTCCAGGCGGACGGCAGCCGCGTGTTCACGTCGGAGCAACTGACGCGGCTCGATCGCGAGCGGCTGGTGCAGCACGGCTTCCTGCAGGAGGTCATGCGGGGCTGGCTGATCTCGGCGAGCCCGAGCGCGCAGCCGGGGGATACCACGCCGTGGTACGCGTCGTTCTGGGAGTTCTGCCGGCGCTACTGCGAGGATCGGTTCGGCGACGCCTGGCACCTGTCGCCCGAGCAATCGCTGCTGCTCCACGCCGAGAATACCGTCATCCCCAAGCAGGTCATCCTCTACAGCCCGGAGGCGAACAACAACCGGATCGACTTGCTGTTCGGGACCTCGTTCTTCGCGCTGAAGCAGAAGCAGCTGCCGGCGGCGCGCGACCTCGAGCGCAAGCACGGCCTGCAGCTGTTCCGCGTCGAGCCGGCGCTGCTCCGCGTCCCCGAGGAGTTCTTCGCCGAGCAGCCGGTCGAGGCCGAGGTCGTGCTCGGGGCGCTCCGCGATCCGTCCGAGTTGCTCGCGCGGCTGCTCGACGGCGGCCACGCGGTGATCGCCGGCCGGCTCGCCGGTGCGTTCCGCCGGCTCGGCAAGGTCGCGATCGCCGACGAGATCATCGCCGCGATGCAGGCCGCCGATCACGTCGTGCGCGAGGTCGATCCGTTCGCCGGCGATCGCCCGCTGGCCGCGGCGCGGCCGGCCGCGGCGCCGATCGTGGCGCGGCTCCGTACGCTGTGGGCCTCGGCGCGCGATGCGGTGCTCGCCGAGCTTCCCCCGCTCGGGGCGCTCCGGCTTCGCGCCCGGACCCCCGAGGTCGCGCTGCGCCGGATCGACGAGGTCTACCAGCTCGACGCATACCACTCGCTGTCGATCGAGGGCTACCAGGTGACGCCCGCGCTGGTCGAGCGCGTCGCGTCCGGCGCCTGGGACCCCGAGGACGAGGATCGCGAGACCGCCAACGCGCTCGCGGCGCGCGGCTACTGGCTCGCGTTCCAGCGCGTCCGCGACGCGGTGCGCCGGCTGCTCGGCGGCGGCGACCTCGAGCTGTTGCGCACCGCCCACCGCGACTGGTACCGCGAGATGTTCAGCCCGCACGTCTCCGCCGGCCTGCTCACCCCGGCGATGCTCGCCGGCTATCGCAACCAGCCCGTGTTCCTGCGCGGCTCGCGGCACGTGCCCCCCCGCGCCGAGCTGTTGCGCGAGGCGATGCCGGCGCTGTTCGATCTGATCGAGGCCGAGCCGGTGCCCGCGGTGCGCGCGGTGCTCGGTCACTGGCTGGTCGGCTACGTGCACCCGTTCCCCGACGGCAACGGCCGGATCGCGCGGTTCCTCATGAACGCGGTGCTGGTCGCGGGCGGCTATCCGTGGACGGTGATCCGCGTCGACGATCGAGCCGCGTACCTCGCCGCGCTGGAGACCGCGAGCGTCGGCGGCGACGTCCGGCCGTTCGCACGGTTCGTCACCGGCCAGATGCAGCGAACTCCCGGGGCACCGAAACCGGAACCGAAATCGGTCCCGAAGCCGAAACGGGCGCCGAAGCGAGCGTCGAACGCCCGGGCGGCACCGGCTCGGCCACGCCGCCGGTCGCGATAGCCGCACGCCGCGGCGATGCGATCGCGTCCTGGCTGTGCCGTCGCGGTATCGAACGGCCGGCCCACCGTGAGTTATAGTGCCGCGGACGTCGGAGTCCGCGATGGTGTCCAGAACAGTCGAAGGCAAGCGCAAGCGGTCGGCCAAGCCCCAGGAGGAACGCCGCAGTGACCTGCTGGATGCCGCCGTGGCGATCTTCTCGCGCGATGGCGTGGCCGACGCCAAGGTCGAGGACATCACCGAGCTCGCGAACGTCTCGAAGGGGACGTTCTATCTGTACTTCGAGTCCAAGGACGAGGCGGCCGCGGCGGTATGGCGGCGGCACATCGACCAGTTCATCTCCATCTGCGAGCCGATCCTCGCCGACGAGACGATCGCGATCGGCGCGCGGCTGATCCGGGTGTTCGAATCGCTGATGCGGTTCACGCTGGCGCACGCGGCGCTGCACCGCAACCTGTACGGGACGCCGGGGGCGGAGACCATCAAGTCATCGGCCAACCGGCGGCTGATCGATCTGATCGGACAGGCGGCGCGGCAGGGCGTCGACAGCGGGCAACTGCGCTGCGATCAGCCGGAGCTGGTGGCCAGCACGCTGTTCCATGGCCTGTGCGGCAGCTTCCATGACGCGCTCCGCGACGCGATCCGCGGCAAGCAGGCGACCTGGCACGACGCATTGATCCGGACCGCGGGGCAGCTGGCGAGCGTGGGGTTCGCGATCGGCGATCAGCCGCTGGTCGGCGCGCCGTAGCGCGACCGCAGCTCGGGCAGCACCGCGGCGATCGTCGTGTGCGCCTGATCGCGCAGCGGCGCGATGTCGGCGTCGGTCAGCCCGGTGGTCGGGATCGGCGGCAAGATCTTCGCGCATGCGTGCGCCTTGCCGAACCACCGCGAGTGCTTGGGGCGCATCGCGCGCGTGCCGGCGAGCGCGATCGGCAGGATCGGTACGCCGGCGCGGATCGCGAGATCGAACGCACCGTCCTTGAACGGCAACAGCTCGCCGTCCAGCGAGCGCGTGCCCTCGGGGAACATCATGATCGAGATCCCGCCGCGCAGCGCGTGCTCGCACTCGAGCAGGCAGGCGCGCACGCTGTCGCCCTCGCCGCGGCGCAGCGGGATGTCGCCGCCGAGCTTCATCGCCCAGCCGGTCAGCGGCTGCTTGAACAGCGACTCCTTGGCGACCCACCGCATGTCCCACGGCAGGAACGACAGCAGGAACGGATCGGCCTGTGATTCGTGGTTGGCGATCACGACGTAGCCCTTGGTGTCGATGTCCGGCGGCCGCTCGCCCTCGATATCGAACGTCCACAGCAGCGACAGCCGCGCCGCGGTGCGGCCGAGCCGGCGCATCCACTGGCCGGGCACGCGCTGCGTCGGATCGCCGCGGTGGCGCAGCGACGCCAGCGCCATGACCGGCAGGAACCCGGCGACCACGGCGCCGAACTCGGCGTAGGCCCACAGGCCGGCGACTGGGTGGGCCTTCTTCACGGCCCCTGTGTACACCGATCCCGCGCGCCGCGTCGCGCGCCCGAGCGCTCGCTTGCGCGCGGCCGCACTGCTACCGCGCGGGATTGCATGGCAGGTCGACGATGACCCGCGCGCCGGTATCCGGATCGCCCTCGATGCGCATCGCGCCGCCGTGGGCCGCGACGATCTGGGCGGAGATGTAGAGCCCCAGGCCGAGCCCGGGCGTCCCGATGGCCTGAGGGATTCGCTCGTAGGCTCGCAGGACGCGCGCGCGATCGCCGACCGGGATGCCGCCACCGCGATCTTCGACGATCAGGTGCGCGACCTCGGCCTCCGACGTCACGCGAACCAGGATCGGCTCACCGCGCCCGTACTTGAGCGCGTTGGACAGCAGGTTGGTCACCACCTGGGTGAGCCGGAGCCGATCCCACCGGCCCGGCGCGGGCTGGAGCTCGAGCGTCAGGCGACAGCGGCTGTGCTGGATGCTCGGCTCCGCCCGGTTCAGCACGTCGCGCACGATCGCGGACAGGTCGGTCGGGTCGAGGCTGAGCCGCAGGTGCCCCGCGCCGAGGCTGCCGACATCGAGCAGCTTCCTGATCAGGTCGGCGAGCAGCTGACCCTGGTCCTGCATCATCTCCAGCGCTTGCTCGATCTGCAGCGCATTCTCGACCGGCGTCTCGAGCAGCGTCGCGAGCACGTCGGTCTGGAGCAACAGGCCGCTGACCGGCGACAGCAGCTCGTGCGCGGCGACCGTCAGCAGCCGATCGCGGGCGGCGATCTGGTCACCGGCGGCGCGGAGCTCGGCGCGCATGGCCCACCGGAAGCGCCCGGCGGCGGGATGCCGGCACCTCGGTACAGCCCTGCCGCGGATCCGGGCCACCACCTCGCATAACACGATCGGCCGGGAACCGGGCGAATTCCGAGATCGTCAGGGCGCCGGGCAGGCGAGCGTGATCTCGGCGATCTCGCACGACGTGCCGACCCGCAGCGGCGGGCCCCAGAACCCGGTGCCCTCGCTGACGTAGAGCCAGGTCGCGCCGAACCGCGCGAGGCCGGCGACGCGAGGCTCGAACAGCCGCGATAGCCAGCCGAGCGGCAGCAGCTGGCCGCCGTGGGTGTGGCCCGACAGCTGGAGGTCGCAGCCGGCGGCGACCGCGCGCGCGATCGTGCTCGGGTGGTGCGCGAGCAGCACGACCGGCAGCGCCGGATCGCGGCCGGCGAGCGCGCCCGCGACGTCCTCGCCGTGGCCGACCGCCATCCCGGCGCTCGTCGAGTCGTCGACGCCCGCGAGCTCGAACCCGGCCTCGATCGTGACGTGCTCGTTGCGCAGGATCCGGATCCCGAGCGAGCCCAGGTGGGTCAGCCACGCGCTGGCGTTCCAGTAGTACTCGTGGTTGCCGGTGACCGCGAACACGCCGTCGCGCGCGCGGAGCTCGCGCAGCGGCTCGACGTGGGGCACCAGGTCGGCGAGCCGGCCGTCGACGAGATCGCCGGTGATGACGATCAGGTCGGGGTCGAGCGCGTTGACCTGCTGCACGACCGACGCGGCGAACCGCCGGCCGAGCATGGGGCCGATGTGGACGTCGGTGAGCTGGACGATCGTGTAGCCGTCGGCCGCGGCGGGCAGCTTGGCGAGCGGCACGCGGATCCGCCGCACGATCGGGCCGCGCTTCACGTTGATGAGGCCGTACAGCACGGTGAGCGCGGCGGCGCCACCGCACACCACCGCCGCGGCCCGCGGGCTGACCGGGGCGATCGCACACACCAGGCTGGTCGCGGCGGCCGCGAGCAACAGATAGACGGCGCAGCCGAACCACGTGTACGTGAGCCACAGCAGCGGAGCTGCCGCGGCGCGCGACCACCGGCGCATCCCGATCGCGGCGAGCGGCAAGCTCGGCGCCAGGCAGATGATCAGGAGCGTCGCGAGCGTGTGCCACGGCGCCGGCAGCCGCGGCGCGTGGACGAACCGCAGCCAGATGTAATAGTGCGCCGAGCCCAGGACCGACAGGACGATGACGAGACGGGGCCAGAGGCGTCGCACGTGGGCGTTCTAGCCAGCGAACGCCGGTTGGTCAAACCCTGGTATCGAATATCATGTCGCGATGCAGCCCCTGATCTCGGTCGCCGAGCTGGCGACCGCGCGCGAGACCGTCACGATCCTCGACGTCCGCTACAAGCTCGGCGGGCCGCCGGGGCCCGCGGAGTTCGCCGCCGGGCACGTCCCCGGCGCGGTCTACGTCGATCTCGACACCGAGCTCGCAGCGCCGCCCGGCCGCGGTGGCCGCCACCCGCTGCCCGAGCCGGCGGCGTTCACGCGCGCGATGCAGCGGCTCGGCGTGTCGGCGGACCGGCCGGTCGTGGTGTACGATGACTGGGGCGCCCGTGCGGCCGGGCGCGCGTGGTGGCTGCTGCGCTACTTCGGTCACCCGAGCGTGCGCGTGCTCGACGGTGGCTGGGGTGCCTGGCGCGCCGCGGGTCATCCGGTCGCGACCGGGCCGGCGGCCGCGGCGAGCCTGGGGACGTTCGCGGCGACGCCGGGCGGGATGCCGATCGTCGAGGCCTCCGGCGTGCCGGCGATCGGCGTGCTGATCGACGCGCGCGCGCCCGAGCGGTTCCGCGGCGAGGTCGAGCCGGTCGATCCGGTCGCCGGTCACATCCCCGGCGCAGTCAATGTTCCGACCCACGCGAACCTCGACGCTACCGGTCAGTTCCGTGCGCCGGCCGAGCTCGCGGCCGAGTATGCCCGGGTCGGCGCGGTGCCCGGGGCCGACGTCGCGGTGTACTGCGGCTCGGGCGTCACCGCGGCCCACGACGTGCTCGCGCTCGAGCTCGCCGGGGTTCGCGCAAAGCTGTACCCGGGCAGCTGGAGCAGCTGGATCACCGATCCGGCGCGCCCGACCGTGCGCGGTGCGTGACCCGGCCACGCAGGCGGGAAGCCTCGGATTCCGACGGGCCGACCGGTCTTGCGGCAACCGGGCTGGTCCGCAACCCGCGCGCGCGTCACGCGATCACTCGGGCTCGAGCCCGATCAGCAACCGCAGGCAGTGCCGGAACACCGGGCGTAGCTCGGCGGGGAGCGGCTCGAGGATCTGATCCTGCACGCGGCGGACCTCGGGCATCACGGACTCGAGCAGCTTCACGCCGGCGCGGGTCGCGCTGATCGCGTTGCTGCGCGCGTCGGCCTTGCTCGGACGGCGCTCGAGCAGGCCGCGCGCGGTCAGCCGGCTGATCATCTGGGCGAGCGTGTTCTTGTCGATGCCGGTGAGCTGGACGAGCTCGGCCTGACTCGCGGCCGGGTGCTGCACGACGGTGACGAGCAGGGCGACCTGCTGGCGCGTGGGGCCATCGCTGCCGAGCGCGGCGGTGAACAGCTCCTCGGAGCGCTGGTGGCAGCGCCGCAGCAGGTGGCCGGGCGCATCGCGGAGCGCAAACTCGGCGATCTCCCGGCTGGGATCGCGGCGCGGTTTGGGGGGCACGCCCACATCTTAGTC
This sequence comes from Kofleriaceae bacterium, assembly GCA_036271215.1. GTDB lineage: Bacteria > Myxococcota_A > Polyangia > Haliangiales > Haliangiaceae > JABFXX01. The sequence continues at coordinate 37,248 of DATBBB010000458.1, read as the reverse complement.
AAGTTCTCGCGGTCCGGGATTCGGTACGTCAACGTACCTTGTCGCGGGCGGTGAGCCGCCGGCGTGGCGCGCTGCGTTGTCGTACCGCGTCGCTGGACGGAGCAAGGGGCGCGGTCGATCTTTGCGTTGACGAAGTCGATTGGTACGTGTACGTACTAGATGTATGGATCAGCTCGCGCAGCTTCGCAGCGTGCGGCTCGCCAGCTCGGAGCTCGACGCGAGCGTGCGGTTCGCGACCGAGATCCTCGGGCTCGAGCTCGTGCGGCGCGACGCCCGGCGCGCCTACCTGCGCGCGAGCGCCGGCCACGACCACCACGTGCAGTACGTGCGCGGCGAGCTGGGCGACGAGGCGCTCGCGTTCGAGCTGGCGGACCCCGGCGCGCTCGCGGCGACGCTCGGTGCGCTCGAGCGCACCGGCCACCGGATCCGCGAGGGCACGCCGGCCGAGCGCGACGAGCGCCTGGTGGCGGAGCTGTTCGCGGTGAGCGATCCGACCGGCAACCGGATCGAGCTGGTGCGCGGCAGCGCAGGCGCCGCGGCGTGCGCCTACACGCGCGACGCCGGGATCACGTCGTTCAGCCACGTCGGGCTGCGCACCACGGACGCACCGCGCGACGAGCAGTTCTGGACCCGCGCGCTCGGGGCGCGGGTCAGCGACTGGATCGGCGAGGCCGCGCTGCTGCGGATCGACGACGTCCACCACCGGATCGCGCTGTTCCCCGCGCAGCGCCCCGGCATCCAGCACGTCAACTTTCAGGCCGCGTCGATCGACGACGTGATGCGCTCGTACTACTTCCTGCGCGATCGCGGTGTGCGGATCGTGTTCGGCCCCGGCCGCCACCCGACGTCGGGCGCCGTGTTCCTGTACTTCGCCGGTCCCGACGACCTGATCTACGAGTACTCGACCGGCGTGCGGTCGATCGCGCCGGGCGACGAGGCGACCTACCAGCCGCGCCGGTTCCCGCTCGCGCCGACGTCGTTCTGCATGTGGGGCGCGCTGCCCGACATTCCAGAATTCCGGCCAGAATTCCGGCCCGAATTCCGGCCAGAATTCCGGCCAGAATTCCGGCCGGTCCAGCGATGACCGCCGAGGTTCATGCCGACATCCACGCCGGCGTCCACTCCGACGTTCATGCCGACGTCCGGCTCGCCGCTCGCGCGCTCGCGCGCCACGCGCTCGTGCACGCCTACGGCCACGTCAGCGCGCGGCTCGCGCCGGCGACGTTCGTGGTGACCCCGGCCCACCCGCTGGGCCAGGTGACGCGGTCGACCGCGCTCGTCGACGTCGCGCTCGGCGAGGCGCATGACGAGGCGCTGCCCGCCGGGGCGCTGCCCGAGGTCCGGCTGCACCAGGCGATCTACCGCGCGCGCGCCGACGTCGGCGGCATCTGCCGGTTCCAGGCGCCTGCCGTGATGGCGCTGTCGGCGCTGCGCCGCACGCCGCGCGCGCTGCACGGGCTCGGCGCGTACTTCGCGCCCCAGCCGCCGCTGTGGGACGATCCGGCGCTGATCCGCGATCCGGAGCGCGCCGGCGCGGTCGCCGCGGTGCTCGCGACCCACCGCGCGGTCGTGCTGCGCGGCAACGGCGCGGTCACGGTCGGCCCGAGCGTGCGCGCCGCCGCGTGCCACGCGTTCTTCCTCGAGGACGCCGCGCGGATCGAGCTCGCCACGCTCGGCCACCCCGCGGTGCCGTACACCGCCGAGGACGCCGCGCGGCGCGCCGGCGCCGATGCCCAGCTCTACGCCCGGATGTGGGAGTTCCTGCTCGGCGACGATCTCCAGGAGGCACGATGATCCGATCGATCCAGCACGTGGGGCTCACGCTCCCTGATCCGGCGCAGGCCGCCGCGTTCTACCAGGCGTTCGGCCTCGAGGTCGGCGAGCGCGACGGCGGCGTGGTCGCGCGCTGCGCCGGCCGCGCCCAGGATCAGGTGATCGTCCGCTGCGGCCCGCGCCGCGGCCTGGCCTACCTCAGCTTCGGCGGTCGCGCCGACGAGCTCGCCGCCACCCGGACCCGGCTCGAGCAGCGCGGGATCCGGCTCGAGGATCCGCCGCACGACGGCGCGCCGGCCGGCCTGTGGTTCCGCGATCTCGATCGCAACCTGATCCACCTCGGCAGCGAGCCGGTCGCGCCGCCGCGGGCCGCGCGGCCGGTCGCGCTCAACGCGCACGGCGGCTACGTCCGGCTCGGCGAGCGCGGCGCGCTGCCGTTCGGCACCGAGCCTCGGCCGGTCCGGCTCGGCCACGTCATCCTGTTCTCGCCCGAGCCCGCGCGCCAGGCGGCGTTCTACCAGGACGCGCTCGGCATGAAGCTGTCCGATCGGGTCGGCGACGACATGGTGATGTTCCTGCGCGGCGCGTCCGACGGCGATCACCACCTGCTCGGCCTGCTGCGCGAGTCGCACCCCGGGCTGCACCACCAGAGCTTCGAGCTCGAGTCGATCGATCACATCGCGCTCGGCGCGCGCCGGCTGCGCGACGCTGGCTACGCGCACGTGTGGGGCACCGGGCGCCATACCGTCGGCTCGAACCTGTTCCATTACTTTCGCGATCCGTGGGGCACGCTCGCCGAGTACTTCCACGACATCGACTACATCCCCGAGGGCTCGGCGTGGGAGCCGGGGACGTGGTCCAAGGAGCAGGGGCTGTTCCTGTGGTCCAACGACGGCCCGCCGCCGCCGGACTTCCCGCGTAACCTGATCGGAGCGGGCTGACATGCCCGCGCTCGCCAGGCCCGGCAAGGTGATCTGCGCTGGTGCGAACTACTACAAGCACCTCGCGGAGATGGGCGTCAGCTATGTCAAGGACGCGGCCCGGCCGCCGTTCTTGTTCCTCAAGCCGGCGACCGCGCTCGAAGGTCCGCTGGTGCTCGACCCCACGATCCACATGCTCGACTGGGAGGTCGAGCTGGTCGCGGTGATCGGGCGCGGTGGTCGCAAGCTCGCCGTCGCGCACGCGCTCGACCATGTCGCCGGGTACAGCGTGGCGGTCGACGTCACGGCGCGCGATCGCCTGATGCAGCCCGAGTCGATCTTCAAGTTCGACTTCCTGTCCGGCAAGGGCCGCGACGGCTACTGCCCGATCGCGCCGGCGTTCGTGCCCGCGGCGGCGCTCGGCGATCCGCAGGCCGCCAAGCTCCGGCTCGCGGTCAACGGCGCCGTCAAGCAAGACGCCTCGACCGGCGACATGATCTACTCGGTCGCCGAGCTGATCGCGTGGGCGAGCCAGCTGATGACGCTCGAGCCGGGCGATCTGCTGCTGACCGGCTCGCCGGAGGGCGTCGGGTTTCCGCGCCGCGAGTTCCTCCGGGTCGGCGACGTGATGACGGTCGAGCTGGTGGGCCACCTGTCGTTCACCAGCGAGGTGGTCGGGTGACCAGCGTCGGCGTGATCGGCCTGGGCCGCACCGGCTTGCCGGTCGCCGCGAACCTCGTGGCGCGCGGTCATCAGGTGATCGGGTTCCGCCGCCGCGCCGCCGGCGAGCTCGCCCAGATCGGCGGCACGCTCGCCGCCGGGCCGCGCGAGGTCGCCGAGCGCGCCACGACGATCTTGCTGGTGCTACCGTCGGTCGCGGCGCTCGACGACGTGATGACGCAGATCCTGCCCGTGCTCGGCGCCGGCCACGTCGTGGTCGCGCTCGGCAGCCACCCGATCGCGGACAAGCAGCGCCACCGCGAGCACTGCGCGGCGCGCGGCGCGGTGCTGCTCGACGGCGAGATCAGCGGCACCCCGGCGATGACCGCGGCCCGCCGCGCGGTGGTCCTGATCGCCGGTGACCCGGTCGCGGCCGAGCCCGTGGTCGCGCTGTGTCGCGACGCCAGCGATCACGCGCACTACGTCGGCGCGTTCGGCGCGGCGACCCGGCTCAAGCTGGTCGCCAACCACCTGGTCGCCGTGCACACCGCGGCCGCGGCCGAGGCGATGCTGCTGGTCGAGCGCAGCGGGATCGATCCGGCGCTCGCGATCGCCGTGCTCGGCGCGGGCGCCGGCGGCTCGACGATGTGGAGCGCGCGCGCGCCGAGCATGGCCGCGCGCCAGTTCGTCGACCCGGCACCCGGGCCGGTCGGCATGCTCGCGCACTACCTCGCGCCGATCGAAGACCTCGCCGGGCCGACGTCGCTGCCGCTGTTCGCGGCCGCGGCCGGGCTGTACCGCGCCGCGCTCGCCCAGGGCCGCGGCGACCACGACATCGCATGCGTGATCGAGCTGCTCGACACGCGGAAAGGCCAGCCATCATGATCACGCTCGAGCGCTCGATCGCCGTCAACCCGCCCGGCACCCGGTCCCCGATCTCGCGCGCCGAGGTCTGGCAGGGCCTGGTGCGCAAGGCCGACAACGCGCTGCCGTTCGTACCGCAGATCACGTCGTGCAAGGTCATCGAGCGCGAGACCGCGACGCGGTTCGTGCGCGACATCGAGCTCGGCGGCGCGAAGCTGCGCGAGCGGGTCGAGCTCACGCCCGAGCGCCAGGTGACGTTCACCCGGCTCGCCGGGCCGGTGCTCGGCACGATCCGCAACATGATCGACGACACCCCCGAGGGCCTCGCGCTGCGGTTCGCGTTCGCGCTCGAGGTCACCGGCGCGTCGCCGGCCGAGGAGGCCGCGTACGCCCGGACGATGGAGCAGGCGTACCTCGGCGCGGTCGATGCCACGCTCGCCGCGATCCGCACGCTGCACGACCAGGCGGCTGCCAGGCTCGATCCCCGGCGGATCGCCGCCATCACCGACCAGCTCGGCACCGACCAGCTCGGCCCGCGGTTCACCGGCGACATCATCGGGCCCGACCACGCCGACTACCCCGCGCGCAGCGTGGTGTGGAACGCGATGGTCCGCAAGCGGCCGGGCCTGATCCTGCGCTGCAAGACCACGCAGGACGTGGTCGCCGCGGTCAACGTGGCGCGCGGCCACGGGCTCCATCCGTCGGTGCGCTGCGGCGGCCACCAGGTCGCCGGCAACGGGCTGTCCGACGGCGGGCTGACGATCGATCTCGGCGGCATGCGCACGGTGCGCTACGATCCGGCGACCGGCCACGTCGACATCGCGGGCGGTTGCCTGCTCGGCGACGTCGACGCCGAGACCGCGAACCACGGCGTGATCGTCCCGGCCGGCATCATGTCGGAGACCGGCGTCGCGGGGCTCGCGCTCGGCGGTGGCATCGGCTGGTTCTCGCGGCCGTACGGCCTGACCTGCGATCAGTTCGTGTCGCTCGAGCTGGTGCTGGCGAGCGGCGAGGTGATCGAGGTCAACCAGGCCTCGCACCCCGAGCTGTTCTGGGGCCTCAAGGGCGGCGGCGGCAACTTCGGCATCGTCACGCGGTTCACCGTGAAGAGCTATTCGTTCGGCCCGATGATGCGGATCGGCGCGGCGCTGTACGACACCGACGGCGCGACCGAGGCGCTGCGCGAGTATGCGCGGATCTACCCGACGCTGCCGCGCCACGTGGGCTGGCACGCCGCGCTCAAGCCCAGCATGCCCAAGCTGCCGTTCGTGACCCCGGAGCTGGTCGGCAAGCGGCTGGTCATGTTCATCACGATGTGGCTCGGCGACGCCGAGGATCCCGAGGGCATCGCCATGGTCGAGCGGCTCAATCGCGTGGGCCGGCCGGTGCTGACCGCGATGCGGACGATGCCGTTCGCCCAGGGCGTGCAGCGCATCCTCGACGAGGAATTCGAGGACGGCCACCGCTACTACACCAAGGAAGCGCACGTCGGCACGCTCGCGCCCGAGGCGATCGACAAGCTCGTCGCGTTCTGGACCCGGATGCCGATGGACGGCGAGATCGAGATCATCGGGCTCGGCGGTGCGATCGGTGACGTCGCGGAGGCCGACACCGCGTTCTCGAACCGCGGCTACCAGATGTGGCTGAACTTCGCGATGCGGTGGGACGACCCGGCGGACGATCCGGCCTACATCGCGATGACCCGCGCGTGCGTCGCGGAGCTGAAGCCGTGGACCGGCCGCGGCACGTACACCAACATGCTCAACGCCGACGACAACGACCTCGTGCTCGAGGCCTACGGCGGCGCCGAGAAGTACGCTCGGCTCGGCCGGCTCAAGGCGACCTACGATCCGGACAACCTGTTCCGGATCAACGCGAACATCGTCCCGGCCAGGTGAGGCGCGCATGCGGCAGATCCACCACTTCATCAACGGCGAGCCCGTGGCCTCGGCGCGGACGTTCGACGACATCGACCCGCGGACCGGCGAGGTGATCGCGCAGGTCGCCGAGGCCGGGGCCGCCGAGGTCGACGCCGCGGTCCGGGCGGCGCGGGCCGCGCTCGGCGGGCCGTGGGGCAAGCTGTCGACCCCGCAGCGCGCCGAGTTGTTGCACGCGATCGCCGACGGCATCACCCGGCGGTTCGACGACTTCCTGGCCGCCGAGATCGCCGATACCGGCAAGCCGCGCGCGCTGGCCGCGCACCTCGATATCCCGCGCGGCGCGGCGAACTTCCGGGTGTTCGCCGACGCGGTCAAGCACGCCGCGACCGAGGCGTTCGAGATGACGACGCCGGCCGGCCGGCCGGGCCTCAACTACGCGCGGCGCCGGCCCAAGGGCGTGGTCGCCGTGGTGTGCCCGTGGAACCTGCCGCTCCTGCTGATGACCTGGAAGGTCGGCCCGGCGCTGGCGTGCGGCAACACCGTGGTGGTCAAGCCGAGCGAGGAGACCCCGGCGAGCGCGGCGCTGCTGGGCGAGGTGATGACCGCGGCCGGCGTGCCGCGCGGCGTGTACAACGTGGTGCACGGCTTCGGGCCCGGCTCGGCGGGCGAGCTGTTGACCCGCCACCCGGGGATCGACGCGATCACGTTCACCGGCGAGACCCGGACCGGCGCGGCGATCATGGCGGCCGCCGCGGCCGGGCTCAAGCCGGTGTCGATGGAGCTCGGCGGCAAGAACCCCGCGGTGGTGTTCGCCGACGCCGATCTCGAGCTGGTGATCGCCGGGCTGCGGCGCTCGGTGTTCGAGAACACCGGCCAGGTCTGCCTCGGCACCGAGCGGATCTACGTCGAGCGCCCGGTGTTCGACGCGGTCGTCGAGCGGCTCGGCGCGGTCGCGCGCGGCGTCACGTACGGCGACGAGGCGGCGAGCTCGATCGGCCCGCTGATCTCGCGCGACCATCGCGACAAGGTCCTGGGCTATTACGCGCAGGCCCGCGCGCTCGGCGCGACGATCGTCGCCGGGGGCGGCGCGCCGGATCGGCCGGGATGGTGGATCGAGCCCACGGTGTGGACCGGGCTCGCGCACGCTTCGCCGGTCGTGCAGGACGAGATCTTCGGCCCGTGCTGCGCGGTGCTGCCGTTCGATCGCGAGGCCGAGGTGGTGGCGCTGGCCAACGACACCCGGTACGGCCTGTGCGCGTCGGTGTACACCCGCGACCTGGCGCGCGCGCACCGCGTGGCCGCGCAGCTCGAGGTCGGCGTGTGCTGGGTCAACTGCTGGTTCGTGCGCGACCTGCGCACCGCGTTCGGCGGCTCGAAGCAGTCGGGGATCGGGCGCGAGGGCGGGGTCCACTCGCTCGAGTTCTACAGCGAGCTCACCAACGTATGCGTGCAGCTATGACCGAGCTCGCCGAGCTCGCCGAGCGGGTCGACACCGCGGCGCGGGCCGCCCGCGCGATCCCGCAGCTGTCGCGCAGCCATCCGCTGGGCCTCGACGACGCGTACACCGTCCAGCGGCTGTCGATCGCGCGCCGGCTGACGCGCGGCGAGCGGCGGTGCGGCGTGAAGATGGGGTTCACCAGCCAGGCCAAGATGGTGCAGATGGGGATCTCCGACGTGATCTGGGGCCGGCTGACCGACGCGATGCGGATCGAGGACGGCGGATCGATCGACCTCGCGCGCTACGTCCATCCGCGGGTCGAGCCCGAGATCGCGTTCGTGCTCGCGCGCGACCTGCCGCGCCAGGTGTCGCCGGCCGAGGCGCTCGCCGCGGTCGGCGCGATCGCTCCCGCGCTCGAGATCATCGACTCGCGCTACGAGGCGTTCCTGTTCTCGCTCGCCGACGTGATCGCCGACAACGCGTCGTCGTCCGGCTTCGTGCTCGGCCCGTGGTCGTCGCCGGCGATCGACGTCGCCGACCTCGGCATGCGGCTCGAGATCGATCTGCGGCTGGTCGAGCTCGGGTCGTCCGCGGCAATCCTCGGCCACCCGCTGCGCTCGCTGGTCGCGGCGGCGCGGCTGGCGGCCGACGCTGGTGAGCCGCTGCGCGCCGGTGATATCGTGATGGCCGGCGGCGCCACCGCGGCGGCCGCGCTCGGGCGCGGCAACCACGTCCGGGTCGTCGTCGAGGCACTCGGCCAGGCCGAATTTCGCGTCCAGGAGTGACCATGCCGTTTGTCGAGATCACGCTGATCGAAGGCCGCACCACGGACCAGAAGCGCAAGCTGTTCGAGTCGATCACGCGCGCCGTCGCGGAGCACGCCGAGGTCGCCCCCGAGGCGGTGCGCATCGTGCTGCGCGAGGTCCCTGCCGCGCACTGGGCGGTCGGCGGCGTGCCCAAGGGGTAGCCGTAGGCCCGGAGGGTCAACCCCGCTCGACCTGGCGCGGCGGCAGGCCGTTCTTGGCAGCGGTCCGGATCGCGTTCGCCGCGCTACTTGCTACGGCGCAACAAGATCGCGGCGCGGTCCTCGAGCACGCGGAAGGTGAACGACTCGGTGATGTACAGCTCGACCGAGTCTCGGTCGCGCGTGTGGTAGCCGACCGACAGATCCTGGCCGACCGTGAGCTGGAAGTCGCCGCCGCGCGTCGTGACGAGCAGCGCGCCGGTCTTGAGCGCGGGCGCCCAGATGATCGGGCTGTTGATGATGTTGTCCTCGATCCGCTTGCGCAGCGGGTAGCCATCATCGCCGCTCGCGATCAACTCGTCGTACGCATCGGGGCTCGCGATGAGGGCGTACGGCCCGTTCACGCCCGCCTGACGCAGCGTCTCCTTCGCCGCGGTCAACGCGCGCGGCCAGTCGAGCGCCGACTTCACGTCGATCGGCGTGTGCGGGCTCGCCTCGAGGATGCCCCTGATCTTCCCCGGCTTGTAGCCGTAGAAGATCGCGCTGTCTTCGGCGTGCGCGACGTGCTCGGCGGTCGCGATCACGGCGTCGAGGTCGAGATCCTTCGCGCCGCGCGCCGCGTGATCGAGCTCGAGGATCGGCAGCGTGATCGGCGCCCGCAGCTCGACGAGCGGCTGGACCTCGCGGATCGCGGTGCCGACGAGCGTGTTCGCCTCGTCCTTGATGTGGTCGAGCCGGCCCGTGCCGAGCGCCGCGAGCTTCCAGCCGTGCGGGCCATCGAAGTCCACGAACTTGCGTCCGGCCAGGTGAAGCTCGAGCACGCGCCTCGCCTCGTCATCGATTTGGTCCCACGCCTCGTTGGTGATCGGGGCGTGGCTACGCTTCAGCAGATCGTCGCTCATCGCTTCCCCTTCAGGCTGCCGATGCCCAGTGACGGCGACGCCGCGCCGCGCTCGCCGGCCGCACCGCCGGCGATGGTTTGCTTCTCGACCTCGGTGATCGGGCCGGTCGTGTTGAGATACGTCTTGAGGTTGGTGTCGACGACCGCGTCGTGGCGGCGGATCCATTCGAGCGTCATCATCGCGTGCTCGATCTCTTCATTCTTGTTGTGGGTCAGCACGGCGGCCAGATCGGCATCGCTGCACGCCTCGGCGCGCTGCTGATACCAATCGACGGCTTCCAGCTCTTCGCGCAACGACACCAGGGCGCGGTGCAGGTTCTTGGTCGGCTCCGACAGGAGCTCGATAGGTTCGTGATAGCTCTCGCTGCTCATCGCAGCAGACCATAGCATCGTCCGGCCGAGGGATGCTCTTGGGCGTAGATTGCGGAAGCGCACGGGAATCGAACCCGCCAAATCCGATTGGAAGGTTGGTGACGAGGATGCGTGAGCTGGCGCGGATCGGCTCGCCCCGTTGAGCCTTGAGGCGCTGATGGCGATCTCCACGCGGCGGCGTAGCGGTGGGGCGCGCTTATTCGCCGGCCATCGCGAGCACGCGGGCGACCAGCGCGGGCGCGATGCGGAATCCGCGCTGTTCGAGGTCGACGAGCAGGTTCGCGAGGGACGGCACGAGTTCCCGCTCCTTCGCGAGCAACAGCACACCGAGCGTTCCAGTGGTCGGTATTTTCAGCGTCGCGGCAGCAGCGCGCGCGGCGGCGTCATCGAGCACGATAATCGCGTCCTCAGTGTCGAGCGCGATCGAGAGCGCTGCGCTTTCGCCCGTTCCGAGACCCAGAGGTACGACCACGGCGTGTATGCTCGTCGATCGGATCGTCATCCACGGAAAGCTCGCAGGATCTGGTACGTCGATCCCCAGCAACCGCCCGACGCGCAATTCATCTCGTACGGCATCGGGCACCAGCACGGTCCCGTACAGCTCGCGCAGGATGTCGAGGATGCCGAGCTGGAACAGGTACTGGAGCGGCGACGTATCCGCGATGACGATCGCCATCTGCGTCCGTGCTCAGTCGCGGGAAGCTCGCCGCGCGACGTCGAGATCGTGCTCGAGGTCGGCGGGAGTGACCTGAAACGGCGACACACCGTATTCGCCGAGCTTCGCGAGGAACGCGACGCGCGGCATGCCAGCGAGTGCCGCCGCTGCCCCTGAGGAGACTCGGCCGAGCTCGAACAGCTTCATCGCTGCAAGCACGCGCAGTTCCTCGGCAGCGATCTCCGGATCAGGGCCGATCACACTCAGCGCCTCCTCGGGGATCATCACGGTGGCCATGCTTCGAGTCTACGTCGGGGTGGCAGGAGGGTCCAGCTTCGAGGGGGTTGGCCTTCGCTCGCCACTTCTCTTGCACGTGCGTGGGTGCTCTATGATCGCGGTCCTTGATCCCGACAACAGCTAAGAAGCCGCGGTGATCACCGTTAACGCTCGTCCCAAGTACTTGCGCATGAAGAACGACGACGATCCGAATGACAACTTGTGAATCTGCCGCACAGATGGTCGTCTGCCTAGCCGGCGAGGCGACGCTTCGCGCGAGGTGGACGCCGAGCCCGGCGCGTAGCTCCTGCTGATGTTGCCGTCCTGCCGTCGGAGGTCTTCACCGCCGAGACGGTAGCTCGGTTCCTGTTTCATCGCTACGCGCGCACGATCGGTGCGCTCACCCGCGCCCGCCTCACGGGCGGGCTCCAGCCATGGCGGAAGCGCATGGGAATCGAACCCACCATGCCGCTGCTCGCGCAGAGCATCATCGGTTTTGAAGACCGAGGCCGGCACCAGTCCGGCACGCACTTCCACGGTGGATGATACACGACGCCGGCCAGGCGAGGCAGCGGGGGACCCGATGGGGCTGCCCGCCGCTGGTCGGCCGGTCAGGCGCCCTCGAGGTTGGCGATCGCGCGCTGGAGCAGCGCGGCGAGCTGGGCGGTCTCGGTGGCGGTGAAGCCAGCGAGCAGCTCGTCGCTGCCCTGGATCATCACGCGGCGGGCGGCGGCGACCTTGGCCAGCGCGCGCGGGGTCAGCGCGTACAGGTTGCTGCGGCCGTCATCGGGGTGGGGCGAGCGGCGGACCACCCCGTCGCGCTCCATGCGGGCGAGCATCTGGGCCATCGTGGGCTGCTCGATCCGGGCGAGCGCGGCGAGCTCGGTCTGCGACCGGGCCGCGCCGTCCTTGAGCGCGCGCAGCACCGGGACCTGGGCGGCGCCGAACCCGAGCTGGCGCAGGCGCTCGTCGGCGATGCGGGTGAACAGCCGGGCCGCGCGGCCGAGCAGGTAGGCGGCGCTGTCACCCGGGTCCCAGTCGAGCGATTTTGCGGGTTGCATAGTGACCTATCTATGTACATAGTGACCTATGCAAATGTCAAGGATCGCCGCATGACGGCACAGGGACGGATCGCGATCGTGGGCGGTGGCCCGGGCGGGCTGACGCTCGCCCGGCTGCTCGCGGTGCATGGCCTCGCGGCGACGGTGTTCGAGCGCGATGCCGACGCGGCGGCGCGCCCGCAGTGCGGTTCGCTCGACCTCCACCCCGAGTCGGGGTTGCGCGCGCTCGCGGTCGCGGGCCTGCAGGATGGGTTTGCGCGGATCGCGCGCTACGAGGATCAGGAAGCGCGGATCTATGACCGCGCCGGGCGCTTGCTGTACGAGGAGGCGGACGCGGCCGATGGCGACCGCCCCGAGGTCGATCGCGCCGAGCTGCGCGCGCTGCTGCTCGGGGCGCTGCCGGCGGGCACGGTGGCGTGGGGCCGGCGGGTCACGCGGGTCGAACCGCGGCCGGATGGCCGGGTCGACGTCCAGGCCGAAGGCCACCCACCGCAGGCGTTCGATCTGGTCGTCGGCGCCGATGGCACGTGGTCGCGCGTGCGGCCGCTGGTGTCCGACGTCCTGCCGGCCTACACCGGGGTGACGTTGATCGAGCTCGCGCTCGACGAGCTCGATGCGCGGCACCCCGAGCTCGCCCGGCTGGTCGGCCGCGGCAAGATCTTCGCGCTCGGCGACCGCAAGGCGCTGATCGCGCAGCGCAACGCGCGCAGTAACCTCCGGGTCTACGTGGTCCAGCACGCGCCCGAGTCGTGGGCGCGCGAGCTCGCCGGCGTGTCACCCGCGGAGATCAAGGCGCAGCTGGTGCGCAGCCTCGCGGGCTGGTCGCCCGTGCTGCACGGCTTCATCACGCACAGCCGCGCTGGCGCGCTGGCGCTGCCGCTCTACGCGGTGCCGGTCGGCCATCGCTGGGCGCATCGCCGCGGCGTGACCTTGCTCGGCGACGCCGCCCACGTGATGTCGCCGTTCGCGGGCGAGGGCGTCAACAACGCGATGCACGACGCCACCGAGCTGGCGCTGGCGCTCGCCGCGGCCCCGGACGGCGCCGGCGACCGGGACGCCGCGGTCGCGCGCTACGAGGCCGCGATGTTCGAGCGCACCGTTGGATCTGCGGTCGCGTCGGCCGAGGGCCTCGAGGCCGCGGTGGCCGACAACGCCGCCGAGCGCATGGTCGAGCTGATGAAGGCGCACGCGCCTGCAGGTTGCTGAGAACCCCGGTTCGTCGACTTCTGTCGATGAACGGATCAGCACCCGCCCGCCGAGCCGCCGCAGGGGCGCTGGCGCCGGGCCGTAACAACGGCGAGATTGTCACATCTTGATCATCTTTGTTCGCGCGATCGGGGGACTGAATGTGTCGACTGGGACACGAACGCCGCTGGGACACGAGCATTGATTGTGGAGGTGGAAGAATCCAGTCGACTTGGACGGGCGTTGCTTTGCGCAACATAGTGATGGATCCAGATACACCGATCTAACGACACGTAGATCTAGTGTGTGATGACTCGCAGGTTAAGACGCAGCAATGTGCGACGCCCCATTGCTAGTCAAATCCAGTATCAGGCTCTTTCTGATATCACGGAGTGTGGCAAGGTGAACGCCCGTGTTGCTCGTCGAGACCTTCCCGGCCGGACCACTGCAGTGCAACTGCACGGTGCTGGCGTGCGCCGATACCAAGCAGGCAGTTGTCGTCGATCCGGGCGGCGATATCGAGCGGATCGCGGAGATCGTACAGCACTACGATCTGACGGTGAGCTCAATCATCCATACCCACGCCCACTTCGATCATATCTACGGGACCCGCGAGGTCAAGCAGGCCCACGGTGGCGAAATCTGCTTACACCGTGGGGATTCCTTCCTGTACGACGGGCTCGCGATGCAATGCAGGGCGGTCGGACTGTCGTCGCGGGATGCGGCACCGGTCGATCGATTCGTCGAGCACGGCGACAAGATCGTGCTCGGCAAGGTCGGACTCGATGTGATCCATACCCCGGGGCATACCCCAGGATCGCTGTGCTTCGAGGTCACCGACGGCGGGCGGACGATCGTGTTCGCCGGAGACACACTGTTCCGTCGCTCGGTGGGACGAACTGACATGCCGGGCGGCGATCCGAAGGCACTCCAGTGGTCGATCCGCGAGCGGCTGTACACCCGGCGGCTCGACGCGATCGTCGTGCCCGGCCACGGTCCGTCGACCACGCTCGGCGAGGAGGCGAAGGCGAACCCGTTCGTGCGGGCGACGCGGGCGGAGCTGGCGAGTCGTGATTGACCACACTCTCCGCGCTGGTCGGCGCGGCTTGGCGGCTTCGCGATAGGCGCCGCGCGCGCGTCGCCAGGGGCGGGACAGCCCCGGCTGGATCGTGCGCCCGCGTCACGTTGATCGCGGATCGGCCGTAGTCAAGTAGGCAAAACCCGTGGCGTGGCGTGGTGCACAGGTCGTGCAGGTTCGCTGGGATGTCATCAAAACGACCTGACGGTCGCGATGTGCGTTTCTATACTAACCTGTGGCCTTCGCCATGTCCCCTCGCCGTAATCGCCGGATCCGCGAGTCCACGATCTGGGCCGCGGCGATCGCGGCGGTGATCGTGCACGTGGCGGTGCTGGGCACGGTCCACGCGCTGGGGCTGTCGTGGATCAGCAGCCGGCGGCCGATCCCGGCGAGCCAGCGCCCCGCGGCCGACGAGACCGACCTCGCGGCGACGTGCGCCGGCGACGTGGCGCTGGCGACCTCGGGGCGCGCGGCGATGTGCCTCGCGCCGTGGATCGGCAACGTCGATGACTGCCTCGCCGACGCGCAGATGAGCCTGTGGATGGATCTGTCTGCGTGCGACGCGCGCAACGATCCCGGTACCGCGATCACGATGGTCGCGCCCAAGGCGGTGAACCGGCTGATCCCGATCGACCCCGAGCGGCTGCTCGAGGAGGCCAAGCAGAACGCCCAGAAGCCGCCGCCGCCCCCGCCGCCGCAGATCGCCGCCGCCCAGCCGCCGCCCCCGCCGCCACCCCCGCCGCCGCAGCGCGCCCAGCAGGTGATCGAGACCGTCAAGCCGAGCGAGGAGAAGGAGCCCGACAACGCGCGGTTCGTCTCGGAGTTCAACACCAAGGCCGAGAAGGAGAAGGTCTCGCGCGGCGCGCGCAACGAGCCGATGGTCGCCAAGGCCAAGCCCGAGTCGCTGACCCCCAAAGACAAGCCCGTGGACGAGCCGTCGGTCAAGCCGCACGACGATCGCGTGGTCGGGATGAACGAGCACGCGCCGGATCTGCAGGGCAAGCTGTCGATGCGCACGCCGGGCGCGCTGGCGCCGGGGCAGGCCGAGCAGGAGGCGAAGATCCGCGGCGCGGTGGCCGGGGCGACCGGCGAGATGTCGGCGGACGGCTACCTCGCGCGCCGGGGCGACGCGGCGATCGCCCAGGACCGCCACGATCGATCCGAGGTCCCGCACGGCGAGACCGGGGCGGGCGGCGGTGCGCCGGTGGCGCCGATCTTGAAGCCGTCGCAGGAGATCCTCGAGCGCGCGGTCGGCGGCGGCTCGGTCGATCACCTCGAGAACGTCGAGGACGCCGACGAGACCTCGCTCAGCTCGAAGCGCTGGATCTACGCGAGCTTCTTCAACCGGCTCAAGCGCCAGGTCGCGCAGAACTGGGATCCGGGCTCGGTGTGGCGGCGCGCCGATCCGCGCGGCGCGGTGTACGGCGTCAAGACCCGGTTCACCGGCGTGCGGGTCAGCCTGAGCCGGACCGGCGAGCTCGAGAAGGTCCTGGTGACCGAGCCGTCCGGGGTCAGCATCCTCGACGACGAGGCGGTGCGCGCGTTCCGCGCGTCGGGGCCGTTCCCGAACCCGCCCGAGGGCCTGGTCCAGAAGGACAACCTCATCACGTTCCAGTTCGGGTTCTACTTCGGGGTCGGCGAGCCGAAGATGTCGTGGCGGATGCCGACCTCGATGTAGCGATGTAGAGTGGGGCGGGATGTCCCGCCTGGTCGCGGCGATCGTTTCGGTCGGGCTGGTCGCGGCCGCGCTCGAGCCCGTGGTCCGGAAGCCGGACGATGACGGCTTCCCGCTGTCGACGTTCCCGATGTTCGCGGCGCCGCGGCCGTCCCGGCTGGCGATGAGCTACGCGGTCGGCGTGGCGCGCGACGGCCGGCCGCGGAGCTTGTCGCCCGAGCACCTCGGCACCGGCGAGGTCATGCAGGCGTTCGCGATGCTGCAGCGCGGGATCGACGGCAGCGCGCGCGGCCGGACGGCGCTGTGCGCGGCGATCGCGGCGCGGGTGGCGCGCGACCCGGCGTACCGCGACGTGGTGGCGATCCGGCTGGTGTCGGCGACCCACGACGCAGTCGCGTACCTCGCCGCCGGCACGGTCGGCGCCGAGACCGAGCGCGCGCGGTGCGACGTGCCGGGAGCCGAGCCGGGTGCCGATCCGACCCCAGCGGGCGGCGCGCCGGGGCCGGGTGGCGTGGCCGGCGCGGCCGGCGGTTCGCGAGGCGCGCCGTGACCCGGCTCGGGCGGTGGTGGTTCGCGCCGGCGCCGGCGGAGCGGCTGGCGGCGCTGCGGATCGCGACCGGCGGGTTCGCGGCGATCTGGATGATCGCGCGGCTGCCCGAGGTGGTCGCCGTGGCGCGGCTGCCGGCGCGCGAGCTCGATCCGGTCGGCGTGGTGCGCGTGCTGGGCGCGCCGCTGCCGGTGGTGGCCGTGGTGGCGATCGCGGTGGCGGCGATCGGCTGCCTGATCGCGATGACCGCCGGCTGGCGCTATCGCGCGACCGCGCCGGCAGCGGCGCTCGGCATGCTGTGGACGCTGTCGTACCGCAACGCGTGGGGCATGGTGTTTCACACCGACAACCTGCTGGTGCTGCACGTGCTGGCGCTGGCGTGCGCACCGGCGGCGGATGCCTGGGCCGTGCGGCGATCGCCCCGACCGCGGCGCCCGCGGGGCCCGGCCCGACCCGAGGCATCACCACCGCCGAGCGCGCCGGTGGTCGCGAGCGAGCCGGCGCCGCCGGCCGCAACGGGGCGCACGCGCGCCGCGGCCGGCTACGGCTGGGCGATCAAGCTGCTCGCCGCGCTGACCTGCGCGACGTACCTGCTCGCGGGGATCGCGAAGCTGCGGCTGGCCGGGCTCGGGTGGGCCGGCGGCGAGCAGCTGCGCAACCAGATCGCGGTCGACAACCTGCGCAAGGCGCTGCTCGGCGGGTCGACCGCGCCGTTCGCGCGGCTGTTCGTCGCTCACCCCCGCGTGCTGGCCATGTTCGCGATCGCGACGCTCGGGGTCGAGCTCGGCGCACCGCTCGGCATGCTCGGCGGCCGGGTCGCGCGGCTGTGGGCGTGGGCCGCGTGGAGCTTTCATGTGGGAGTCGTGCTCACGATGAATGTCTGGTTCCCGTACCCGCTGGTGGGTGTGGCGTTCTTCCCCTTGATCCATGCCGAGCGGGTGATCGGCGGGCTGGTGGCCCGACCGCGACAATGGTGGCATTCGCGGAATGCGGCACGGCCGGCGCCGGGTACTAAGCCCACGACGCGTGGCGGCGTGCCTGGCTGCGAAGCAGACAGGGGACCTGCGAAGCAGGTCAGGCGTGACTGAGCGCAGCGCAGCAAAGAACGAACAGGCAGCGGATGATTTGGGCTTGCAGCAGAAACTACGCGTGTAGTAATCCTACGGGGGTCACGTAACCAGCCATGACGCGTTCCCCCGATCTCACGTCCGCCGAGCTCCGCGTCATGAAGGCGCTGTGGGAGGTCGGCACCGGCACCGTCGCCGAGGTCCGCGCCGAGCTCGGCAAGCGCGGCCAGGAGCTGGCGTACACCACGGTGATGACCTTGCTCGGCCGGCTCGCCGCCAAGCGCGCCGTGCTGGTCGACAAGGCGCGCGAGCCGTTCGTGTACCGGCCGGCGCATCGCCGCGAGTCGGTGCTGCGCGATCGGCTGCGCGAGTTCGTGCGTGAAGTGTTCGACGGCCAGGCCGGGTCGCTGGTGTTGAACCTCGTGGAGAACGAGTCGCTGTCGCGCGCCGAGCTGCGGGCGATCGAGCGCAAGATCGCCGAGTCCGAGCGCGCCGCGGACCGCACGCCCGAGCGGACTGCGGAGCGGAGCGCGGAGCGGACCGCCGATCGCAGCGCCGAGCGGAACGCCGAGCGAACGAAAGAAGCCAAGAAGTGAGCGCCACGGCGAAGTCGGTGATCGAGGCCGTCGCGCTGATGGGCGCCCAGGGCACGGTGCTCGCGGTGCTCGCGTTCCTCTTGACCCGCGCGGGCCGGCTGCGCCCGGGCTGGCAGGCCGCGGTGTGGCTGGTCGTGCTCGCGAAGTTCGCGCTGCCGTGGGGACCGGCGATGCCGTGGTCGCTCGCCGATCTGATCGCCGCGCTGCGCGCGCACCACGGCCCGGACGCGACGATCGTCGTCGGCCATCCCGGGATCGCCGCGGCGGCGCCGCACGCCTCGAGCGCGTGGCTGGTGATCGCGGCGGCCTGGCTGGCGGGCGCGGCGATCGTGATCGGCCGTGCGCTGGTCGCCCAGCACCGCGTGACCCGCGCCGCCCGGACAGCGCCGCTCGCGCCGCCGTCCGCCCGCGCCTTGCTCGCCGAGCTCCGGGCCGGCCGGCGGTCGCCGCGGCTGGTGCTCGGTGACCCCGCGATCGGGCCGCACGTCGTCGGCGTGATCCGGCCGATCATCGTGATCCCGCCGGCGCTGCTCGCCGAGCCCGCGCTGCTCCGCGCGGCGCTGCTCCACGAGCTCGCCCACATCCGGCGCTGGGACGCGCTGGCCCGCGTGGTCCAGCTGATCGCGAGCGCGGTGTTCTTCTTCTGGCCGGTGGTCCGGCTGGCGAACCGCCGGCTCGATCTGGCGCGCGAGGCCGCGTGCGACGCGTGGGCGCTCGAGGCGAGCTGCATCCCGCGGCCGGCGTACGCCCGGCTGCTGGTCCGCATGGCGCAGCTGCGCGCGGTCCCGGCGGCGAGCCTGGCCGCGCCGTACCGGCTCGACGCGCGCGTCGCGGCGGTGCTCGGGCCGGCGGCGACTGCCCGGCTGGGGCTCGCGCACTGGCTGGGGCTCGCGGTGTGGGTCGCGATCGCGCTCGGCGGCGCACGCACCGCGGCGGCACGCGGCGAGCACGTGGCCTGTAAATATACGCCGCAGCTCGCCGAGCAATTGCGGCTCGCGCATCCGGAGGCCGATCTCGACGGCGACGGCGTGCTGTCGCGCGATGAAGCATGTGAGTTTCAGGCCGAGCTGCGCCGCCGGGTCGAGACCCCCGAGGCCGCCGATCAGGTGTCGCGGCTCGACGAGATCGACGAGAGCCTGCTGACCCAACCCCTGTGTTGCAATTGCGACCGCGGTGCGGAAAACTCCGCGCCCTGGATCGATAAGCGTTCGGACGCGTGCCCATCCGATGAAGGAGTGAGTCGATGAAGAAACTGATGATTCTTGCCATTGCCATGATGGCCGCTTGCGCGCCCGACACGCGAAGCGACAACAAGGTCCTCGAGAAGAAGATCGATGACATCAACAAGAAGCTCGACGGGCTGATCGCGCGCGGTGGTGCGGGTGCCGCGGCGCAGCGGCCGCGCCCCGCCGAGCCCGATCGCGCCAAGACCTACGCGGTCCCGGTCGATGGTGACCCGGCCGACGGTCCGGCCGACGCCAAGGTCACGCTGGTCAAGGCGTACGACTACGCGTGCCCGTACTGCGAGAAGGTCCGCGACACGATGGACGATCTGCGCAAGAAGTACGGCAACGATCTGCGCGTCGTGTTCAAGCAGTTCGTCGTCCACCCGCAGGTCGCCACCGCCGGCGCGCTCGCGGTGTGCGCCGCGAACAAGCAGGGCAAGTTCATGCAGATGGACGCGCTGCTGTGGGACAAGGGCTTCAAGGGCCGCGCGTTCGACAAGGACGCCTCGGCCGAGGCCGGCGGCCAGGCCCAGAAGTGCTGGGAGTCGTCGGCCGGTTGTCCGGTCGTGCTCGGCTACGCGCAGGAGCTCGGCCTCAACCTCGACAAGTTCAAGGCCGACATGAAGGGCGACTGCCAGGGCGTGATGCAGAAGGACATGCGCGAGCTGCAGGCGCTCGGCGTCGGCGCCACGCCGTCGTTCTTCATCAACGGCCGGTTCCTGTCGGGCGCGATGCCGATCGACAACTTCTCGGCGCTGATCGACGAGGAGCTCAAGAAGGCCAACGACGCGATCCAGAAGGGCACGCCGGCGGCGAGCTACTACCAGCAGGCGATCCTCGACAAGGGCCTCAAGCAGCTCGAGCGCCCGGCGCAGTGAATTCGCTGACGTAAACGGATTTGCTCCGCATCGCCGGTGCGCGCTGTCCAGCGCCGCCGGCGTTTGCCGTTTCGGGGGACCCATCTGCTAGGCTGCGAGCCAAGAGATGGCGCGGATCGCGATCCCCGAGCGCAACTGGGTCAACATTCAGTGGCTCGTGCGGCTGCGCTGGGCCGAGATCGCCGGCCAGGCCGCCACGGTGCTCGTCGGCCAGTTCCTGTTCGACGGCGCGCTGCCGATCGCGGCGCTGTTCACCGTGGTCGCGGTCGGCCTGGTGTCGAACCTGGGGATCGAGCTGCACTACTTCGGCGACCGCCGGTCGAGCGCGATCGTGCGGCCGGTCTACGACTGGCAGATCGCGCTGGTCATGATGCTCGACATCGGCGTGCTGACCGGGCTCCTGTACTTCACCGGTGGGCCGCACAACCCGTTCGCGTTCCTCTACGTGGTGCAGATCGCGCTCGCCACGGTGCTGGTTCGCGCGCTGTGGAGCTGGATGCTGGTCGGGCTGTCGTTTGTCGGGTTCGGGCTCTTGCTGATCGCGCACCAGCCGCTCGCGATCCCCGACGACCGCCGGACGGTCGGGATGTGGGTCGCGCTCGGGGTGGCGTCGGCGTTCGTGGTCCACTTCCTGCGCCGGATCACCGGCGCTTTGGCCGAGCGCGACGCCGAGCTGACCAAGGCGCGCGGGCTGGCGGCGCGCCAGGAGCGGCTGGCCTCGCTGGCGACGATGGCGGCGGGCGCGGCGCACGAGCTGTCGACCCCGCTGGGGACCGTGGCGCTCGCGGCCAAGGAGCTCGAGCGCGCGCTGACCAAGAACGAGGCCCTCGAGCTGGCGGCCGACGCCCGGCTGATCCGCGAGCAGGTCGGGCGGTGCCGCGCGATCCTCGAGCAGATGGCGCAGGGCGCCGGCACGGTCGGCGAGACCGTGGTCAGCTGCACGGTCGGCGAGCTGCTCGACGAGGCGCTGGTCGGGATCCGCGACGCGCCGGCGGTCCACCGCGACGTCCCGGCGGAGCTGTTGCGCGCGCCGCTGCGGCTGCCGCCGCGCGCGGTGACCCAGGCGCTGCGCTCGCTGGTGACCAACGCGCAGGACGCCTCGCCGGCGACGTCGTCGGTCGTGGTCGCGGTCCGGCTCGACGGCCGGACGCTCGAGCTCGCGATCCGCGACCGCGGCGCCGGGATGCCGAGCGAGATCCTCGCCCGGATCGGCGAGCCGTTCTTCACGACCAAGCCGCCCGGCCGCGGCATGGGCCTGGGGTTATTTCTGGCCCGCGCGGTGGTCGAGGGCGTCGGTGGAACCATGCAGATCGACTCGCGCGACGGCGATGGCACGGAGGTCCGGGTGACCCTGCCGACCGACGTGGCGCGATCGCGTGAATCGATCTCCGCCGAGGTGGTATCCAACCTGGTATGACCAGCGACCAGAAACAGTCGATTCTGATCGTCGATGACGACGAGACCTACCGGAACCGGCTGGCCCGCGCGTTCGTCGACCGCGGCTACGACGTGCGGACCGCGCACGACTACGACAGCGCCGTGGCGCTCGCCACCGCCGACTCGCCCGAGCTCGCGGTCGTCGATCTGAAGATGCCGGGCAAGAGCGGGCTCGAGCTGGTCAAGGCGCTGCACGAGATCGATCCGGCGACCCGCAGCGTGGTGCTGACCGGCTACGGCAGCATCGCGACCGCGATCGACGCGGTGCGGCTGGGCGCGGCGTACTACCTGTCGAAGCCGGCCGACGCCGACGACATCGTGGGCGCGTTCGCGCGCGCCGAGGCGCCGCCGCTCGAGCCGCCCGCGCCCGACTCCGGCGAGTACAAGGCGCCGTCGCTGGCGCGCGCCGAGTGGGAGCACATCAACCGCGTGCTGTCCGATGCCGGCGGCAACATCTCGGAGGCGGCGCGCCGGCTCGGGATCCACCGCCGCAGCTTGCAGCGCAAGCTGCAGAAGTACCCGCCGCGCGAGTGAGCCGACGGGTCCGATCGCCGGGCGGCTCCGACGACCGCGCGCCGGGCGCGTGGATCGTCGCCGCGTACGTGCTCGCGGCCGAGGCGCTCGGTGGGCTCGAGGCGGTGCGGCTCGGGACGTCGGTCGGGCGGGCGACGGTGCCGGTGCTCGCGCTGACCGGGCTGGTGATCGGCTGCGTGATCGGGCTGGCCGAGCGCTGGGCGCCGCGCGGTGCGCGGTGGCAGACCGCGGCGGTGGTCGCGCTGCCGAGCCTGATCGTCGCGATCCCGGTGTCGCGCACGCTGTACGACGGCGCCTACGCCCAGACCTTGCCGCTCGCCGGCGCGCTGCCGTGGCTGACCCCGGTCGCGGTGTGGCTCGGCGTGGCGCTCGCGGTCTGGCTCGGCTGCGCGATCACCGCCCGGCGCGCTGGGTTCGAGTCGGGCGGCGGTCGGGCCGGCGGTCGGGCCAACGATCAAGGCGACGATCGGATGGGCCGCGCGGCCGCGATCCTCGGCCTGGCCTGCGCGCTCGGCGGCGTGGTGTGGATCGAGCGCCACGTGCTCGGCGCCGGCTATCCCGGGGCGCACATCGGCGCGACCCTCGCGGTCCTGGTGCTCGCCGGGAGCTGCGTGCGGCTGTGCTACCGCGGGCCGTTCTCGCCCAGGTTCGCCGCCGCGATCGCGGCGCTCGCGCTCGGCACCGGCGCGGCGGCGATGAGCGATGGGCTCGCCGCGGCCACCGACCGCCAGCGGCTCGACGCGCTCGGCGATCAGAGCCGCGACGTGGTCCGGCTGTGGCGCGGGGTGCTCGACTTCGATCGCGACGGCAGCTCCGCGCTGCTCGGCGGCGGCGACTGCAACGACCGCGATCCGACGATCCACCCCGGCGCGCGCGACATCCCCGGCGACGGCATCGATCAGGACTGCGACGGTCACGACGCCGTGCCGCCGCCGGCCGATGCGGCGTCGATCCTGGCCCCGGGGCTGGCCCGGGGGCCAGCACCGGCGCCCGGCGCCGCGCTCCGGCTCGACGACTGGCGGCGCTCGCTCGACGCCGCGGCGGTGCTCGACCGGACGCGCAAGATGTCGGTCCTGCTGATCACGGTCGACGCGCTCCGGCTCGATCTGCTGGCGCCCGGCGCGCCGTACCGCGACGACTTTCCGCGGCTGTGCCGGCTGCTCGACGACTCGGTGTGGTTCCTCCATGCGATCGCCCCGGCGTCGGGGACCGACGTCTCGCTGTCGACGATCCTGACCGGCCGGCTCGATCCGTACCAGCAGGTCGCGACCACGCTCCCCGAGGCGCTGCGCGCGGCCGACCGCCGGACCTACAGCGCGATCCCCGGTGAGGTCACGCGCTACGTCGGCGACGTGCTGATCGGCCGCGGCATCGACCACGCCGCGCCGGTCGTCACCGACTGGGCGCAGGAGGACGTCGGCGATCACGTCAGCGCCGGGGCGACGACCAGCGCCGGGCTCAAGGCGTTCAGCGACGCGGCCGGCGCACCGGCGTTCGTGTGGCTGCACTACTTCGACGTCCACGAGCACCACCAGATCAAGGTCGCGCCCGAGCTGCTCGCCCAGGTCCACGACACCGGCGGCAAGGGCGTGTACGCCTACCGCGCGCTGCTCCACCAGATCGACCGCGAGGTCGGCCGGCTGCTCGACGAGCTCGCGGCGCGCGGGTTAGCCGACTCGACGATCGTGGTGTTCGCCAGCGATCACGGCGAGGCGCTCGGCGATGATCCGCGGCTCGGCGATACCCACGGCCGGTTCGCGTACGGCCCGCTGGTCCAGATCCCGCTAGCGTTCCGCGTGCCGGGGGTCGCGCCGGGCCGCCGCACCGACGGCGTGTCGCTGGTCGACGTGGCGCCGACCGTGCTCGCGCTGCTCGGCGTACCCGACGCGATCCGGCCGCTCGACGGCGTCGACCTGATGCCGGCGCTGGTCGACGACGCCGGCGCGCTGGCGGCGCTGCGGCCGCGCGACCGGGCGATCGCGATCCACGAGGAGCAGCAGTGGGCGGTCGTCGACTGGCCGTACCACCTGCTGGTCAAGCCGGCCGAGAACCTGGTCGAGCTGTACGAGCTCGATCGCGACCCGGCCGAGCGCGTCGACCTGGCGCGCGCGCAGCCCGAGATCGTCAGCCGGTTGAAGGCGCGGTTCGCGGAGGCCCCGGACGTGCGGGTCGACCGAACCCCAGCCGGACGAACCTGGCGAGAGCAGCGAGCGCAACCGCCGCCGCGCCATGCGATGCCATGAGCAGCAGCGGCGAGGTGTACGCGGTGAACCGCGGCACCACCGGCGCGACCTCGGCGCCGAGCACCGCGGGCCACGCGCCCGACGCGGTCAGCGCGGTGGCCGCCGCCGCGAACGGCAGCGCGAGCTGCGCCACGGCGACCCGGACCAGCGTCGTGCGCCGGGTGCCGAACCAGGTCGCCGCGAACGCCAGCGCGAGCAGCGGCAGCCAGATCAGGTACATGTCGCGGCCGGCCGGCCGGTAGACATACGGCTCCGACAGGGTCGGCTCGCCGCGCAGCATCACCAGCGCGAGGCAGCCGAGCACGAACCACCACGGCGCGAGCCACCACGCCCGGGCGGCGAGGATCGTCAGCGCGAAGCCGACCGCGAGCACGAGGATCGCGACCGCGCCGTCGCCGAGCGTCATCGCCGGCAGCGCCTCGTCGGGGGCGAGCGGGTGGGCGAGCGCGGCGTCGAGCGGCCGGCCGCGCGACGCGGGATCGAGCGCGATCCCGACCGAGTCGGCGAGCGCGCGCGAGATGTCGACCAGGTGGACCAGGCCTGCCTTGCGCACGGCGATCCCGGGGCCGACCAGGCAACCCTGGACCTGGCGGACCTCGCGCTCCTCGCCGCCGTGGCCGCCGCCGGGCAGGTGGCCGTGATCGGACAACAGGAACCAGCGCGCGTCCGGCGCCGCGCCGACCAGGCCCGCGAGCGTCTGATCGGCGGCCGCCGCGGCGGCGCGGTACTCGGCCGAGTCGCCGCCGTGATCGTGACCGGCGGTATCGACCGCCAGGACATGGACGAACACCAGGCGGGCGCTGCTGGTGACCGCGGCGGTCGCGCGCGCGAGCCACAGCCCGCGCCACGGCTCGGGCGCGGCGTCCGCCACCGGGTGCGCGGGATCGGCGGCCGGCTCGGTGATCGCGAACCCGAGCGAGCGCACGATCCAGCCGTGGTTCTCGGCGACCGCCCAGCTGCCGGGCACCTGCGACGGGATGCCGTGCAGCGCCGGCACCAGCGGCCGCTCGTAGCGATTGACGATCCCGGTCTGCTGCTGGGTCAGCCCCGACCACAGCGCGACCTCGATCGGCAGCGAGACCGTCGGGAACCCGACGTCGACCATCGCCTGGGTGCCGCGGCCGCACAGCGCCTGCCACGCCGGGAGGCCCGCCGCGACCTCGGCCGACAGCCCGTCGATCAGGATCACGCGGGTGTGCGCGACCGGCGCGAGGCCGGGCCCGGCGCCGCCGGGGATCGCCGCCGGATCGCTCGGCGCCGCGTCCCAGTGGGTCACGTCGTGGAGCAGGCGGCGGCGCAGCTGGGGCAACTGCCACGCGACCCCCGCGAGCACGACCGCGAGGGCGAGGGCGGTGATCCGCAGGCGCATGGCCTGGCTAGTTTGCGCTGATCCCGGCGTCGATGGGGAGCCCGGCGCCCACCGCGGATGGATCGACCAGCGGCGGCAGCGATCCCAGCGGCAGCCGCCACGGCTCGTCGGCGAGCAGCTCGACCGGCAGCAGGCGGAGCAGCGACGGCAACACGATGCCCTCGGTGACCAGCGGCATGTGGGCGTACTGCGCGCGGATGTACACCGAGCGCGCGGTCCTGGCCGCCTGTGGCCAGGTGTCGTAGGTCGGCGGGAACCGGTCGATCGTCAGGGTCTCGGGCAGCTTCTCGGCGACCGACTCGGTCGCGAGCAGCGTGTCTTCGCCGACGAAGATCAGGCGGTGGCGCGGCGACGATCGCATCCAGCCGACGATCGCGTCCTCGTCGCCGTACATCGAGTCGATCATCACGAGCTGATCGATCAGCGGCTCGTCGAGCCACGCCTGCAGGGTGCGGAACGCGCCGGAGTGGCCGACCGCGAACGTGCCGGCCGCGCCGCGCATCACGCCGGTCTGGTCCTCGACCAGCTGCAACAGCTCGCCGAGGTTGGGGTAGTTGATCGGGACCTTCTGGGCGACCGGCGCCTCGGGCACGATGAACAGCGCGTTCAGCGCCGCCAGCGCGAACTGCTGCGGTAGCTGGTGGCCGGTCCACGCGGTGTCGGCGTCGTCGAAGTAGCCGTGGATGTAGAGCACGGTCGCGCCGGTGTCGGCGTGGTAGCTCGCCGGGATCCAGACGTGGATCGGGCCGCGCGGGCCGTCGATCCGGACGTGGCGCCCGGCGGCGACCGCGGCGGCGATCGGGCCAGGCGGTGCGTCGGGCGGCGGCGGCGCGGGTTTGCGATCATCGGCGAGCGCGGCGCCGAGCCAGACGAGCCCCGCGAGGGCGGCCGCGGCCACGCTCGCGACCAAGACAGTACGCCCACGATGCACGCAATCAATCGTAGCAAACCGCCTGGCGCGGCGCGAATCCCACAGCGTCAGGCTAGCCTTGGCCGCCGCGCAGCACCTTCAGCGACGACCGCACGCGGGCGCGCTCGGCGGGGACCAGCGCGGCGCGCAAAAGTGGCGAGCCGGGGCAGGTGCGCAGGCCGGTCTCACAGGTCGCGACCGCGGCGTCGTGCAGGCCGAGCGCGTCGAGGATCACGGCCTTCTCGTAATATAGATCTTCGAGCATCCAATGCTCGTCGTCGGAGATCACCCGCAGCGCGGCCTCGATCGCGCGCAGCGCCTCGCGGTGGCGGCCCAGGTCGCCGAGCACGGCGCCGCGCCAGTACAGGCACTCGGCGCGGACCGGCGCGCGGTGCAGCGCCATCTCGACCGCGGCGAGCGCGGCGATGTCGTCGCCGGTGGCCGACGCGACCTGGCACTTGACCAGCCAGCCGTCGACCGAGTTGGGGCACAGGGTCAGCGCCTGGTTGACCGCGACGTGCGCCTCACCGAGCAAGTCGTCGTTGGCCTCGCCGAGCAACTCGCGCGCTCGGTCGAGCAAGCGATCGAACTCGGAATCGAACGGCGCCTGCACGCGTTCGACACTAACACGCGGATCTGCACCGGGCGAACCCGGTGTTTGCCGCCGCCGCGGGGTCAGCCGAAAAACGCCGGCAGGATCGACGACCGGCGCTGGCCGAGCAGGCCGTCGATCATGTCCTGGATCTGGGTCCGGATCTGGTCGGCGAGCCGGTTGACCAGCAGCCGATCGTCGGCGGCGGCCGGGCCGTGCGCGCGGCCGAGATCGATCGGCGCGCCGAACGCGACGAACCACTTGCTCGGCAGCGGTAGAAGCCCTGCGGGCCCCAGCCACGGGAACGTCGGCGTGACCGGGATCCATGGGATCCCGATGTTCTTGGCGAACCACGTGACCTTGCCGAGCATCGGCGCGGCTTCTTCCGCCCCGACCACGGCGACCGGGATGATCGGCGCGCCGGTCCGCAGCGCGAGCTTGACGAACCCGCCGCGGCCGAACCGCTGCAGCCGGTAGCGGTCCTTCCACAGCTTGCCCATGCCCTTCTCGCCCTCGGGGAACACCGCGACCAGCTCGTCCTTGAGCAGCAGGCGCTCGGCGTTCTCGGGGTCGGCGCGGACCCCGCCGATCCGGTTCATGATCGGCCCGAGGAACGGCAGGTGGAACACGGTGTCCTCGACCAGCGGGCGGACGTCGCGGCGCGCCGGGTGATCGCGGCGGACCGCGTGCATCACCATCGCGCTGTCGTACGGCAGCGAGCCGGCGTGGTTGGCGACCAGCAGCGCGCGGCCCTTGGCCGGGATATTCTCGAGGCCGGTCGCCTGGACCCGGAACCACCGCGAGTACAGGAACTCGAACAGCCACTCCCAGCGCGCCGTGGCCCGCGGGTCGCGGCCGAAATCATCGACGAAGTCGCTGCGGCCCCACATCGCCAGCGCGCGCCAGCGCCGCCACACGCTCTCGAGCGGCAACCGGCGCCGCAGGTCGATCGGGAACACCGGCGTGCCCTGCTGCTCGACCCGGCGCTCGAGCTCGCGCAGCTCGGCCTCGCCGTCGTCGGACAGCGGTGGCCGGTGCGCGCCGGCGAGCTCGGCTGGGCCCCCGGCCTGGTCGCCGAGATAGACGTCGTCGCCGAGGAACCCGAGGTCGCGATCCGGCCACGCCGAGGCGTCGGGCACGCGCGGGTCAGCCTCGCCGTACCAGTCCTCGTCGGTGCCGTCCGGTGGGTCGCCGTCGTCGTTCATCACGCTTGAGCCCTGGCCACGTCGGTGGCGCCATCCTCGGGTGCCACGCCCAGGAAGTCCAGGATCGTGCGCTTGATCGAGAGCCGGGGCGCGAAGCCCAGGTCGCGCCGCGCGCGCGCGCCGTCCGCGACGCACAGGTAGAGCAAGAAGTCGAGGAAGCTCGGCGGCGAGCCGACGAGCTGGGTGGTCCACAGGACCTTGGTCAGCTGGCGGGCGACCAGCTGCGGCATCGGGATCGGCACGCGGCCGAGCAGCGCGAGCACCGTGGTGTACGGCAACACGCCCTTGCCGACGATGTTGAACGCGCCGGTCGCGTGCGATTCGACCGCCTTCTGCAGCGCGTACGCGGCGTCCTGCTCGTGGACGAACTGCATCAGCGGATCGTGGCCCATCATCACGGGCGCGACCGGCCGCGAGAAGAACCGGGTGTACATGTTCGACACCGTCGGCCCCAGGATCGGCGCGAACCGCAGGATCGCGACCTCGACCCGCGGGTGCTCGCGGGCGAACCGCTGGACCTGGCGCTCGGCGCGGACCTTGTCGTTGACGAACCGCGAGTCGCGGTGGCCGCGCAGCTCGGCGTCCTCGACCAGGAAGTTCGGGTTCTTGGGGTGGGCGCCGTAGACCAGCGTGGTCGACACCATGATCAGCCGGCGCGGCTCGACCCCGGCGCACGCGTTGAGCACGTGCATCGTGCCGACGTCCTCGAGCTCGTGCGCCCACTCCGAGGCGTGGGTCGGGTGCGACAGGAACGCGCCGTGGACGAAGGTATCGACGCGATGGCGCTCGAGCAGGGTCGCGAGCTCGCCGTCGATCGTCGGCTGGGTCAGGTCGATCTTGACGAACTCGGTCTTGCCGCCGGGCGCGAGGCCGGGCGGGCGGACGTCGAGCGCGAGCACGCGCGTGTACCGCGGATCCTCTTCGAGCCGGCGCAGCAGCTGGTCGCCGAGAAAGGTGCACGCACCTGTGACCGCCACGACGCGGCCGGACAGGGAGGTCGCCGGGGAGGTCGCCATGCGCGCCTTATAGCGCAACTTGGGGGCACCGGGTCAGCGCCGTGTGCTAGCGATCCTTGGGTGGAACCGGTGATCGCGGTCTTGGCGCCGCACGTGATCGACCAGATCGCGGCGGGCGAGGTCATCGAGCGGCCGGCCTCGGTGGTCAAGGAGCTGGTCGACAACGCGATCGACGCCGGGGCGGCGACGATCACGGTCGAGGTCGCCGCCGGCGGGCGGGCGCTGGTCCGGGTCAGCGACGACGGCTGCGGGATGAGCGCCGAGGCCGCCGTGCTCGCGTTCGAGCGCCACGCGACCTCGAAGCTGCGCGAGGTCGACGATCTGTGGGGGATCGCGAGCATGGGGTTCCGCGGCGAGGCGCTGCCGTCGATCGCGAGCGTGTCGCGGGTGACCCTGACCACGCGGCGCGCCGGGGACGACGCTGCGACCCGGATCACGTTCGAGGCCGGCCGGCGGCTCTCGGTGAGCGAGGCCGGCGCGCCGGTCGGCACCACCGTCGAGGTCACCGACCTGCTGTACAACCAGCCCGCCCGGCTGAAGTTCCTCAAGGGCGAGGCGACCGAGGCGTCGCACGTCACCGAGCTGGTCGCCAAGGTCGCGATGGCGTACCCGCGGCTCCACCTGCGGCTCAAGCACAACGGCCGCACCGCGCTCGACACGCCGCCCGATCGCGACGGCCTGGCCCGCGCCCAGGCGCTGCTCGGGCCGCGGATCGCCGGCCGGTTGATCCCGGCGCTCGGCGAGGAGTCCGGCGTGCGGGTCACCGCCTATCTCGGTGCGCCGGAGCTGGCGCAGGCGACCGCGCGCGGGGTCCAGCTGTTCGTCGGGCGGCGGCCGGTGCGCGACCGCGGCCTGTTGCACGCGCTGGCGATGGGCTACGGCGAGCTGATCCCGCGCGGCCGGTATCCGATCGCGGTGGTGCTGCTCGACGTGCCGGCCGGCGCGGTCGACGTCAACGTCCACCCGCAGAAGCTCGAGGTCCGGTTCGCCGACCTCGCCGCGGTGACCGCGGCGGTGCGCCACGTCGTGCAGTCCGGCGTGGCGGCGGCGCGCTGGCGCGACGAGGCGGGCGGGGCCGGGCCGGTGCAGGTGCTGGCGAGCGTGGCGCCGCCGGCGCTGCCGTTCGACGGCCAGGCGACCCAGCTGTCGGAGCGCCACGTCGCGCAGATGAAGTCGCGGCAGGTCTCGCTCGGGTTCGCGGCCGGTGCCGAGGCGGCGATCCCGTGGCCGCTGGCCGGGCCGACCGGCGCCCAGCGATCGCTGGACTTGCCGGACCCGGCGAAGCCGCCGGCCGCCGCGCGATCGGCCGCGCCATCGACCGCGGGGGCCGCCGCGAGCGGGGCGAGCGTTGCCGGCCGCAGCCCGCGCGACTGGGCGCGCCACCTCCGCGATCAGACGCGCGAGGCGCGCGAGGTCCGTGGCGACGGCGAGGCCGAACCGGGCAGCGCGGGCGGCGCCGGTCGAGCGGACAGCGCGGGCGGTGAGGCCAGCGCGGCGCAAGGCCCCGACCCAGCCAGCGCAGGGGGCGCCGGTCGAGCGGACAGCGCGGGCGGTGAGGCCAGCGCGGCGCAAGGCCCCGACCCAGGCAGCGCGGGCGGCGCCGGTCGCGCGGACAGCGCGGGCGGTGAAGCCAGCGCGGCGCAAGGCTCCGGGCGGCCGGGCGGGTTCCGCTACGCAGTGCCGCCGGGCTCGGACCAGCCCGATCGCTACGCGCACCTGCGCTGGGCGTCGGACAGCGCACCGGTCGGAGGCGCAGGCGCGGGCGGGGGTGCGGGCCGCCCGGGGGCGTCGCCCGACGAACCCGACGAGCGCGACGCGCCTGGCGATTCGCCGGGCGGCCCCGCGCTGGGCCTCGCGTCCGGTCCCGCGCCCGGCTCCGCGCCCGGCTCCGCGATCGATCCGGTGATCGCCTCGCCGTTCGTGCGCTCTGCAAGTGGGCGGGAGTCCGCGGGCGCGCCGGCCGCGGCGCCGGGCTACTTCTCGCAGCTGCGCTACCTCGGCCAGGTCGATCTGACATACCTGGCCTGCGAGGGCGACGGCGAGCTGGTGCTGATCGATCAGCACGCGGCGCACGAGCGGGTCGAGCTCGGCCGGCTGCGCGCGCGGCACGCCGGCGGTAGCGAGCCGCGGGTCGCCGTGCAGAACATGCTGTTCCCGGTCACGCTCGACGCCACGCCGGCGCAGCTCGCGCTGGTGGCGCGGGTCGGCGGGCTGCTCGCGCAGGTCGGGTTCGAGGTCGAGCCGTTCGGGCCGGCGACGCTCGCGGTCAAGGCGGTGCCGGCGGTGCTGCGCCACGGCCACGGCGGCCACAGCGGTCCCGGCGGTCACGGCGATCCGGCGCAGCTGTTGCGCAAGCTGCTCGCGGTGTGGGCTGCGGACGGCGCTCCGAGCGACGCCGCGCAGGCCGACGCCGCCCGGATCGATGCGCTGCTCGGCGAGATCGCGTGTCACTCGGTCGTGCGCGCCGGCGATCGGCTGACCCCGAGCGAGGCCGAGGCCCTGCTGCGCTCGCTCGACGGCGTCGATCTGACGTTGCCGGCGCCCCACGGCCGCGCGGTGCTGCTGCGCCTGCCGCTGACCGAGATCGGTCGCCGGTTCGGGCGGTAAGTGACGTAAGCTCGCGCAATGCCCCGGCTCGTCGTCATCGTCGGACCGACCGGCGCCGGCAA
Source organism: Kofleriaceae bacterium (assembly GCA_036271215.1). GTDB lineage: Bacteria > Myxococcota_A > Polyangia > Haliangiales > Haliangiaceae > JABFXX01. The sequence goes on along the minus strand of DATBBB010000458.1, from coordinate 5,257 downwards.
GACCCGGCTCGCGATGCGGCTCGCGGCGCACACCGGCGGCGAGGTCGTGTCGGCCGACTCGCAGCAGGTCTACGCCGGGATGGACATCGGCACCGGCAAGGTCACCGCGGCCGAGCGCGCGGCCGTGCCGCACCACGTGGTCGACGTCGTCCAGCCCGACGAGGAGATGACGGCGCAGCGGTTCGTCGAGCTCGCCGACCGCGCGATCGCCGGCGCGTGGGCGCGCGGCGCGCCGGTGATCGTGTGCGGCGGCACCGGGCTCTACGTCCGCGCGCTGCTGCTCGGGCTGTTCGCGGGGCCGCCGGCCTCGCCCGAGCTGCGGGCCGAGCTGACCGAGCGCGCCGCGCGCGCCGGCACCGCGGCGCTCCACGCCGAGCTCGCCGCGATCGATCCGGTCGCCGCGGGGCGGATCGACCGCAACGACGGCAAGCGGATCATCCGCGCGCTCGAGGTCTTCCGGCTGACCGGCGAGCCGATGAGCGCGCACCAGGCCAGGCACGATCACAAGTCGGCGCCGCCGCGCTACGAGGCCCGGCTGGTCGGGCTGTCACCCGAGCGCGAGGCGCTGTACGCCGCGATCGACCGCCGGGTCGACGCGATGATCGCCGCCGGCCTCGAGCGCGAGGTCGCCGCGCTGCGCGCCGCCGGGTACCGCCCGCCACTTCGGTCACAGCAGGCGATCGGATATGCCGAGCTTCACGATACCCTGGACGGCCGCGTCGAACGGCCGCGGGCGATCGAGCTGATCAAAAGGAATTCAAGGCATTACGCGCGACGTCAGCTATCGTGGTACCGCGCCGATCAAGCGATCGGCTGGCACGGAGATCCTGCCGCCGTTGACCTGGCCGACCTGGAGCGGTACCTAGCAGGGCTCTAGCCGGCTCACCGGCCGCCTCGGCATCCCACTTTATGGCCACTGATAGTCTTGCCTCTCCGGCGTCTCCGGCCCCGTCGGTCGCGTCCGACCGGATGATCCTCGAGTTCGAGCGGCCGATCATCGATCTCGAGCGCAAGATCGCGGATCTCCAGCGGCTGTCGACCGATTCGATCGACTTCGGGACCGAGATCCGGCGGCTCGAGCACAAGGCGCGCCGGCTCCAGAAAGAGATCTTCGCCGACCTGTCGGCGCAGCAGAAGGTCCAGCTCGCGCGTCACCCGGGCCGGCCGTACCTGATGGACTACGTCGGCCTCTTGATGGACGACTTCATCGAGCTCCACGGCGACCGCAGCTTCCGCGACGACCCGGCGATCGTCGGCGGGCTCGCCACGTTCGACGAGTGGGAGGTCCTCGTGCTCGGCCACCAGAAGGGCCGCAACACCAAGGAAAACATGCACCGGAACTTCGGGATGGCGCGCCCCGAGGGCTACCGCAAGGCCACCCGGCTGATGCGGCTCGCCTCGCGGTTCCGCCGGCCGATCCTGTGCTTCATCGATACCCCGGGCGCATACCCCGGGCTCGGCGCCGAGGAGCGCGGTCAGGCCGAGGCGATCGCCAAGGCGCTGCAGGTGATGGCGAGCCTCGATTGCCCGATGATCTCGGTGGTGATCGGCGAGGGCGGCTCGGGCGGCGCGCTCGCGCTCGGCGTGACCGACCGGATCCTGATGCTCGAGTACTCGATCTACTCGGTGATCTCGCCCGAGGGTTGCGCGTCGATCCTGTGGCGCGATCCGGCGAAGATCAGCGAGGCCGCGACCCAGCTCAAGCTGACCGCGCCGGACCTCGTCCAGCTCGGCGTGTGCGATGAGATCGTTCAGGAGGCCCCGGGCGGCGCGCACCGCAATGCGGCGGCGACCGCGGCCAAGCTGCGGGCGGCGATCAAGCACCATCTCCAGGAGCTCGCCGAGCTGCCGCCGGCCGAGCTGATCGAGCGCCGCTACCAGAAGTTCCGCAAGCTCGGCGCGTTCGTCGAGCAGCCCGCCTGAGCGATCATGCCTTGGTCGGAGAACTAGGCCCGCCGTGATCTACGAGCTTGCCCTGATCTCGGTCGTGATCGCCGCGGGCTACTGGGGCTGGTTCTTCCTGCGCCATTCGCCGACCACGACGCTGACGTTCGGCGCGATGCAGCTCGGCGCGGCGGTGCTCGCCGGCCTGGGCCTGCTCGGCCGTCACGTCGACGCCGGCTGGCTCGGAGTGGCCGGGGCGATCGGCGCCGGCGCCGGGGCGTGCCTGCTGGTGATCGGCCCGCTGGTCCGGGTCGCGGCGCGCCGGCTGGTCGCCGACGAGCGGCCCCGGCTCGCCGGCCGGCTGTTCGATCTCGCCGAGATCCTGGTCCCGGGCGCCGGGATCGCCGAGGAGAAGGCGCTGGTCCGCGCGATGACCGAGATCCGCGAAGGCCGGATCGAGCAGACGGTCGATGCGCTGACTGCGGCCAAGGACCGCGCGCCGCCCGAGGCGCGGCTCGCGATCGACGAGCGGATCACGATGCTGTACCTCACGGCGTATCGCTGGGCCGACGCGATCGCGCACGCCGAGGCCCACCTGTTCGCCGCGCCGGCGACCCACAACGTCGAGGGCTCGCTGCGCCAGGCGCTCGGCTTCGCGCCCCCGGTGTGGGTCGAGTTGCTCGGCGCGTACGGCCGGGTCGGCGATCTCGAGCACGCGGCGCGCATGCTGGCCAAGCTCGAGGACGTGTGCGCCGGCCGCGACGACGCCGCGCTGTGGATCCACCGCTCGCGCGTGATGTTCCTCGCGCTCGCCGGCCGGCTCGACGCGGTCCGCGCGCTGGTCGTGGCGCGCCGGTCGCGCCACATGACGCGGGCCGCGCGCGCCTACTGGGTCGCGGTCGCGCTCGAGCACCGCGGCGATCGCGCGGCCGCGGTCACCGCGTACCGCAAGGCGCGTGGCCGGTCGCACGGCCGGCCGCGCGAGCTGATCGATCTGGCGCTCGCCCGGCTGTCCGGCACGGCCCCGGCGCCCGCGGCGGCTGGCGCGCCCGCCGCGCTCGCCCCGGTCGCGCTCGCCCCGGTCGCGCTCGAGGTCGTCGCGCGGGTCGAGGCCGCGCCGCTACCGGCGCTGGTCCCGGTGCCGCGCCGGATCGGATCGCGCGCGACCTGGCTGTTGACCGGCGTGCTGGTCGCGGTGTGGACCTCGGTCGCGCTCGGGATCGGCGAGACCAGCGACATCGGCGTGCTGACCCGGGCCGGCGCGCTGGTCCACGCGATGATCGCCGGCGGCGAGTGGTGGCGGCTGATCGCGTGCCTGTTCCTCCACGTCGGCACCGTGCACTTCCTGCTCAACGCGCTCGGCCTGGTCGTGCTGGGCCGGCTCGCCGAGGAGATGTTCGGCAGCGCGCGGACGATCGCGGTGTTCGGCGCCGCCGGGATCGCGGGCTCGCTCGCGAGCTACGTCGCGTCGCCGGTCGGGATCTCGGCCGGCGCGTCGGGCGCGGTGTTCGGCCTGCTCGGCGCGGTGTTCGTCGAGATCACCTGGCACCGCGATCGCTACCTCGTGGCGTGGAAGCGCGGGATGTGGGGCGCGCTGGCGGCGATCACCGTCGGCCAGCTCGGCTACGGCTTCCTGTATCCGGCGATCGACCAGTGGGCGCACGCCGCCGGGCTGGTCGCCGGCGCGGCGTTCGGCGCGGCGCTGTCGCCGCACGCGAAGTGGGCGCGCGCCGGGCTCTACCTCGGTCGGGCGATGGCGCTCGGGTTCGGCGTGTTCGCGATCACCGCCGCCGTGCTCGTGATCGGGACCCCGCTCGTCACCAGCCTGACCCGCGGCGGCACCGCGCGCCGGATCGCCGACGGCGTGGCGATCACCGTGCCGGCGTCGTGGCTGTCGACCCCACCGACGACGATCGACGGTAAGCCCGAGCCCGCCCACGTGCTCCAGCCCGAGGAGCTGGTGGTCGTCAAGCTCGCGCGGATGGCGCGCGGCGACCCGGCGTCGCAGCTGGCGGTGTGGATCGCCGAGGAGGGCCAGCGGTCCGCCAAGGAGATCGGCGAGCTGCGCATGGTGCACGATCCGATCGTCGCGCTGCCGGCGGGCTGGGACGGCCGCGAGCTGGCGGCGCTCGGGCCCGAGGACGATCTCGGCTACCGCCAGCGGATGCGCGTGATCCTGTGCGACCGCGCGTTCGCCGATACGACGATCGTCATGGCGATCCAGGTGCCCGAAACCGTCGCCAGCGCCGCGCCGGGGTTCGTCGCGGGGTTGATCGCCTCGACCGCACCCGCGTCCCCATGACCCAGCGCACCGCCGGCGGCCCGCGGTGCGCCGCCAGCCGCGCCGAGCGGTGGTCACCGTGCGGCTCGCCGCGCGCGAGCGGCAGGATCTGGGCGAGCACGCGCGCGCCGCTGAGCCGGAGCGCGACGTAGAGCACGCCGAGCGACCACAAAAGCCAGATCACCGCCCACGTCCACACCGCCCAGGTCGCGGTGGTGCCGAACGTCGCCGCCGCCATGTTGTGGGCGTCGGACGCGCCGGCGACCTGGCCGCCGACGACCTGCGACGGCCGCAGCAGCACGCGGATGTCGAGGATCGCGTTGACGCACGCCTGCGCGGCGATGAAGTGGGCGATCACCAGCCGCCAGCGCGCCGGCACCAGCAGCGCCGCCGCGGCGCACGCCACGCCGATCGCGCCGATCGCCCATGGCCCGAACGTGTCCGGCGCCGGCGAGTCGATCACCGTGGCCGCGGTGCCGATCAGCAGCGCGGCGAGCAGGAGCAGCGCCCAGCGGGCGAGCCGGGCGTTCGGGGTCACGACGAGCAGCACAGCGCCCCACAGCGGCGTACCCATGTAGCCGGCGGCGGCGATCACCGCCTTGCCGATGTCGCCCGCCTCGCGGTCGGCGTACGCCAGCCCGCTGGTGTCGCGGTAGATCAGCACGTGATCGAACCCGGCGCCGCTGATCAGCATCGCCAGGCCGTGCGACAGCTCGTGCAGCCAGGTCGCGAGCAGCTTGAACGGGTAGAGCAGCAGGCCGCCGGACGGTAGGTTCCACAGCAGCAGCGAGGCGAGCAGGGCGAACGCGAGGGTTTGCATCTCGCGCGGATCGGTCCGCCGGATCGACATCAGCTCGGCGCGCGGATCGGTCATGACCGGCCCTTCGGGTCGGCCGTGGGGCCGGGAGCGGCCGCGGGCACCACCGGCTCGGCAGGCGCGACCGGCGCCGGGGCTCGCGGCGGCTCGGCGCCGGCGGCCGGCGGAGGCAGCGCCTGGGGCTCGAACATGCCCTCGAACAGGTGCGACGTCCGGTTCCGCATGGCGCTGCCGAGCCTTACCAGCTCGCGCGGGTCGAGCCAGCTGCGGAGCGC
>DATBBB010000457.1:0-6717 GCA_036271215.1 Kofleriaceae bacterium | reverse complement strand
GGTATCAGTGAACCGCAGCTTCCGTCGCGATCGTCGTCACGAGGCGCCAGATCACCGAAACTGAAGCTGAATACTGCCGGCGCGGGCGGGCTTTCAGTGAAACGGCGATCGCCCGTCGGCCGTGCGCTCGTCGAGCAGCTTGCGGAGCACGCTGACCTCCTGCGGGTGCTGCGCGATGACGTTGGCGCGCTCGTCGGGGTCGGCGCGGGTATCGTAGAGCTCGAACGTGTCGTGGTTGTCGATCAGCTTCCAGCGGCCCTTGACGATCGCGGTGATGCCGCCGGGGTTCGAGCGATCCTTGACCATCGCGGCGAACGCGAACCCGCCGTCGGGGTCATCGGCGTGGCTGCCGGTCGCGACGTCGGCGAGCGAGCGGCCGTCGACGCTGGGGCCGCGCGGCGCGACGAACCCGGCGAGCTCGAGCACCGTCGGCACGAGATCGGTCACGCTGACGGTCTCGGCGATGTGCTGGGGCTTGATCCCGGGGCCGGCGATCACGAACGGCACGCGGATCTGCGAGTTGTACAGATCGGTCGAGTGGAACGGCTGGCCGTGCTCGCCGAGCGCCTCGCCGTGGTCGGCGGTCACGATCACGATCGGCATCCGGTCCGGGGCGCGGTGGGCGAACGCGGCGAGCACCTGCTGGAGCATCTGATCCGACGCGGTCAGCGCGCGATCGTAGAGCCGGTGATCGATGTCGTTGCGCGCGCCGAGGTTGCCCTGGGTCCAGTTGTGGGGCTCGATGATGTGCATCCACACGAACAGCGGCGGGCGATCGGGGCGCTGGTCGCGCGCGGTGAGCCAGGTGTTCGCCGCGTGGGCGAGCGCGGGGCCGCGCGCGTCGATCTCGAGGTGGTCGAGGCCGCGCTCGAGCCCGGTGTGGAACTCCTTGCCCCAGAACCCCTGGCAGCACATGAAGCCCGCGGTGTCGTAGCCACCGGCGCGCAGCCGCTCGGCGAGCAGCACGTGGCGCGGATCGACGCGCAGCGCCCAGCCGACCACGCGGCCGCGCACGTGGTTGGGGGCCAGGCCGATCACGATCGACGGCACCGAGCGCCGGGTGACGTTGCTCGGTGAGAACGCCCAGTCGAACACCGTGCCGCGCGCGGCGAGCTCGCGCAGCGCCGGCATGTCGGCGGCGCCGCCGTAGGGCGGGGTGTGATCGGCGCGGACGGTGTCGATCGTGACCAGCACGATGTCGGGGTGCGGCGCGCCGGGCGCCGGCTCGGGGCGGAACTCGACCATCGAGATCCGGGTGCGGATCGCCTCGAGGTCGAACACGGCCTCGATCGCCAGGCCGGCGACCGGCTGATCGCCCCAGATCTCGAGCGTCAGCGACGGCCGGGTGAACGGGATCGCGGCGGCGACCGCGAGCACCGCCAGCGTGGCGACGGCGAGGACCGCCCCGGTGGGCTTGCGTGCGCGGCCGAGCCGGGGCCACGCCGCGTGCAGCGCGACCGCGGCTGCGAGCCCGGCGAGCGGCGCGTAGATCGGCGTGACATCGAACGGGCCGATCTGCGGCTTGATCAGCGCGCGCCACCGCACGTAGACCACCGCGGCCGCGGCGACGAACGGCGCGCCGACGATGATCCGCGGGCGCAGCAGCGTGCGGCGGCCGGTGCGGCGCCACCGCGCATCGATCCGGCCGGCGAGCCACGCGAACAGCCGCGCGCACGGCCGCGACAGCGCGACGATGCCCAGCGTGACGGCGACCGCGAACGCGGGCTCGAGGAAGCTGGTCACCAGCGGCTTGAACGCGGTGTGCGCCGCCAGCAGCCACACGCTCTGGAACATCGCCGCCGCGAGCGCCAGCGCGCCGAGCCAGATCACCGCGACCCAGCCGGCGAGCCGCGGCGCCGCACCGTCGGGGTCGGTCAGCCGGTCGGCCAGCGCGCCCGGCTGCCACGCCGCGACCAGGCCGCGGACGATCGCGGCGGCGACCACCAGCCCCGGCACGCCGATCAGCGCGACGAACCCGGCGGTCGCCACCAGCCCGATCGGCCCCGCCGCGGTCCGGCCGTCGACCAGCCCGGCGATCAGCGCCCCGGCACACCCGGCGGCGGCGCTCGGCGCGAGCCAGCGCAGCGCGGCCCCGAGCCGCTGCCGCAGCGAACGCACGAACCGAGACAGCCGAGAGTCAGATCCAGCCAACGCGAAAATTGTACGTCCACCGGCGCCGGTGTGTCAGGTCGCCGGCGGGTTCGTCACCGCGCGCAGCGCATGAGCTCGTCGCGGGCCGGGCGGATCGTGGCGGGGTACACGCCGAGCCTGGGGCGGCTCATGTGGCGGGTGCCCAAGTTGCCAGATCCTGGCTGACGGTTCGTGGACTCGTCGACGTTTGTCAGTGTCTGGGGCATTGGGACATCGGTTCATCTGCTTCAAGGCTCGCAATCCATTCTGGCTCGTGCCCTGGCTCTCGACGGTGAAGGCGATCGTCGTGACCCGCGTGCCTGTAGTAAATATCGTCAACGTATATCGCTGCCGCATAACGTCGCACTCGCAGCGGACCAGTGTCGTACATTCAGATTTTCAGTACTGACATATAATGATCCTGCGAACAATATTACTTGTGTCTTGCTGATAGAGATTTGCCAGATGCAATCTCCTGGTGATAAGGTGCAACGTGATATGGCACCCGCTGTCACGAGCGAGCCTGGCAAGCCTGCCGTCGTACCTGTTCGCGAGGCCCCCTCCTCGTCGGTAGCATCGGTACTGGCTACGCCATCTTCATCGGCGGTGGATGCGCAGAGTCTGGTCGAGGCCTCTGACGACATTGCGCTGCCAGTGGCCGGCTCGCGGATCGGGCAATACGAGATCATCCGAGAGCTCGGGCGGGGTGGGATGGGTGCGGTGTACTCGGCACGCGATACCAAGCTCGGCCGCAAGGTAGCGATCAAGTTTGTCTATGGCCACAAGGAGCCCGAGCTGGTCGCGCGCTTCATCCTCGAGGCCAAGGCGACCGCGCAGTGCAGTCACGAAAATATTATTGTGATCCATGAGGTCGGCGAGCACGACGGAAATCCGTTCATGGTGCTCGAGTACCTCCAGGGCGCGCCGCTTGCCCACCTGTTACAGGATGGTCGTAAGTTGCCACCGGCTCAGGTTGTCGAGCTCATGGTACCTGTGGTCCGCGCGCTCACCGTTGCGCACGCTCACAACATCGTTCATCGCGATCTCAAGCCCGACAATATCTTCGTGACCGATGCCGGCACGATCAAGGTCCTCGACTTCGGGATTGCGAAGCTCGTCCACGGCGAGGAGCTGGATACCGGGCTGATCCAGAGTGCTGCTCGGACCGGTGACTCGCACGCCGGTCCGCCCCGCGAGTTGACCCGCCGCGGCACGCTGATCGGGACCTTGCCCTATATGTCACCGGAGCAGTGGGGCGGCGGTGGCGGCAAGGTCGATCACCAGACCGACCTGTGGGCGATCGGTGTGCTGTTGTTCGAGATGGTCTCGGGGCAGCACCCGCTGGCGCCGCTCCGAGGCTGGGACCTGATGGTGACCGGGGTGCTCCAGGAGCCGATGCCGAGCGTGCGCGGCGTGTGTCCGGATCTTCCCGACGAGCTCGCCGATATCATTGATCGCTGTCTGCGCAAGCCGAGAGCTCAGCGGATCGCGACTGCGCGCGAGTTGCTGGACTCGCTCGAGCCGCTGCTGCCGGGGCGCTACGTGCGGCGGCTGCGCTCGGACGAGAGCCCGTACGCCGGCCTCAAGTCATTCCAGGAGTCCGACGCTCACCGGTTCTTCGGCCGGTCGCGCGATGTGGCGGCGGCGGTCGCCCGGCTGCGCGACGTGCCGCTGCTCGGCATCGTCGGGCCTTCTGGCGTCGGCAAGTCATCGTTCGTGCGCGCCGGCGTGGTCCCCGCGCTCAAGGCCTCGGGTGAGCACTGGTCGACGATCGTGGTGCGGCCGGGCCGCAGCCCGATGGCGGCGCTGGCCTACGCGCTCGCGCCGATGATGAGCACCAACGCCAGCATGTCCACGACGGTCCATGGGGATCTGTCGCAGCAGAGCGAGGTGATCGCGCGGCTGTACAGCGAGCCCGGCTTCCTCGGTGCAGCGCTGCGCAGCCGGGCGCGCAGCCGCAACCAGCATATCCTGTTGTTCGTCGATCAGTTCGAGGAGCTGTACACGCAGGTGGCGGATCCGCGCGAGCGGCAGGCGTTCACCGCGTGTCTCGCGGGGGTGTGCGACGACGTGACCACGCCGCTGCGGCTGGTGCTATCGCTGCGCTCGGACTTCCTCGATCACGTCGCCGAGGCGCCGGCGCTGATGGCCGAGCTGACCCATGGCCTGTACTTCCTGACCCCGCCGAACCGCGACGGCCTGCGCGACGCGCTGAGCCAGCCGGCGGAGATGGCGGGCTACCAGTTCGAGACCCCGCGGATGATCGAGTCGATGCTCGATCACCTCGAGCACACGCCGGGCGCGCTGCCGCTGCTCCAGTTCGCGGCGAGCCAGCTATGGGAGATGCGGGATCGCGACCGCCGGTTGCTGACGGCGGAGAGCTACGACCGGATCGGTGGGATTGCGGGCGCGCTGGCGAGCCACGCCGACGCGGTGCTCGCCGAGTGCTCGGCACGCGAGCAAACCCTCGTGCGGTCGCTGTTCTTGCGCCTGGTGACGCCGGAACGCACGCGGGCGATCGTGCCGGTGAGCGAGCTCCACGAGCTGTCACCTGACGCCAACGAGCTCCATCGGGTCGTCGACCGGCTCGTCCGATCGCGCCTGCTCGTCGGCCAGACCACCGCCAATGACGCCGGTGGTACCAACGCCGGCGGCACGATCGAGCTGGTCCACGAGTCGCTGATCCAGAGCTGGCCGACCTTGCGGCACTGGCTCGATGAGACGCAAGAGGACGCGGCGTTCCTCGACCAGCTGCGCAACGCGGCCAAGCAATGGCAGGCCAAGGGCCGGCCGGCCGGCCTCCTGTGGCGCGGCGAGGCGATGCAGGAAGCCAAGCTGTGGCACAGCCGGTATCGCGGCGAGCTCCCCGCCCAGCAACGCGCCTACCTCGACGCCGTGTTCTCGCTGGCGGCCAAGGCAACGCGCCGCACGCGGATCGGCGTCATCACCGCCCTGACCTTGCTCTCGGCGCTCGTGGTTGCCGCCGGCATCGGCCTGGTGATGATCCGCAACGCGCAGCAGGAGGCCACCGCGCAGGCGCACCGGGTCGAGGACCAGCTCAAGCAGACCGAGGCCGCGAAGGAGGCAGCCAAGGCGGCGGAGCAGACCTCCAAGGCGGCGGAGCAGACCGCCAAGACCGAGCGCGCCAACACCGCGGCGGCCAACCAGAAGCTCGAATCCAAGAACGCCGAGCTACTCGCCGCGGTCACCGCCGCCGAGCGGGCGCGCACCGAGGCCGAGCAAGCCCGGCTGCGCGCCGAGGCCTCCAAGCGGCTCGAGCAGCACAGCAAGCAGCGCGCGACCGCGGCCGCCAGCGCCGCGCGCAAGGCCGCCGAGGCGGCCCAGAAGGCCGAATCCGAGCTCGCGGTGCTCCTGGACCAGGAAAAGCAGCGCGTCCAGGAGCTCCAGGCCCAGACCCAGGGCGCCAAGATCATCCCGAACATCCTGATCAACAACTGACTCGACGCGCGGCCCCGACCGCGCCAGGCCACGCCGATATGAAACCATCCAAGCGACGGATCTGCCTTGCGGCCCTGGCGATGAGCCTGGCCTACGCTCGCGCGCCACTCCACGCGCAACCGGCGAACGCACCGCTGCCAGGCGCGCCATCGGCAAACGCACCACCGCCAAGCGCGCCATCGCCAGCTACACCGCAAGCGAACACGCCGCAGGTAATCGAAGGCGACGACAAACCCTGGAGCAAGGGAGTCCCGGTCGCCGAGCGCCAGACCGCACTCGACATGTTCCTCGAGGGCAACCGGCTGTTCGATATTCCGCTACTCGCGCGCGCGGCCGAGCAATACACCGGCGCGCTCACCCACTGGAAGCACCCGTCGATCTATTTCAATCTCGCACTCGTCCAGCTCAGCCTTGGCGAGGACGTCGAGGCGCGTGCCAGCTTCGAGCTGGCCCTCAAGTACGGCGAAGGACCGCTCGGCACCGAGTGGTTCCAGACCGCCCAGAAGAAGCTCGCCCAGCTTGCCCAGACGCTCGGCAAGATCCGCATCACCTGCCAGACCACTGGCGCCGAGGTCAGCCTCGATGGCGTCCTGCTGTTCACGGGCCCCGGCAGCTACGAAGGCTGGGCCAAGGCCACCGCTCACGAGGTCACGGCGAGGAAGCCGGAATACTTGTCCCAGGCTCGCCGCTTGACGGTCGCATCCGGCGAGACCAAGAGTCTCGATCTGAACCTGGTCACGCTCAGCGAGGTTGCCGAGAACGGGCGCCGCTGGGCGCCATGGAAGCCGTGGGCCGTTATCGGCGTCGGAACAGCGATCGCAGCCGGAAGCGGCATGCTCCATGCGCTGTCGAAGTCCAATTTTAACGCCTACGATGATAGTTTTCGAAGATATTGCCCGAATGGATGTGGATTGGATAATATCAATTCTAAAATCAACACTAAATTAAATGCCAAATTAACCACTGCGACCCACCAACAGGAGTTCGCGGTGACCGGGTATATTGTTGGAGGTTCGATACTCGCCGCAGGCGTTGTGTTGTTATATTTGAATCGGCCGCGGCTGCTGGAGCAAGAGGTCACCTCTGCACATGTCACGAGCGTGACTGTGATGCCTTCGGTGTCGCCTG
>DATBBB010000456.1:0-4262 GCA_036271215.1 Kofleriaceae bacterium | reverse complement strand
CCGCCACGCAGGCCGCCGCGACCTCCCCCTGGCTGTGCCCCACCACCGCATCCGGCTCGATCCCCATCGCACGCCACAGCGCCGCCAGCCCCACCATCACCGCGAACAGCGCGGGCTGCACCACATCCACCCGATCGAGCGAGGGCGCTCCCGGCTCGCCGCGCAGCACCCCGAGCAACGACCACTCGACGTGGCGGCCCAGCGCTCGCTCGCACGCCACGACCTGGTCGCGGAACACCGGCGCGGTCGCCAGCAGCGTGCGCGCCATCCCCGGCCATTGCGACCCCTCGCCGGGGAACACGAACACCAGCTTGCCGCCCCCCGCGTGCTCCCCCACCACCGCCCCGGCCGCGGGCTCGCCCTGAGCCACCGCCTCGAGCGTTTCGAGCAGCGCTCGCCGATCGGGCGTCACCACCACCGCGCGATGCTCGAACTGCGAGCGCGTGGTCGCGAGCGAGTATGCCACGTCCACCAGCCCGAGCTCCGGGCGCGCCAAAAGGTGCGCCCGCAGCCGCGCCGCCTGACCGCGTAGCGCCGCTTCGCTCCGCGCGGATACCACCACCGGCACCACCGGCACCACCGGCACCACCGGCACCACCGGCACCACCGGCACCACCACCGGCTCGGCCGGTGCCGCCAGGTCACCAGCGACGACCTCGACGACATCGACGACCTCCGGCCCGGGGAATCCGTCCCCCGCACCGAGCGGCGCCTCCTCCACGATGATGTGGCCGTTGGTGCCCGAGATGCCGAACGACGACACACCGGCGCGGCGGATCCGGTCGGGGCGGCGCGGCCACGACCGTGGCTCTCGCAACAGTGCCAGCCCGCTGCCCTCCCACGCGACGTGAGGCGTCGGCGCGTCGACGTGGAGCGTCCTGGGCAACGACTCGTGGATCAACGCGAGCACCATCTTGATCACGCCGAGCACGCTGGCGGCGGCGAGCGTGTGGCCCAGGTTCGACTTGCTCGAGCCCAGCCACAGCGGGCTCGCGGCGTCGCGCGTCGGTCCGAACACCTCGACGAGCGCGGCAGCCTCGATCGGATCGCCCAGCGGCGTGCCGGTGCTGTGCGCCTCCATTGCGTCGATGTCGTCGGGGACAAGCCCGCTCAGCGACAGCGCGCGGCGGATCACGCGCACCTGGCTCGGGCCGTGGGGCGCGGCGAGGCCCTGGCTGCGACCGTCCTGGTTGACCGCCGAGCCGCGCAGCACCGCGAGCACGGGATTGCCGTCGCGCCGGGCATCGGAGAGTCGCTTGAGCACCAGGAGGCCCACGCCCTCCGACCAGCCCGCGCCATCGGCCGCGGCCGAGAACACCTTGCAGCGACCGTCGGGTGCGAGCCCGCGCAGCCGGCTGAACTCGACGAAGTTGATCGGCGTGCTCATCACCGACACGCCGCCGGCCAGCGCGAGATCGCACTCGCCTCGGCGCAGCCCGGCGCACGCCAGGTGCAGCGCCACCAGCGACGAGCTGCACGCCGTATCGATCGTCATCGCCGGGCCCTGCAGCCCGAGCACGTACGACAGCCGCCCCGACAGCACGCTGCCGGCCTGGCCCGTGCCGTGATGGCCATCGAGCGCCTCGAGCCTCTGGTTGCCGAATCCATAGTCCGAGCCCATCGAACCGATGTAGACGCCGGTGAGCGACTCGTTCAGCGCCGTCGGTGGGATGCCCGCGCGCTCGATCGCCTCCCACGCCACCTCGAGCAGCAGGCGCTGCTGTGGATCCATCGCGATCGCCTCGCGCGGCGAGATCCCGAAGAACGCCGGGTCGAAGCGATCGACGCCGGTCAGGAAGCCGCCCTCGCGCGTGTAGCTCTTGCCCCTCGCCTCCGGATCCGGATCGTAGAGCGCCGCGGTGTCCCAGCGCTCGGGGAACGGACCGATCCCATCGCGTCCCTGGTCGAGGAGCTGCCAGTAGCCTTCCGGATCGACCGCGTCACCGGGCGTGCGGCACGCCATCGCGATGATCGCGATCGGCTCGTCGTGCTCGGTGGCTGGTGCCGGCGCCGGCGCCGGTGCCGGCACCGCGCCGGCGTCGCGTGGGCTCAGCGCGTCGAGATGGGCCACCAGCGCTGCGATCGTCGACTGGTTGAACAGCTCGACGAGCGGGAACTTGAGGTCGAGCTCGTCGCGCAGCCGGCGATGGATCTGGACCAGGCCGATCGAGTTGGCGCCCTGATCGAACAGCGGTCGATCGATATCGACCGTGGCCAGCCCCAGTCGATCGGCCGCGATCGCGGCGATCCGGGCGGTGAGCTCGGCGCGATCGTAGGGCGATGCCGCGACGCGCGGCGTGTCGCCGGTCAGCGCGCCGTGGCTCGAGCGCTCGGCGAGCGCTTGCTGCTCGGTGATCCCCCCGACCAGGAACGCGTGGACGATCGCTTGATCGGGCTCGAGCAGGGACGCGAGCGGCGCGCGCGGCATGAGGCCGACCGGACACATCCCGACGCCGAGCACGGCTGCGCGCTCCATCCAGCGCTGGCCCAGACGACCGGCCTGGTGCCGTGTAGCCGGGCCCGGGGCTCCGATCAGGAGCAGCGCGGCCGGCGCGGCCCCCGCGGTCGCTTCGTTGTTCGGGAAATCCTCGTCGGCCAGCTCCGGTGCGCCGAGCCGCTCCCAGGGGGCCGCCAGCGCCGCACTCGGCCGGTAGATGCCGCGCGGTAGATCGGCGAGCTCGTGACGCACGACCAGCCAGGTGTGCAGCCGGGGCGCGGCGATCCGGGTCATCGGCTCGGAGCGCTCGAGCCGGCACAGCGGGATCAGCCCCGGCGGCGCGACGGTGGCGCCGGCCGTGTCCGCGAGCGCGACGCCGAGCTGCGCGGCGCGCTCGATCAACAGCTCGGCCAGGTAGCCCCCGTCGAGGTCCGCGAGCGCCTCGGCGAGGCCCTCGTAGAGCGCCGCGATGCGCGGGAGCTCGACCGCGAGGTGCACGGCAAACGGCGCACCTGGGGCGAGCGCGCCGAGCGCGACCAGACGATGCCGCGCGCGATCGTAGCCGTAGCGTCCGCGCGCGATGCCGGCGATGGCCTCGGGGACATCGACGATCGCGTGGACGGCGTACAGGCTGCCGGCAGAGGCGTAGCGGTACTTCGGCAACGGATCGTGGTCCACGGCCACCGGCGCGAGCACCGCGAGCAGCGCACCGATGAGCTCGCGATCGAGCACCGCCCGGGCGCCGGGCCGCCGCCGCTCGGTGGTCGCGATCCGGTGGAGGACGTCGGCGCGCGGCGCCACGCCTTCGAACGCGCGGTAGCTCTTGCGCCGCCACGGCGACGCGAGCGTCGCGGCCGGGAGGTCGATCGCCGCGCTCGACACGTCGCCCGGCGACGTGAACGCGAAGCCGGCCGCGAGCTTGTGCCTGGCGCGGTCGATGCCAGCGACCTGCGGCTTGGCGCCCTGCGCGAGCAACGCCGTTCGATCGATCTTGCCGTTTGGGGTCAGCGGCAGCGCGGACACGATCTGCAGCTGCGCGGGTACCATGTAGCCGGGCAGCCGCTCGGCGAGCCAGCTCCGCACCGCCTCGGTGGCGAGCGCCGCATCGCCGCTCGCCTCGACGTACGCGACGAGCCGCCGGGCGTGGCGATCGCCCGGGGCATCGACGAGCGCGCGCCTGATCTGCGGATGCTGGAGCAGGTGGTGCTCGATCTCGCCGAGCTCGATCCGGTGGCCGCCGATCTTGACCTGATGGTCCTGGCGGCCGAGGAACTCGATCGTACCGTCCGGCGTACCGTCCGGCGTACCGTCCGGCGTACCGTCCGGCGTACCGTCCAGCTGCCGGCGTCCGAGATCGCCGGTCCGGTACAGCCGTTCGCCGGTCATCGGGTGCGTGAAGAAGCGCTCCGCGGTTTGCGTCGGATCGCCGTAGTAACCGCGCGCCAGGCCGATGCCGCCGATGTAGAGCTCGCCGGTCACCCCGATCGGCCGCGGATGCAACCGCTCGTCCAGCACGTGGAACGTCTGGTTCCGCATCGGCCGGCCGTACGGGATGCTCACCCAGCTCGGCTCGACCCGGTCGATCGGATACCAGATCGACCAGATCGACGCCTCGGTCGCGCCGCCCAGGCTCACCACCCGGCACCCGGGCGCGCGCGCGCGCACCCGATCGGGCAGCGTCACCGGGATCCAGTCGCCCGATAGCAGCGCGAGCCGCAGCGAGCCCGGCAGCGCCTCGGCGTGCTCGACCAGCATCTCGAACAGCGCCGGCACCGAGTTCCAGATCGTCACGCCGTGGTCGCCAAGCCAGCGCAGCCACCGCTCG
>DATBBB010000455.1:0-5678 GCA_036271215.1 Kofleriaceae bacterium | reverse complement strand
GCAGGTACGCCTTCTTGCGCACATCGGAGAGCGCATGCGCGGCGCGCGGCGCGACCTCCAGCATGTACAGGCCGTAATGGCCGAGCGCGACCGCGTCGATCTCGTAGATAAGATTATCGCGGTCGAAGATCTCCAGATCATTCCAGATCTGGAGCTGAGCCCCCCGTGGCAGTGTCTGCTCGATCTTCGCTAGCAGCGGCCGGTACTTGCGCAGCGAGGGGTTGCTCCCCCGCGCCAGGATCAGCGCATGTCTACGCCGCTCGCCCATATCTACCCGTCCAGCCGCTGCGGTACCGTCGGCACGGTGCCACCGAACCCGGTCGTCACCTGTGCCACGGGCGATTGCAGGAATGCGTCACTCACCTTGGCCTGGATGCGCGAGGTCTGCTCGGTCGGGTAGAGGTTGCGCACGCTCTGTCCCATGCGGAACAGTCGGTCCTCGTCGAACGGCAGGAGCCGCACCTGTGCTGCCGGACTCCCCATAGGTCGGACATCTTACATGTTTCCGGTTGCGAGCTGCCTCGAGCCGTCTCGCCCAAGCTTCAGAGCTACGTGTCCGACGGGCCTCCGCAGATCCCGGAAGAACCAGAATATTGGACGCGCGGGCATGAACTTGTCAGTTCCAGCTGACAGCGGGTGCGAGTGGACCGGCGCCGGCGCGGCTACCGGAAGTCTTGCTTCAGCTCGTGCTCGAGGCGCTGGATCGTCGCCTTCTGCTTGTCGAGCACTTCCTTGAGCTGGCGCTGGGTCATCTCCTCGCGCATCCGGTCGGCGCGGTCGCGGCCGGCGTGCGCCACGGCGGCGATCGCGACCACGCGTGACACCGTGACCGCGACCTGGGTGACCGCCTCGATCACGACCAGCTGATCGTCGGGATCGCGGAACGCGCGGTCGACCGAGACCAGCAGGCGGTCGAACACCTGCTCGGCGTCGGCGAGCACCGCCTCCTCGCTGTCGCCCCAGGCGAGCCGGCGCGCCACCGCGTCGTGCAGGGTCAGATCGAGGCCCGGGATCGACTCGCCGCCGATCGACAGCGCGCGCAGCAGCGCCTCGAAGACTTCGGCGCCCGGGGGCTCGCGGTCGCCGTGCAGGGCGGTGTCGAGCACCTCGTCGCGCAGCACGCGGACGGCCTCGGTCATGTCGATGTTGGACATAGCGCTTGGCTCACCATTCGGTGTTGCCGCGGGCGCCCCACGGCAGGCTCGGGTCGACGATCGTGGCGAACTTGCGCTCGAGGTCGGCGCGCTTGCGCTCGGCCTTCTCGACCGCGGTGCGCAGCTCGGCGGTGACCGCCTGGACCTCGCGCAGCCGGTCGCTGAACGGGCCGACCGCCTCGAGTACGAGGCCGGTGGTCGCGCCGACCAGGCGCTGGTGGGCGGTGCTGAGCGCGCGCAGCACGCGGACCCGGATCGGCAGCGGCGCGCGGACCTGGTGGACGCACGACGCGACGAGGATCCGCGCCTTGTCGAACGCGTCGTACAGCGGCATCACGCCCGCGTTGTCGACCGTGCGGACGCCGTACAGCTCGCGCGCCGACAGCACGGCGGCCGAGAAGTTGCCGCCGCCGTCGTTGGCGACGGCCTCGAGCGCCCCGAGGATCTGGCCGACCAGCTCGCCGCGCGGTGACAGCCGGCCCCGCGCGAGCGTGATCGTCTGGCCGATCGCGTTCAGCACCTCGCGCGATTCGCCGGAGCTGGTGACCGGGCGATCCGGGCGCAGGAACGGGATCGTCGGGCGATCGATGAACCGCTCGCCCGTCTGGGTGCGCAGATCCTGGGTCTCCGTGAGGTCGCGGATCTCCTGCAGATCCTCCATGTTGAGCGACTCGTGGGTCGTGTGCTCGGTGGTGTCCATCGTGGCGCCGTGCAGCTCGATCAGGTCGGCGTCGAGCTGGCGCAGCCGCTCGGCGAGCAGGCCGCCGAGCGCGAGCTCGACGACGATCAGCGCGCGCGACACCGCGATGTCGAGCAGGAACCCGAGCCGCGGGTCGCCGGCGCGGATGTCGTCGACCACCAGGTGCGCGCTGGTGCCGAGGATATCGACCAGGCCGCGCACCGACTTCCAGTCGCCGCCGCGCTCGAACCAGCCGGCCGCGAGGTTCTGCGCGAAGGTCCAGACATTCACCCCGGTCGACTTCTCGAGGTCGTGATAGATCGCCTGGCACAGCGACAGCGCGACCAGCTCGAGCGCCTCGTGCGGCGGCAGCCCGCGCACGATCGGGTTGCGCGGCAGGCCGCTGTCGCTGGCGGCCTGCAGGAAGCGCTGGCGCTTCTGCCACCATGCCAGCGCGCCGCTGGTCCGCACGACCTGGGTCGAGCTCTGCAGGGCCGCCGGCGCCTCGATCACGATCGTCGAGACGTTGTCGCCGCCGCCGCCGCGCATCGCGAGCTCGATCAGGTCGCGCGCGACGTGCTCGGGGGCATCGCCCGAGCCGAGCAGGTACTGGATCGCCTCCGCCGAGGCGTAGCCGTAGAGCCCATCGGAGCACAACAGGATCCGATCGCCCGGCCGGAGCTCGAGCTCGAGGCTGTCGACCCGGGTCTCGGGCTTGGAGCCGAGGTTGCGCGACAGCACGTTCTTGTACGGGTGGCGCTCGGCCTCCTCGGCGGATAGCAGGCCGCGATCGACCAGCTCCTCGACGATCGTGTGATCGCGGGTCAGCGACTGCAGCCGGCCCTCGCGCAGCAGGTACGCCCGGCTGTCGCCGACGTGGGCGATCACGACGTGCTTGGGATCGACGACCAGACAGGTCACCGCGGTGGTGCCCATGCCGTGGCGCTCGCGGTGCTGGTGGGCATCGGTGAACACCGCGGCCGAGCCGGCCTGCAGCGCGGCCTCGAGCAGCGCGCGCGGGGCCAGCGTGCCGCGGCGGTGGGCGACGAACTCGCGGATCGTGTCGCGCGCCAGCTGCGAGGCGATGTCGCCGGCGTTGGCGCCGCCCATGCCGTCGAGCACGGCGTACAGCCCGAGCCGCGGATCGAGGATCAGCGCGTCCTCGTTGGCGGTGCGGACCTTGCCGACGTGGCTGTCGCCGGCGATCCGTATACTCGGCGGCTGGCTCACGGCTTGCCCTCGCGCGGCTTGCCGGACTTGCTCGAGGATCGGCTCGACGACCCCGACGACCCCGACGACCCCGACGACCCCGGCTTCGACGGCTTGGTAGGCGCAGGCCCCGACGGTTGATTCGACCGCTGATTCGCCGGCTGGCCCGCGGTCTGGTTCGCCACCCGGCTCGACGATGAACCCGGCGCCTGGCCCGCGGCCTGGCTCGCCACCCGGCTCGACGACGAACCCGGCGCCTGGCCCGCGGCCTGGCTCGACGCCCGGCTCGACGACGAACCCGGCGCTTGGCCCGCGGCCTGGCTCGCCACCCGGCTCGACGACGAACCCGGCGCCTGGCCCGCGGCCTGGCTCGACGATGAACCCGGCAACTGGCTCGCCACCCGGCTCGACGACGAACCCGGCGCCTGACTCGCCACCCGGCTCGATGACGAACTCGGCGCCTGGCCCGCGGCCTGGCTCGACGACGAACCCGGCGCTTGGCCCGCGGCCTGGCTCGCCGCCCGGCTCGACGACGGACCCGGCGCCTGGCTCGCCACCCGGCTCGACGACGGACCCGGCGCCTGGCTCGCCGCCCGGCTCGACGACGGACCCGGCGCCTGGCTCGCGGCCCGGCCCGACGCCTGGCTCCCCACCTTGATCAGCGGCTTGGCGGCGTAGGGCTGGGTCTCGCGCGGGACCGGCTCGGGCGGCTTGCCGGCGCGTTCGCGGCGCGCGAGATCGGTGTGCTGGCCGGAGCGCCGGGACAGCTCCTCGGCGATCAGATCGTTGATCGCGCGCGCCGTGCTCGCGGTCACCCGGGTCAGCAGCAAGGTCAACTCGGCGCCCTCGGGCGTCGACTGCGCGTCCTCCTGGGCGACCTGCGCCGCGGTGTCGCCGATCGCGACCAGCATCGCGAGCACCGCCGCCGGGCTCTGGGCCTCGGCCGCGCGCATCGCGAGGAACGTGTGAAGGAACGCGCGGTGCAGCCCGAGATCGCCGGTCGCGATGAAGTTGCCCAGGTGATCGAGCACGGCGCCGATCTGGGCCCGCGCGGTGACGTCGTCGAGCCGGCCGAGCGACGGATCGAGCGTGGCGCGCAGCTCGAGCAGGCGCTGTAACACCCTCGGACGCAAGGCCTCGTAGGACCGGGCCAGCGTCGGCACCGACGATGTCGTTGACATCTGCCGGAATCGTACACCCCCGCGCGTCGCTGGTGGTACGCTCGGTGGACGGAATGGCAAAACGTCGGGTCCTGGTCGTCGACGACGAGCCAATGGTGCGCGAGACGCTCGGTCAGGTGCTGACCGACGAGGGTTACGCAGTCGATCTCGCGGTCGACGGCAACACCGCGCTCGCGCACGTGCGCGCCGCGCGGCCGGACGCGATCCTGCTGGATCTGATGATGCCGGGCATGAACGGCCGCCAGTTCCTGCAGGCGCTGCGTCAAGACCCGAGCTACGAGGACGTGCCGGTGCTGATCATGACCGCGGTCCACGGGCTGTCGGTCAACCCGGCGACGCTCGGCGCCAGCGAGGTGGTCGAGAAGCCGTTCAACGTCGACGAGCTACTCAACAAGGTCGCGCTCGCGGTATATCGATCGAGCGAGTCGGGCTCGAGCCTCACGCAGGCGCCGCCGGCGGTCGCGCCGCCGGCGGAGTCGGCGCCCGAAAAAGAGCGCGGCGTGGTCTTGCTGGTCGAGCACGACCGCAGCCGGCTCCAGCACCTGGACATGATGCTGTCGGCGCGCGGCTACACCGTGGTGTCGATGACCCGCGCGCTGGTCCAGCTATCGCGACTCGCCCGGGCGCTGCGGCCGCGCGCGATCCTGCTCGACTCGGAGAGCGAGGGCACCGCCGACGTCGTGCGCGAGCTCGCCGATACCAGCGGGATCGGCCAGATCCCGATCCTGGTGTTCTCGCGATCGTCGGACGCGGAGATCCTCGGCACACTCGAGCGCGCAACCGACGTCGACCTGGTCGGCTTCGTCGAGCGCCAGCGCGAACGCCCGCACTGAGCGCGGCGCGTCCCGTCGGAGACGGTAAAGGGTGTCGTATTTGACCGCGCTGCGTCGTCGAATGCAGCGCCATGAAACAACCAGCGCGCGGCAGGGGAGCCAAGAAGCACGTGATCTTGTTCCGCGCGGCCAACCGCGAGCGCAGGATCGGTCAGCGCTGCCCTTCAGGTAACGGCCCGCGAAGCATTGCTGCGGAAGCGCGCAGGCGCAGCGAGATCTGTTCGAGATCGTGCTGCGCCGCCGCTGGGCTGGGCGAGCGGGCCAGAGATCAGATCGCCGCTTTCTGCGACCCGATCAAACCGCCCAGAACGCCTCGCGATCGGGATGCACCGCGTGCGACGCGCCACATGACGAGACTGCCGTATCTGGATATCTTTTGGTTGTCTGTCGATGCGGTATTCGATATGTTGGTCGTAAATATCAGCTCCTCGCCCGACCATCGCACCAAGCAAGGCAGGGAGGCGATTCCCTCGGCGAGCTATGGTGCAAGCCGTAGCGCGAGCCTCAATTGGTCGGCGCTTCGATCGCGGTAGGGACGGCCCTTCGTCGAAGACTCGGCCGCTCCCCGCACGGATCGTGCCCGTTTGGGATACGGCCGACACTGGGTTAGGCGAGGTCACCA
>DATBBB010000454.1:0-15518 GCA_036271215.1 Kofleriaceae bacterium | reverse complement strand
CCGAGGTGATCACCCAGCCCGGGCTGATCGTGCGCCTGCCGTTCGGGATCCACGACGTGTTCATCATGGACGTCACGCCGCAGACGTTTCACCTGCGCGGCCAGGATAACAAGAGCGCGCTCGAGGTCCGCGAGCTCGATGTCCGCGCGGCGGACGGCTCGAGCTTCGCGTTCAACGACACCACGCTGCTGTTCCGCGCGATCCCGCTGCACGCCGACGAGACCCTGCGCGACTCCGGCACCGGCCACGCCTACTACGAGTGGATGCTGCCGTACGCGCGATCGATCCTGCGCGACGAGTTCGGCCGCGAGTCGACGATCAGCGTGTCGAACCCGACGAGCTTCGCGCAGGCCGAGGACCGCGCCAGGCAGCGGCTCAACAAGCTGCTCGGCGAACACGGCATCGAGGTCACCAGCATCGTGACGCCGCGGCCGCGGTTCTCGAAGGACTACGAGGATCTGATCGAGTCGCGCAACCAGACCGAGAACCAGCTCGCGGTGATCGACTCCGAGCTGTCGCGCGCCAGGACCGAGCGCGACCGCAAGCTCGCCGAGGTCGAGCGCGATCAGAACAAGATCGTGCAGACCAAGCGCGCCGAGCTCGAGAACACGCTGGCGACCGCGATCACCGCGCAGACCCAGACCCACCGCGAGGTCGATACCTACAAGATCGAGAAGGTCGCCGCCGGCGAGGCGTCGCGCTCGGCGAACAAGGGCAAGGCCGACGAGCTCAAGGGCCAGCTCGAGGCGCAGTACGGGTCGCGGCGCGCCGAGATCGACGCGTTCCGCAACCAGCCGGTCGAGCGCGTGATGCAGCGGCTCGGCGAGCGGCTCAAGGGCGTGACGATCGAGATCCAGCCGTTCCGCAACGATGGCTCGCCGACGCGGGTCCAGCTCGAGACCCTCGGGGGTGGCAAGTGAACAAGCTGATCGTGACCGCCAAGGTCGTGGTGATCGCCGCGATCATCCTGTGGATCGTCCCCGCGGTGCTGACCGCGACCGTCGCGCCCAACGAGATCGGCGTGCGGACCAGCGCCGCGAGCGGCGTGCTCGCCGAGGATCTATCGCCGGGCTGGCACCTGCGGCTGCCCGGGGTCCACAAGATGATCCTGCTGCCGAGCAACTACTTCATGCTCGACTACACCAACGACGACAAGGGGCCGCAGAAGCCGCTGGTCATCCGCACCAAGGACAACAACACCGTCGAGCTCGAGGTCTCGGTCCCGGTCCGGATCAAGCCGGGCGAGGCCAACCAGCTGGTCGCCTCCGGGAACCACGTGACCGACCCCGATGGCCTGTACCGCTACCAGCGGCTCGCCGAGGAGACCACGACCAGCGTGCTGCGCGAGGAGATGGCGACCCTGGACTCGGTCGGGTTCTACTCGACCGATCGCCGGCTCGCCGCCAGCGCCAAGACGCTCGAGTTGCTCAACCGCCAGCTCGGGCTGATGCACGTCGAGGCCCAGGCCGTGCTGGTCCGCGCGGTGACGTTCCGGCCCGACTACGAGAAGCAGCTGCAGATGATCCAGCTCAACGAGCAGAACAAGCTGCTCGACGCCGCGTCGCAGAAGCTCGCGACCGTGCAGCAGAGCCTCGATAACTATGTCCAGGGCACCAGCGCGCAGGTCTCGGCGCGGACCCAGGACTGGGTCAAGCGCCAGGCCGAGCTCGAGCGCGCCTACCAGGTCGGCCTGCTCGCGGTCGCCGAGGCCACCCCGGGCGCCGCGCGCGCCAAGCTCGCCGCGATGGCGCCGGCGGACGTCGAGGCGATGCGCGCCGATGCCGCCAAGGTCTTCGGGCTCGATCCGGCGTCGGTCAGCGACGGCTACCTGGTCGGGATCAAGAACATCCAGGCCGAGACCCTCGAGTACAAGAACCGGGTCACCGCCGAGGCCGATGGCATCGAGGGCCGGCTCGGCGCCGAGGGCGACGCGATGGTCGCCAAGGTCCAGGGCGAGTACGAGACCAAGCTCAACGGGCTGCTCGGCACGCCGGCCGGCAAGGCCTACGTCGCGTGGCAGGCGGCCGACAACATCGAGTTCGCCAAGTCGCTGTCGTTCTCGTCGGGCGAGGGCATCCCGGCGGTGCTCCGGCTGCGCCAGTTCGCCGAGCAGTTCATGGGCGCGCGCTGATCGCGCCGGCGGGGCCGAGCAGGCGGTGCACCGTGGCCGTGACGCCGCCGACCAGCGCCGACAAAAGGGCGATGTCGTAAGGCTCGTACGGGCTGCCGGCGGGCCGCCACAGCGCGATCACGGCGCGCGCCGGGGCGTTGCCGATCGGCTCGACCAGGGCGCTCTCGTAGAGCTCGCGCTTGCCGCGCCGGGCGACGCGCGTGACGATCTCGCAGAACTCGTCCGACGTGATCGGGCCGGCCAGGGTGCGGGCCTCGCGCCTGGGGCCGTCGAACAGCACGACCGTGGCCTCGCGCGACCGGGTCAGCGCGCAGGCCTCGCGCTGCAGGACCTGGATCGCCGGCCGCAGCAGCGGCTCGGCGGCGACCGCGCGGGCGGCGGCCGACAGCTCGAGCATCGAGGGCAACGGGCTCGAGAACGCGCCGCTCCCCAGGGCGCGCGGCGCGGGGCCGCGACTGGCGACCGGGTAGTGGGGCAAGCTCACGATCGGTGGCGTCGGGTCGGTGCGAGGCTCCACGGACCGGAACAAGTGCGATCGGTGTGCCAGCGGCGGTCGGAGGCTCGCTGTAGCGCCGGCGTAACGCGTTCGGTGCAGTTGGCCGCGCATTTTGTATGGAACGTGCAAACCGGTGCACAACGAACGGGGGCGACTTCACAATTGCCCCGGGATCGCTGGTGATCGCGGCCCCAGCGGCTGTCTCAGCAAGGACTCAGCGAGGGATCGGCCGTACCGCGACGCAGATCGGTTCCGCGATCCGCGAGCGACGTTCGGCAACGGATACCGCGAGATGCGGCGCGGCCGTCAAAAGTCGTCCAGCGCCAGCTTGAGGCCGGCGGGCAGGGTATCGCCGAGCGCCACCCGCTCCTCGCGGGCCTCGAGCTCGACGACCTGCTCGACCAGCACCGCGGCGCGATCGCCGCCGGGCATCGCGCGGACCACCGCCGCGAGCTGATCGCGGGCAGCGTCGTCCAGGTCGCGCGTGCGATCGCCGGTGCGGCGGCCGAGCTGGGCGAGCGGGAACGCGGCCTTGTCGGGCTCCGGCCAGTCCCACGCGCACAGCTGCGCCAGCCAGTCCTTGATCTTGCCGGGCGCGATCACCGCGTTGAGCGGGCCGTACAGCGGCACGCGCGCGCCGATCCGCGACAGCGCCCACAGGTGCACGGCGTCCTCGCGGCCCTTGCGCGGCTCGAGCCGGCGGATCAGCTCGTCGCCGAGCTTCAGCTTGTTGTGGACCGGCAGCCGCTCGAGGCTGGCGACCACGCGCCACATCTCGGCGAGCTCCTGCTTGCTCGGCTTGGCCTCGGTCAGCTTCTTGGCCTGCAGCGGGTTGGGCAACAGCAGCCTGGCGAGCCGGTCGTAGATCTGGTCCTGCTGGCCCTTGGCGAGGCCGCCGGCGATCCGCCGCCAGGTGATCCACCACGCGAGCTTGCCGGGTTCGCTCTTGGGGTGCGCGAGGTTCTCGTTGAACACGCCCCACATCACGCGCGAGCGCCAGGCATCGAGCGGCGCGCCGGTGCCGGGGCGGAGCAGGAACCCGGCGAGGTTGAGCCAGCGCTGCTCGTGGTCGGCGGTCTTCTTGCGCTCGGCGGCGACCTCGATCAGCGCGTCGAACAGCGCGCGGGTGGTCGTGACCGACCAGTCATCGCGCCGCGCGTCGAGCATGGTCTCGAGATCGCGGGTCAGCGTGGCGAGCGCGTCGCCGGTCTGGAACGCGCGCCGGATCCGCGCCACGGCGTCGTCGGTCCGCGGGTGCGCCTCCGCGGCCGCCTCGGGGCCGGGCGCGCTGCCGCCCGAGCGCATGTCGAACGCGAGCTTCCAGGTCTCGGGGCCGGCCGCCGCACCCGCGGCGCCGGCGCGGACGTCCGGCAGCTCGACGCACGCGATCTCGAGCGCGCCGAGCTCGGTGATGTGGACCTCGAGCCGCACCGTGACCTCGCCGCGGCCGCGCGCGCGCAGCACGGTGACGATCGGCGGCAGCTCGAGCAGGTCGCTGCCGTCATCGAGCGTGTCGGGCCGGCCGTCGCCGATCGGGACCAGCGCGCCCGGCGCGTCGGCCCGCGAGCTCGACGAGTACAGCCGGAAGCTGACCGGCCGGTTGGTGACCAGCTGGAAGTCGCGGGCGAGCTGGACCCGGGCGCCGTCGTCGAGCCCGGACGGCGCGAGGCACACCGCCATGCGCGCCGGGTCGCCGGCCGCACCTGCACCGCCGCCGCCGGATGCCGCCACGCCGATGTAGAACGCGCGCGGCGTGCCGCCCTTGATCCGGATCGCGAGGCCTCTGCGGACCAGGCCGTAGTACGCGGCGCCCTGGGCGACCGCGAGCTCGGGCATCGCCGACGGCAACTCGCGCGGCACGGCGTCCTGCCAGGCCGCGATCTGCGCGATCACCCGGGCGCGCAGCGAGCGCGGGGTCATCGCGCCGCCGTTGAACAGGATCGCCGAGACCGGCCGGCCGGCGTGGCGCTGCAGGAACGCCGCGAGGTGGCGGGTGACCGCCGGGTCGCTGGCATACGGCAGGCCGAACTCCTGGAGCCCGCCGCGGCCGCGGGCGAGCGCGGCGTCGCGCGCGACCAGCGGGAAGAACCCGTCGAACAGCACGCGGTCGAGCTCGGCGCGGGTGACCTCGTCGCGCAGCGTGCCGCCGATCAGCTTGGCGCCGCGGCTCTGCACGACGATCGGCGCCGTCGCCGGGCCGCCGGCTGATCCCGGGGGGCCGCCGGCTGATTCCGGTGGGTCGTCGGCGAGCAGGGTCTCCTTGGCGAGCCGGCACGCGTGGACCAGGCCATGCCACTGCAGCGCGTCGAGCTTCTTGCCGGTGCGCGCGACCAGGCGCTGCTCGACCAGCTTGCTCAGGGTCAGATCGAGGTTATCGCCGCCGAGCAGCAGGTGATCGCCGACCGCGGTCCGCGTGAAGTCGGCGTCGCCGGCATCGCCGACGTCGATCAACGTGAAGTCGGTGGTGCCGCCGCCGACGTCGAACACCAGCACGCGGTCGCCATCGCCGAGCCGGGCGTCCGCGCCGCGGTGCGAATCGATCCAGGCGTAGAACGCCGCCTGCGGCTCCTCGAGCAGCACGACCGGTGGATAGCCGGCCTTGGCCGCCGCCTGCTGGGTCAGCTCGCGCGCGGCCTCGTCGAACGACGCCGGCACGGTGACCAGGACTTCCTGGTCGGCGAACGGTGCTCCGGGGTGCGCGTGGTCCCACGCGTCGCGGAGGTGGCCGAGGATCAACGCCTGCGCCGCGACCGGCGACAGCTTCGGTCCGTCGCTGTCGCCCCACGGCAGGATCGCCGCCTGGCGATCGACCCCGGGGTGGCACAGCCACGACTTGGCCGACGCGATCATGCGCGACGCCATCCGCGCGCCCTGGTTGCGCGCGAGCTCGCCGACCACCGGGCGGACCTCGGTCGACACCGCGGCCTGCGGGTCGCGCGCTTCCGGCGCCACCCGCGCGACCGGCCGCCACGGCAGCGCGGTCTCGTGCGGCGCCAGATCGAGCTCGCCGGCGAGGTACACGAACGATGGCAGCTGGCGGCGCGCCGCGACCTCGCCGGGCGCGACCAGCTGCTCGATCTCGAACACCCGGACCCGCGGATCGGCGGCCTGGGTGTCGACGTACGCCACCGCGCAGTTCGTGGTTCCGAGGTCGATGCCGATCAGGTACCGCGCGGGCACAACCTCGTTCGTACCGCGGTTTGCGGCCGCGTTCCTAGTAGCGCGTCACCTTCGTCGGGATGATCAGCTCCATGAAACACTCGACGAACGCCTTGGCGTCGGCCTCCGGGGTCCCGGTCAGCGCCGGGCCGTCGCCGCGCCGGCTGTGCTTCTGGCCCTCGCGCTCGGCGAGCACGGTGCGGTTGGACTGCTTGGCGAGCACGAAGTCATGCTCGAGCGTGAAGTACCGCATGTACACCAGGTCGTTGGTCTTGATCACGATGCCGGCCATGTACGCTTCGCCCATCTCGCTCGGCGTCGGCAGGCTGATCGTCGCGATCCGGTACTTGGTGTTGCTGGCCTCGCGGGTCTCCGTGGTGACGAACGGGTTGTGCGCGAGGTGGGCCTGGGTCCACAGACCGTCGAAGAACACCAGATCGCGACGCTCGAGCGCCGACATCACCGTCGCGTGGCCCTTGAGCTTCAGGAGGTTCGGGAGGAACACATGCGCGAGCGCGTACGTCGGAGTCATCCCCATGGGGGATGATGATACGCTACTCGCGCTCGCGGACCGAGTACTCGAGCTTCCAGCGGCCGTGGCCGTCGCGCGCCACGCACCATAGCTCCAGCGTGCCGACCTCGGTGACGTGGGCCTCGAGCCGGACCGGCACCAGCTGGCCGGCGGCGCGGTCGGCCTCGGCCTCGACCTGCTTCTCGACCGGGTCGAGCTCGACCAGGCCGTCGGCGTCGGCATCGATCAGCGCACCGGCCTCGTCGGCCTTGCGGGTCGCCGCGGCGAAGAACCGGAAGGTCGCCAGCTCGCCGACCACCAGGCCGAGCTCGTCGTCGGGCAGCGCCACGCGCGAGCCTTCCTCGAGGCCCTGCGGCGCCACGCACAGCGCCTTGACCGGCGGCGCGAACCCCGGGATCGCCGGCATCGCGCTCTCGATCCCGATGTAATAGGCGCGCGCGGTGCCGCCGCGGATCCGGACGCCCGCTCCGCGCCGGACCTGGCCGTAGTGCGCGGCGCCGAGCGCGACCGCCTGATCGAGATCGGCGCCGGCGAGCACGGCGACGTCGCGGCCGGCCCAGGTGCGGAGCAACTCGACGATCCGGGCCTGCAGCGCCGGCGCCTTCATCACGCCGCCGTTGAACAGCACGTGGCTCGGCATCCGGCCGAACCGGGTCAGGAACTCGGCGAGGTGGCGTGTGATGCCCGGATCGTGGGCGTAGGGCAGGCCCATCTCGCGCAGGCCACCGGCGCGGCGGCGCTCGCCGCGGGCATCGCCGGCGACCCGCGGGAAGAACCCGTCGACCAGCATGGCTTCGGCCTGGGCCCGGGTGACCTCGGCCTTGATCGTGCCGCCGATCAGCTTGCTGCCGCGGCCGAGGATCGCGACCGGCACCGACGCCGGGGCGCCGGACTCTGTCGACCCGAGCAGCTGCTCCTTGGCGCGCCGGCAGGCGTGGACCAGCGCGCGCTGCTGCAGCGCGTCGAGCGGGCGGCCGAGGTCGCGGCCGACCAGCGCGGCGAGCGCGAGGTCCATGTTGTCGCCGCCGAGCAGGATGTGATCGCCGACCGCGATCCGCTCGAGCGCGAGGCTGCCGCCGTCGCTGGTGATCTCGATCAGCGAGAAGTCGGTGGTGCCGCCGCCGACGTCGCACA
This sequence comes from Kofleriaceae bacterium, assembly GCA_036271215.1. Lineage (GTDB taxonomy): Bacteria > Myxococcota_A > Polyangia > Haliangiales > Haliangiaceae > JABFXX01. The sequence goes on along the minus strand of DATBBB010000454.1, from coordinate 8,066 downwards.
CCAGGACCACGTTGCCGGGCGCGAGGTCCTTGCGCCAGGCGTCGCCGCGGGTCGCCAGGTAGGCGTAGAACGCGGCCTGCGGCTCCTCGAGCAGGGTCACCCGGTCGAGCCCGGCCTCGCGGGCCGCGACCACGGTCAGCTCGCGGGCGACCGGATCGAACGACGCCGGCACCGTGACCAGGACCTCCTGCTCGTCGGCCGGCTCGTCGGGGTTGGCGTCGTCCCACGCCGCGCGCAGGTGCGCCAGGTAGCGCGCCGAGGCGTTGACCGGCGATACGCGCTCGGCGCCGCCGGCCTCCATCTCACGCTCGAGCTCGCGCTGCGCGCCCCGGAACGGCAGGACCTGCGACGTCCGATCGATCGACGGGTTGCACAGCCACGACTTGGCCGACGACACCAGCCGGTGCGGCAGCTCGGCGCCGCGCTCGCGCGCGAACGTGCCGACCGCGTAGCGCAGCGGGCCGGACCACGGCAGCTGGAGCTGGGCCGGCGAGACCTCGAGCTCGCTCGGCAGCAGCAGGAACGACGGCAGGGTCGGGCGCTCGGCGAGCTCGCCGGGGCCGACGATCTGCGCGATCGGCTGCGTGCGGACCGGCTCGTCGTCGCCCGCGACCGCGAGCGCCGAGTTGGTGGTGCCCAGATCGATTCCGAGGATCTTCACAGCTCGACTTCCGCCGGAGCGATCACCATGCGATCGATGCCTTCGGCCAGCGCCGGCAACTTGGCGTCTACCACGCGCCATCCGTGATGGCGAAGCGTGCCGCGCAGCGGTGGCTCGCCCTTGGCCTCGCCGATCAGCCGGATCTCCGCGGGGTCGAAGCCCTTGGGCACCGAGACCTGGGCTTCTTCTGCGCCCGGCATCACCGGCTCGAGCGCGAGGTGCTGCGCGAGGACCTTGCGGCAGCCGCGGTGGACGTCGCGCGCGGCGGCGCCGATGTCGGCGTCCGAGAACCCGTCGAGCGGCTCCTGCAAGAAGTCGACGAGCCGGCCCTCGCGCTGGAGCAGCGCCAGCAGCGCGAGCGCGCCGTCGCGGTGGTGCTGCGCCGCCGAGATCCGCGGCTTGTCGTCCGGCCGCGGCGCGGGCTTGTCGTCTCCAGCGGGCTTGGCGGCGGGGGTCCCGGACTGCGACACGGGTGTCGTGGTTTGCGGAAGCAGCGCCAGGGCACCGGCGGGCAGCTGCTTGCCGAACAGCACCCGGAAGAAGCAGGCGAACGCGAGGAACAGGCGCGACATTCCTGGGGATCTAATGAGGACGCGCGCGGCGGCACAAGTCACGTCTCGCGAAAACGGACGGAATCGCCCGGGTTTCGCGACGCGGCGCGGGGGCCGGCGGCCCGGGCGCCGGTGTGGCGCGGGCCTTGCTCACCAGGGTCCTCATGATGCGATCGGTACTCTCGCTCCTCGTCCTGATCTCGACGTGTGTGCTCCCGGCCTGTGTGCTCGGCCACTCGAGCGATGACGACGGCGGCGAGGCGTGCCCGGCGCTCGCGACCATCGTGGTCGACCCGGAAACCGGGACCTGCCGCGGCGTATCGTCGTGCGACGACTATGGCGAGACCGGCGCGGGGTCGGGGTCGGGGTCGGTGCCGGGGCAGTTGCCGGTGGATGAAGCCCAGTGCCACAGCACCTGCGAGCACCTGACCGAGGCCAGCTGCCTGGCGACCAGCGACTGCCGCGCGGGGTATCTGTACCCGACCAGCACCGCGACCGGCAGCAAGCCGGCATTCTGGGCGTGCTGGGCGACCGCGCCGGATGCTCCGCTCCACGCCGGCACCTGCGAGGGGCTCGGTGCGCAGGACTGCTCGCGCCACGACAACTGCATCGCGAGCTACGTCACCGCGAGCGACGGCACGACGGTGTTCCTGGCCTGCGGCGAAGAGTCGACCGGCGCGCGCTGAGAGTGATCACGACTGCGGACCGCCGTGGGCAGTGCGACGCGATCTCGCCGGGACCGCCATGGTGCGACGGACCGCGCGGCTCGACCTGGTTGGCTACGGTGTTTTTCGTCGAGAAGTCACGCCGGGCTGGCGATCAGCGTTTATGCTTTTGGCCGTGGCGCTTCGTGGCACTGACGATGATCGGCTGACCGTCGATCTGGGGCCGCGGCCTCCCGATTCGGGCGAGTTCGCCGACGAGCCCGGGACGGTGCTCGACGCCAACGCCGACGCCGAGTCGCTCGACGCGGAGCTGCTGTCCGAGGCCGGCAGCACCACGAACAGCGCGCCGGCCGCGGCCGCCGTGGCTGCCGCAGCTGCCGTGGCTGCCGCGGCTACCGTGGCCGCACGACCGCCGGGCTCGCCCGCCTCGTCGGTTCCGGATCCGCCGGCACCGGGCGCGTTCGGGGCCATGCCGCGCGTGTCACCGTCGCCGGTGACCGCGTCTCCCGAGCCAGGCAGCTCGGCCGCGATCGCGGCCATCGCGGCCGCCGAGGTCGTCGATCCGGTCCACCACCAGCCGACCCTGCCGCTCGGCGCGCCGCGCCGGGCCCAGAGCTCGATCAGCAAGTCCGCGGCGACCACGAGCTCGCCGGTCGACGCGATGAAGTTCGACGAGATCTCGCGGACCCGGATCTTCCTCAAGGTCGTGTTCGCGCTGACCGCCGGCGGCATCATCGTCGCGCTGAGCACCACCGGCGATCACGTCGCCAAGCTCGTGGTGCTGGTCGGCTCGGGCGCCGCCGCGCTCGGCTCGCTGTTCCTGCTGGTCATCCTGCGCGACCCGGCCAGCTACGTGCCGCGCCGGCTGGTGATCCCCGCGCTGCCGATCCTGTTCGGCTCGATGTCGGGGGTCTACTACTGGGGCGCCGGCTCGCCCGTGGCCGCGATGCTGGTCTACGGCATCTATTTCTTCAGCCTGGGCTCGGACCGCCGGATCACGACCTTCATGTACACCCTGGTCGCCGCGACCCACGGCCTGCTCGGCCTGGGCATCATGACGGGGCTGCTCACCGACCACGGCGTGGTCCAGATCGGCCAGCTGCGGACCCGCGAGCAGATCGCGATCCTGTGCATCATCGAGGTGCTGTACTTCGTGGCGTACTACACCGCCCGGGTCAGCCAGCGGGTCACGCTCGACGCGATGAACAAGCTCGAGCAGGCGGTGCGCGGCAACGCCCAGCGCGATGCCCTGCTGGCCGAGGCGCGCGCCGAGCTCGATCGCGCGCTCAAGATCGGCGGCCCGGGCCGGTTCACCGACCAGATCATCGGCTCGTTCCAGCTCGGCGTGCTGATCGGCCGTGGCGGCATGGGCGAGGTCTACGAGGCCCACGCGGTGGGTGGGCCCCGCGAGGCCGCGGTCAAGCTATTGCATGCCGGCACCCTGGCCGAGCCGGTCCACCTCCAGCGGTTCCTGCGCGAGGCCCAGACCGCGGCGCGGATCGACTGCCCTCACGTGGTCCGCGTACTCGAGGTCGGGACCACCGCCGGTGAGGTCCCGTTCATCGCGATGGAGCGGCTGCGCGGCCACGACCTCGCGCACCAGCTGCGCCGCCAGCGCCGGCTCCCGCTACCCCAGGCCAAGGTCCTGGTCGACCAGCTCGCGATCGGCCTCGAGGCCGCGCGCACCGCCGGCATCGTTCACCGCGACCTCAAGCCGCACAATGTGTTCTTCGCCGAGGAAGCCGGGCTGCGGCGCTGGAAGATCCTCGACTTCGGGGTCTCCAAGTCCGGCGGCTCGGGCACCCTGACCCAGGGCCACGTCGTGGGCACGCCGGCGTACATGGCACCCGAGCAGGCGCGCGGTGAGGACGTCGACCATCGGGCCGACGTCTACTCGCTGGCGGCGATCATCTACCGCTCGGTCACCGGCCACCCGGTGTTCACCGGCAAGGACGTCCCGAGCACCCTGTACGAGGTCGTGTATCGCGTCCCGACCCGGCCCTCGATGCTGGCGCAGCTGTCCGACGACCTCGACCGCGTGCTCGCGATCGGCCTGGCCAAGGACCCGCGCGAGCGGTTCGCGTTCGCGCTCGAGCTCGCGCGCTGGTTCTCGGCCGCGGTGACCGGCGGCCTCGAGCTCGCCCAGCGCCAGCGCGCCGATGACCTGATCGCGCGCTACCCGTGGGGCACGCGACCCGGCGTGTCGGGTGCGCCGTAGCGATCCCGGTTCGCGGCTGCTGTCGATCATCGACTTCTCTCGCGCGTGGTGGTACCTGTGGAATCAAGCGGCTCTGCAATGGCACGCATCCTGATCCTCTGGAACATGATCGACGACGATGTGTACGAGCACTATCGTCGTGACGATCGGCGCACCCCTGACTGGGACCCGACGCTCCAGGTCGAGCCGTGGGAGACCGTCGAGCAGGAGATCGAGCTGATCGTCAATGTGCTGCGGGACGGCGGCCACGACGCCTACCACATCAACATCCGCGACGACTTCCAGAACCTGCTCGATGCCGTCCGCAACGAGTCGTTCGACTGCGTGGTCAACCTCGTCGAGTTCTTCCGCGACGACCCCGAGCAGGAGCACAACGTCCCGGCGCTGTTCGAGCTGCTCAATATCCAGTACACCGGTAACCGGCCGCTCGCGCTGTCGCTGTGTCAGAAGAAGCCTCAGGCCAAGGCGCTGCTGGCGTCGTTCGGGCTGCCGACCCCGCGCGGCGTGGTGATCGAGCGGACGCATCCGGTGGTGCCGGCCGAGCTCGACCTGCGCTACCCGCTGATGGTCAAGCCGGCGCACGATGACGCGTCGGGCGGGATCGACGCCGGGTCGGTCGTCCACGATCGACCCGAGCTCGAGGCCCGGGTGCGGATGCTGCTCGACCAGCACACCATGGCGGTGCTGGTCGAGGAGTTCATCGCCGGCCGCGAGATCCACTGCGCGATCCTCGGCACCGAGATCCTGCCGCTGTACGAGATGCAGTTCAAGGGCGGGGTCGATGACCAGGGCCGGCCCCTGCCGCACATCATTACGTATCGGGCGAAGTGGGACCCGTACAGCCGCGAGCACTACGCGGTCCAGAGCAAGTGCCCGCCGGACGACCTCACGGCCGACCAGATCGCGCACATCCAGGACATCGCGATGCGGGCATTCGCCGCGATCGGCTGCCGCGACTACGCGCGGGTCGACATGCGGCTCGAGGCCGAGACCGGCAAGGTCTACATCCTCGAGGTCAACCCCAACCCCGATCTCGCCGACACCTGCGCGTTTGCCCAATGCGTGCGGGCGAGCGGCCGGACCTACGGCCAGGCGATCAACGAGCTGGTGCACTTCGCGCTCGAGCGCGCCAAGGTCAAGCCGCAGCGCTACACCGGTCCGACCGACACGCTGCTGACCGAGTACCTCGCGCGCCGCACCGCCACCGTCGCCAGCAAGTAAAGCCCGCCGGCGTCGAAGCTGCTCACGACTTCGGCAGGAGCTCGGTGAAGTCACCGTGACTTGATCCACGGACAGCGCCGAGGGCGGGCAAGGCCACGACGCGTCGGGCCGGCATGTCTTCGAGGTGGAGCGTCTGCGTGCTGCCGTCGGACAGCCGGATCGTAGCGTCGGTGATCCGGTGGAACGTTCCCGGGGAGGAAGGGTAGGATATCGGCCATGTATCTGCGGCGCCTGCGAGTGCAGAACGTGAAGCTCCTCCGGGATGTCCCGATCTCCTTCGTAGGAGCGGATGGCAAGCCGCGTATGTGGACAGTGTTCGTCGGCGAGAATCGTTCGTGCAAGACGACGCTGCTGCAGACGATTGCTGCGGCGGCGAGTGGCCGAGATCAGGCGATCCACCTGACGACAGATGTGGTGTCGTCCTGGCCCGATTTGCGGCGTCCGTCGTCCAGGCTGGCTATTGAGGCTGAGTTCGGGTTCAGCGCCACCCGGCACGCATGGCGCTCATATCCGAACGAGGGCACTGAGAACTTCCAACCGCTGGATTCGCCACTGCTCAAGGCCGAGCTCCTGCTCGAGCCCGGCCACAGCGTGTTCGACGGTAACGCCACGTTCTTGGGCCAGCCGGGCAGCTCTGGCGATCCTCTGGTGGCCGCACGCCGCCGGAACCTCGCGGACTGGTTCGTTGCAGGATACGGAGTGCGACGGATGCTGCGCAGCACCGGCCTCTTCGACAAGCTACGTCAGTACGATCCGTCGCTCGATCGGCTGAAACCGCTATTCGGAGAAGACGTCGTCGGGACCCGCTTCATCGAACTACTGGGAGGAGATCTCGGGCGCAGCTTCGCGAAGATCCTGCAGTCTATCTTCGTCACTGGAGGGCTTCTCCCACACATCACGGAGCTCGAGCTGCGCGGTCGGGGAGGCATTCGCTCCACCAAGGATTTCATCAATTCGCAGCGCTTCGAGATGGATATCGTCGATGACCAGGGAGAGCCGATCCGCGTTCCGGCCGCGTGGCTGTCGCAAGGCTATCAGTCGATCATCGCGTGGTTGGCGGACGTAGTCGGCCAGATTCTCCTTGAGTCTGGCCAGTCGGTGGAGGCCGCGGAGATGGAGGGCTGCGTTCTCGTCGATGAGATCGATATGTACTTGCATCCGACCTGGCAGTTGCGGCTGATCCCGGCGCTTAAGAAGGTATTTCCGCGGCTCCAGTTCATCGCGACAACGCACTCGCCCATGGTGCTCACGGCGCTTGAGGCCGAGGAAGTCTGGCTGCTCTCACATGATGCGGAGGGCTCGGTGATCGCGAGACCGGCGTTGCGCTCGCCGGCCCTGCTTACTGGGACGGAGCTGTTCGAGTCATTCTTCGAGATCGAGCATCTGTACCCCTCTGAGCTCGGCGAGAAGGCGAGCGAATACGGGCGGCTCGCGACCGACCCGACCCGGACAGCTGAAGAGGATATCCACATGATCGAACTGCGTGGCGAACTGGCTGCGGCGGGCGTTGTGTTCGATTGGGACCCGGTGCTGCGGGAGATTGCGGAGTGATTCGGCTGGTTCGTGGCCCCGAGCCAGCGGTGCTTGGGGCCAAGCGCCCCGGCAAACTAGCCGACGCGCGCGCGGCCGTCGCCCAGGGTGGAAAACCCGAATTCACCGGGTACGGGGAGGATGGAGTGAAAGAGGCATTGTTCCAGGGACAGCACCGCAAGTGTGCTTATTGCGAAAAGCCCGAGGAGCAGTCGAAGTACCGCCCTGCTGAGCACTACCGACCCAAGTCCGTCTACTGGTGGCTCGCCTGGACTTGGGAAAACCTGCTGTTCGCGTGCACGGACTGCAACAGCGACCACAAGCGAGATCAGTTCCCATTGATCGACGAGGCGCAGTTGCTCATCGCCGAGGCATCACCGCCGGGTGGTGAACAGCCGCTCCTTCTCGATCCGTACGATCCGACCGTCAGCCTCGAAGCCGAGATCAAGTTTCGTCGCGATTTCGTCCAGGGCAAGGAGCGGTGGATTCCCTACGGTGTCACCGCGCGCGGTCGCGAGACGGTCCGGATCTGCGGACTTGACCGGGCAACGCTGATCGACAAGTACAACGCACACGTACGGACCATCGTGCGCCCCAAGATCGAGGCATTTTCCATCGTCGCGAAGACCGATGACGCCCAGCAGATCGTAAAGGCCTGGAGCCGGCTCTTGCGCGGACTGTTCTGGGATGAGCAGCCGGTGTCGAGCGAGCGCTGATCGTCGAGAGCCGACGTGATGATCCGGCGGCTGCGCCGCGCGTTGAGCGTCGCGAGCGGCAGGCTCGACGGCGCGCCGATGTCGCGCCACCGCATGACCGGCGCGAGCGCGATCCCGCTGTGGCAGGCGTCGATCAGCACCAGGATGTGCCGTGGCGGCAGCAGCGCGACCCGACGCAGCCAGGTGTCGAGCTGGATCCAGCTGTTGACTCGGTTGGGCATGACTGCCCCGTCGACCGGGATCAGATAACCGGTCTTGATCTGCTCGTGGCCAAGGCGCCGGGTGCGGGTGGCGCCTTGGCCGGCGAAGAACACGACCAAGCTGTCGGCTTCACGAAGCGCGGTCAACTCGTCGGTGACCAGCGCCATGATCGCCTCGCCGGTGGCGTGCTCGTCGAACAGCGGCCGCGCGGCCTCCTCGAAGCCGAGCTGCGGCTGCAATGCGGGTCTCTGTGGTGTCGGTGAACAACTGCGTTCAGGAGCTACTTTCGGACATATCAAAGAT
>DATBBB010000453.1:0-21998 GCA_036271215.1 Kofleriaceae bacterium | reverse complement strand
TGCCGATGATGTCGCGGAGTTCACCGAGCGCGACACGATCACCGCGACTGCGAACGCGACACATCCCATGATCACGGTGCCGGCTGGATGGAGCGGGTTATAGAGCGCGAACGCCAAGGCTCCGCCAGCTGCGAAGATCACAAAAAACAACAAGGCTGGGAATGCGCTCTTGTTCTGCATTTGCATAGATTCGTATGCAAGCATGAGACTCGTAACGGTCTCGCGGGGGCGCGGGCTCGTCGACGCATCCCACCATGTGGCCTTGCGCTGGAGCGATGCGCCGGCGCTCCGTCGCTGTCATCCGGGTGGGATGGGATCGCCGTGCATATCCATCCTCGTGACGTCCGGCGCACTACGTGCCGTCACGCCGAGCGGGATCGCTCGTTCGTCAAGGCGTTGGCGCTGTCCGCAGCTGTCGGCGCCCGCCTCGCGTGCAACAGGCATCAGCGGTCGGCATCTGGTCAGTGGCAGGGGCCGCCGCCGATCGGCGGGCAGCCGCGCAGGGCGAGGATGTCCATCGTGGTGGCGACGCCGACGTGGATCAGGACGCCGCCCCAGATCGAGCGGGTGCGCATTGCGAGGGTGCCGAGGATCAGGCCCGCGCCGATCGCGCCGAGGGTCTCGGGGAACGGCTTGCCGTAGTGGATCATGCAGTACGGCACCAGCATGACGAAGATCGCGTTGGCGCCGAGCGCGCGCCGCAGGCCCTGCAGGATGAAGCCGCGGAAGAAGAACTCGAGCGACAGGAACTGGGCGGCGTACAGCGCCTCCCACATCGCGAGGTCGGTGTACGACCGGTTGGCGAGCCGGTAGAACGGATAGGTCTCGCGGAACGCCGGTGTGGTCGACGCCAGCAGCACCATCGGCAGCACCGCGCCGAACAGCGCCGCGTAGATCCACAGGTGGCGGACCACGCCGCGCAGCGAGATGTGATAGTCGAGGATCCGCTGGCCCGGCATGCAGGCGAGCACCAGCATCGGGATGATCACGTAGCCGAGCACGCGCCAGCCGGCCCACCACGCGTAGCCGCGCAGCTCCCAGTAGGTGCTCGCGGTGCGCGGGAACAGCCGCTCGTAGGTGTCGTGGCCGCCGAGGTACTCCTGCAGCGTCAGCATCCCGGCCACGGTGATGAGGACCATCAGGACCTGCAGGCTGGTCTGGCCGGCGTCGCTGCCGTCCTCGGCGCGGACGGTCTCGGCGTCGATCGCGCGCCACTGGTCGATCGAGAACCGGCGCAGCAGCGCCGGCACGCGCGGTAGCCGCAGGCACAGCGCGATCGTCAGGAGCCCGGCGATCACCGTGCCGGCAGACACCACCACGCCGGTGACGCCGGCCATCTACTTGGCCTTGCCGAGGAGCTCCGCGACCCGGCGCAGCCGCCGCCGCGTGATCTCCTTGCCGAGCACGACCATGGTCTCGAACAGCGGCGGCGTGGCGGTGCGGCCGGTGACCGCGACCCGCAGCAGCATGAACGCGTGCTTGGTCTTCCAGCCGAGCTGGGCAACCCACGCGTTGGCTTCGTCCTCGAGGATGTCCTTGGACCACCCGACCCGGGCCTCGAACCGCTCGACGTAGGCCGCGAGCGCCTTGGCGACGTCGGCCGGCGCGACCTCGGGCACCGCGAGCTGCGCCATCACCGGCGCGTAGTCGAGGTCGCCCGAGAACAGGAACTCGGTCGCCGGGATCAGCTCGTCGAGCTTGCGGATCCGCTTCTGCACCAGCGGCAGCACGGTGCGCAGGTAGTCGCGGTTGATCCGCCACGCGATCGCGCGGTCGGCGAGCTCGTCGATCGACAGCTCGTGGAGGTACTTCTCGTTGAGCCAGGTCAGCTTCTCGAGGTTGAACACCGGTCCGCCGAGCGAGATCCGGTCCCACGAGAACACCTCGACCATCTCGGCCAGCGTGAACTTCTCGCGATCGCCGCCGAACGACCAGCCCATCGTGCCGAGGAAGTTGAGCAACGCCTCGGGCAGGATGCCGATGTCCTTGTAGTAGTTGACCGACACCGGCTGCTTGCGCTTGGAGATCTTGGTCTTGTCCTTGTCCGCGTTGCGCAGCAGCGGCATGTGGATGAACTGCGGCGCGTCCCAGCCGAACGCCTGGTACAGCAGCACGTGCTTCTGGGTCGACGAGATCCACTCCTCGGCGCGGATCACGTGGCTGATCTGCATCAGGTGATCGTCGACGACGTTGGCCAGGTGGTAGGTCGGCATGCCGTCGGACTTGAGCAGGACCTGATCGTCGATCTCCTTGGCGTCGCGCGTGACCTCGCCGCGTAGCCCGTCCTTGAACGTGATCGGCCCCTCGAGCGGGACCTTGAGCCGGACCACGTGGGGCTCGCCGGCGGCGCGCCGGGCACCGTCGGCCGGATCGAGGTCGCGGCAGTGGCGGTCGTAGCCCAGGGTCCGCTTCTCGGCCTGCTGCTGGATCCGCAGCTTGGCGAGCCGGTCCTCGGTGCAGAAGCAGCGATACGCCTCGCCGCGATCGAGCAGGATCTGCGCGTGCTCGCGGTACAGGAGGCCGCGCTCGCTCTGGCGGTACGGGGCAAATGGCCCGCCGACGTCGGGGCCTTCATCCCAGGTTAAGCCGACCCAGTGCAGCGCGTCGAAGATCAGCTGTTCCGAATCGCTGCGCGCGCGCGCCTGATCGGTGTCCTCGATGCGGAGTACAAATTTGCCGCCCTGCTGTCGGGCGAACACGTAATTGAACAGCGCGATGTACGCGGTGCCGACATGCGGATCTCCCGTCGGCGAAGGTGCGATCCGCACACGCACCGGCCTGCCGGATAGCGTCATGGTGCGCCCTTGTAACACGGCATGGTAGCGTCGTGCCGCATGTCGCTGCCCGTGATGACGATCCAGGGAGACGTGGTCGCCGCCCATAGCTACTGGACCGACGATGGATCGCGCATCGTGACCGAGTCCACCGTGCGCACGCCGGACGGCGACGTCGTGGTCAGCCAGCTCGGCGGCTCGGTCGATGGCATCGGCATGCGCTCGATGCCGTCGCCGGCGATCCTCGAGCTCGGAATGACCGTCGCGGTCGCCGCGCACCACGACGTCGACCTCGAGCAGACCGACCACGTCGTGCTCGACAGCGTCAAGGTCATGGCGTACCCGCCGGCCTACGTCCGCACCGGGCCGACCAAGGCGGGCCACTACCTGTACTGGGAGTCGGGCTGCATCTTCGTGACGATCGACGCCGCGGGCACCACGGCGATCCCCGGCGACGCCGAGTTCCCGGTGATCGACGCCTCGATCGCGACCTGGAACACCGACACCCACACGCCATCGTGCTCGTTCATGCAGGTCATGAGTCAGGGCCGGAAGTCGCTCGAGGTCGGCAACGACCATGTCAACCTGATCAAGTTCCGCGACCCCCCCGGCGTGTGGGGCCGCCCGGCATCAGGCAACGATCCGGCGCGGATGTACTCGCCGGCCGCCGCCGGGATCACGACCGCGGTGTACATCGACGACAGCACGAGCGCGCGCGACGGCGCGATCCTCGACGCCGACATCGAGATCAATGGCGTCGACTTCGACATCTCGGTCGACCCGGCACCGGCCGACGGCCGCAACGCGGTGCTGCAGAACACGCTGACCCACGAGCTCGGCCACCTGCACGGCCTCGAGCACCCCTGCCTCGCGCCCGGTGATCCGCCGCGCAAGGACAACCTCGGCAACGCCGTGCCGGATTGCTCGAGCAACCTGCCGCCGAGCATCACCGAGGCGACGATGTACAACTACCAGGATCCCGGAGAGACCAAGAAGGAGACGCTGTCCGACGACGATATCCAGGCGATGTGCGAGATCTATCCGGTCGCCAGCGACCCGGGGACCTGCGCGCCGGTCCCGGCGAGCAGCGCCAGCGGCGGATGCTGCAGTGCGTCGGGGCCGTTCGATCGCCCCGATGTCGGCCTGTTGCTGTCGGGGATGACGTTCGCGATCGTGATGCGGCGCCGGAGGCCGTCCCGAGCGCCATGAGCTCGGTGTGTCCGGTGTGCGGGGTCGCCGTGGTGCCCGGGTATGTCCGGTGCCCGAAGTGCCACGCCGCGCTGTCGCTGGCCGGCACCACGACCGGCCGCCTGAAGCGGATCGATCCGGGCGGCACCGCGCTACCCGACAAGAGCTTCCCGGTGTCCGCGGTGGTCGTCGGGCTCGGCGTGATCGTCGCGATGGTCCTGCTGTTCGGGCTGCGCGGCGGCAGCAAGCCGACCGAGGCCGCCGCGATCGTCCCCCCTGACCCGGTCGCGGCCACGCCGATCCGGCCGCCGGTGGTCGCGCGCCGCGCCGCGCCGGCTCCCGAGGCGACCGCGCCGGTGACCGCGGACCCGCCGAGCGTGGCGGCCGCGTCGCGCGAGCTCGAGGTCGTGCTGCGCCAGCAGCGGCTGTGGGGCCGGCTCGAGATCACCGGCACGCGGATCGACGTCCGCTCGGGGGCGTGCGCCGACCGCGCGATGCCGCCGGCGATCGACGGCCGGGCGGCGTTGCTGCACGACGCCGGCTTGACCAAGCTACGCTGCCTGGAGCAGAGTGGCGCCGTTGTCTTCGAGCGCGACCTCTGATCTGAAGCCGCCGACGCATCGCCTGATCCTGCCGCTCGGGATGCGCGTGCTCGTCCAGGTGATCCGGATCGAGGAGCGCACCGACGCCGGGCTGTACCTGCCGGCGGGCGCCAAGGAAGCCCAGGACGAGGCGCTCTACGGCAAGGTGATCGAGGTCGCCCGCGATCGTCCGACGACGAGCGAGGTCACCGAGAACGTGTCCGGCGTGCCGCACGGCGCGCACGTGCTGTTCCGCAAGGAAGCCGGCGTCCGCGTGCCGTGGGACGATCGGCTGCGGCTGATCGACGTCAAGGATATCCTCGCCACCGTGGAGGAAGTCAACGCGGACGAGGCGCACTGACCGTGGCGCGGTCGTCGCCCCCGCCCCGCGCCAAGATCCCCAAGCTCGACGAGCTCGAGCTCGTGCTGGTCACCGCGCGGCTGCGGCTGCGGCCGTTCGTGGACGCCGACGTCGAGGATCTGTGGCCCTACGTCTCGGACCCGGCGCTGCCCAGGATGATGAGCTGGGCCGCGCACACCGACCGCAGCCAGACCCTCGAGTTCATCCGCCACGTCAACGCCAGCGTCGCCAGCGGCGGCGGCGCGACCTGGGCGATCGAGCGCGACGGCCGGGTCGCCGGCTGCATCAGCCTCGAGGCCATGCAGTTCGCGCTGCGCGCCTGGCGCGTCGATCGCGCCGAGCTCGGCTACTGGATCGCCCCGGCGCTGTGGAGCCAGGGCCTGATGACCGAGGCCGCGCACGCGGTGGTCCGCGCCGGGTTCGAGCGGATCGGCCTGCACAAGATCACGGTCGGCTGCATCGCCGAGAACACCGGCTCGCGCCGGGTGATCGAGAAGCTCGGGTTCCGCTCGGTCGGCCGGCTCGAGGACGACGTGTGGCGCGATGGCCGGTGGTGGAGCGTCCTGCGCTACGAGCTGACGGCGGCGGAGTGGAGCGACGTCAGTACACCTCGCCGGCCTTGACCCGCTCGATCATGCTGGCGAGCGCGTGGCGCGACGGTTCGTCGCACTCGACGATCCGGACGCCGAACCCGGCCGGGAACCGGTCGTTCTCCGGGCTGCCCGGATCGACCACGCGGACCACCACGACCTTGCAGGTGACCTGCTGGTCGAAGTCGTAGAGCTCGAGCTGGAGCGTCGAGCCGACCTTGAACGGGTAGGCCCGGGCGACCTTCGTGTACAGGAACAGGCCCTGCGCCGACAGATCGCGGGTGCGAAACACCAACTCCTGGCCGTCGGCGCCGTGGACCTTGACGAAGGCATCGACGCGGACGCGCTCTGCCGCACGCTCCCGAGCGTCACTCATGCGCCGAGATTCGTCGATCCCACCGGGGCGCACAAGGTGCACGCGCCACATCGCCGTGCTACCTTCGCAAACCAAGACACGCAGTTGCGTGGTCGCATAGCCTGGCCATGGACGTCCGCTGCGAGAAGTGCCAAACCGAGTACGAGCTCGACGAATCACGTCTGAAGCCCGGTGGTGTCACCGTCAAGTGCACCAACTGCGGCCACACGTTCAAGGTTCGTAAGCGCTCGAGCACCAACGTCGGGGTGTCGGACCCCGACCCCATGCGGGCCCGGACGAGCAGTGCCCGGCAGCACCCGCTACCGGGGCAGGTGCAGCCGCATCAGGCACCGCCGCCGCCGCGTCAGGCACCGCCGCATCAGGCGCAGCCGCAGCCGCGAGTGGACCCGCTGCTCGAGGACGAGCGCCCGATGATCGACGACGAGCCGACCACGATCGAGCGCCAGTGGCTGATCCGGCTCGAGAACGGCGAACAGAAGAGCTGCCGCGAGCTCGCGACCTTGCAGCAGTGGATCATCTCGAGCGTCGTGACCCGCGAGTCGCTGATCTCGCGGACCGGCAAGACCTGGAAGCGGCTCGGCGACATCGCCGACCTCGGCCAGTACTTCACGATCGCCGACGAGGCGCGCGCCAACCGCGAGCGCAGCAAGCTCACGCCCACGCCACGGCCACCGGCGGCGCCGACGCCGTTCCAGCCGACCACGCTGCCCGGCTACAGCCCTACCTCGATCCCGGGCTACGCGCCGCAGGCCGCCGGCGGCACGATCCTGCCAGACGATGACGACGAGCGGCGGACCACGCGCGCGTTCCGCGGCGCCCCGACGCCGCCACCGGTGCCGGTGCGCGCCGCGGTGCGGACCCCGCCGTTCGGCCACGGCGAGACCGTACCGGTGATGGCGCCGGCGCCGCGCCCACCGCCGACCCAGCCCCCCCTGCCGCCCAGGCACACCCCCGCGCCGTCGGGACCGCTCGCCGGCCCGCCGGTGGTCGTGCCGCCGCCGGCGCCCGTGCTCCCGGCGCCGGCGATCCCCGCGCCCCCGATCGTCGCGCCGGCGCGGCCCGCCGGCCAGACGACGCCGCCGCGGCCCGCCGGCCAGACGACGCCACCGCCGATCCCCCCCGGCTACCGCGCCACCGCGATGTGGGCGACCGAGGGCATCAAGCCCGAGCAGGACCCAGCCACGACCGCGCCATTCATCGGCAAGCTGTCGGCGATCCCCGACGAGCCCGCGTTCGCCGCCGGCCGGATCCGCATGGGGCCCGGGGCCGACGCCGGCTTCGAGAGCGGCCGGGTCATCGTCGAAGATGACGACGATGTCCTGCCGGCGCGCCGCGGCTCGCGCACCGGCATGGTCGTGCTGATCATGGCGCTGCTCGTGATGGGCGCCGCGGCCAGCGTGATCTACGTGTTCGTGATCCGCGGCGACAAGGAGCCGGTCGCGGTCACCGCACCCAAGGACGCCGCCCCCGACACCGCACCCAAGGACGCCGCCCCCGACACCGCCCCTGCGGTGGTCGCGGTCACCGTGGACGCCGCGCCGGCCGAGACCGTGTCGCCGCTCGACGCCGCGCGCACCGAGCTCCGCGCCGACGTCGAGCCTCGGCTGCGCACCGCCGCCCAGGCGCTCGACGGCAAGCCCGACGCACCGGCGCAGGCGATGCGCGCCCACCTGCTCGCGCAGCTCGCGCAGGATCTGATCGACCGCGCCTCGGTGACGCCCGACAAGCCCGCCGCCGATGCGCTGCGCAAGGACGCCAAGCAGCTCGCGCTCGACGCCATGACCGCCGCGCAGCACGCGCTCCAGACCGCGGGCGACGACGCCGGCGCCAACCTCGCGATGGCCGAGGTCCTGCGGCTGCAGGGCAAGCCGGCGCGCGAGACCAAGCGCTACCTCGACACCGCGCGCGGCAAGGCCGACAAGGACTGGGCGCGCGAGCTCGCGCTCGCCGATGCCCTCGAGCTCCAGCGCGACGGCAAGCTCGAAGCCGTGCGCGCCGCGTTCGCCGCGATCGATCAGGGCGACGGCAAGCTCGAGACCTCGGGCGACGTGCGCGCCCGGTTCCACGCCGCGCTCGTGCTCGTCACGCAGAGCAAGCCGGCCGACGCCAAGCTGCTGGTCGACGCGATCCTCGCCGCGCAGCCCGAGCACGCCGGCGCCAAGGCGCTGGCCGCCAAGCTCGAGACCCTGGTCACGCAGAGCGATCCGCTGCCGCCCGAGGAAGGCAGCGCCGCGCACAAGGATCCGAAGCCGCCGGCGCCGTCGGGGACCGCGCACGACCCGGACCCGCCGGCGCCCGGCGGCGGCACCGGCAACACCGGCAACACCTATGATCAGCTGTTGTCGGCCGCGAACAAGTTCGCCGAGACCAGCTGCGCCAAGGCGACCGAGCTCTACAACAAGGCGCTCGAGCAGAAGCCCAACGGCGTCGAGGCGCTGACCGGCCTGGGCTACTGCTACGTCGACGCCAAGCAGTTCTCGAGCGCGTTCTCCAAGTTCCGCACCGCGCTGGTGGTGTCGCCGAAGTACGAGCCCGCGCTGCGCGGCATCGCCGAGGGCTACCTGCAGCAGGGCCTCAAGGATCGCGCGATCGAGGCCTACAAGGCCTACCTCGACGTGTACCCCGACAGCTCGATCGCCAAGAAGCAGCTCGATCGGCTCGGCAGCGGCTCGGCGCAATCACCCGCCCCGGCTGCCCCGGCTGCCCCGCCTGCGCCGGCGCCACCCGCGCCGTCCGGAGACTCCGCACCGCCGCCATCCCCGCCGCCACCCGCGCCCGGTCCGACGACCTCGCCCGAGGCGTCGGGCACTGACTCGAAGTGACCATGCTATGAACGGGCATGCTGGGTGCCCGAACCATCGTTTGCGCGCTGGCGCTCGCCGCGTGCGCGAATCCGTCGCCGAAGCCACCTGATCGCAGCGCGGCCCCGGCCGACGCCAAGCCCGACACCCGGTCCGACAAGCCGGAGCTCGGCTTCGACCTCAAGTCGTCGCTCGCCAAGATCGCCGACAACCTCAGCAAGCCCGGGCCCTACGAGGCGCCCGAGGCGTCGGCCGACTTCGATCCGACCAAGCCCCACTGGGGCGTGCTCCAGCTGCACGGCGGCATCGTCGAGCGCGAGGCGCTGTCGTGGACCGGCGGCGGCATCGAGCTGCGCGCGCTGATCGAGCGGCTGCGCGCGCTGGCGAGCGACGCCAAGCTGACCGGCCTGATCCTCCGGGTCGACGGGATCGAGATCAGCGTCCCGGATGCGATCGAGCTGCGCGCCGCGCTCCACGATGTCCGCAAGGCCGGCAAGCGCCTGGCCTGCCACGCCGAGCACGCGACCAACACGCCGTACCTCGTGCTCGCCGCGTGCGATCGGATCGCGCTCGCCCCGGTCGGCGACGTGGTGATCGACGGCCCCGCCGCGATGCCGGTCCACATCAAGGGCCTGCTCGACAAGCTCGGGGTCCAGGCCGACTTCCTGCACGTCGGCGCGTACAAGGGCGCCGCCGAGCCGCTGACCCGCGACGCGCCGTCCAAGGAGATGGACGAGACGATCGGCGCGATCCTCGATCGCCGCTACCAGACCATGGTCGACGCGATCGCCGGCGACCGCAAGCTTCCGCCCAAGGCGGTCCAGGGCCTGATCGACACCGGGCTGTTCCCGGCGGACCAGGCCAAGGCCGAGCACCTGATCGACGACGTCGCGAGCTTCGAGGCGTTCCGCGATGACGTGCGCGGCGCCGCGCCGTGGACCCGGCTCGAGCTCGATCCCGACAAGGCCGATCGGCTCGCGATGGTCATGAAGCTGTCGCGGTTCCTCGGCGCGGTCCCGGCGGATCGCCCGCTCGGCAGCCACGTCGCGGTGGTCTACGCGCTCGGCGACATCGTCGATGGTAGCTCGGGCGGCGTGGTCGGCGCCCGCCAGCAGATCGCCGCGCGCACCCTGGTCCCGGCGCTCCACGCGATCGCGATCGACGACTCCGTCAAGGCGGTCGTGCTGCGGATCGACTCCGGCGGCGGTAGCGCGCAGGCCTCCGAGCTGATCTGGCGCGCGATCGCCGAGCTCAAGGCCAGAAAGCCCGTGGTCGTCTCGATGAGCGACGTCGCGGCGAGCGGCGGCTACTACATCGCGAGCGGCGCGACCAAGATCTTCGCGCTCGACGACACGCTGACCGGCTCGATCGGCGTGGTCGGCGGCAAGCTCGCGCCGCGCGACGGGCTCGCCCGGCTCGGCATCACCACGTTCCCGGTCGGCCGCGGCAAGCGCGCGACGATGTCGCACAGCCTGGGGCCGTGGACCGACGACGAGCGCCACGCGATCCAGACCGCGATGGACGCGGTCTATCAGGTGTTCGTCGGCCGCGTCGCCGAGGGCCGCCACCAGAAGCCCGAGGCGATCCAGAAGATCGCCGAGGGCCGGGTGTGGACCGGCGCGAAGGCAAAAGACCTCGGCCTGGTCGATGCGATCGGCGGGCTCGACGACGCGCTCGCCGAGGCGCGGACCCTGGGCAAGGTCGATCCGGCCACCGCGCTCGAGATCTACCCGCCGGCGCCGACCCTGCACGACCTGGTCGCCGGGTTCGGCGAGGTCCATGCCCCGCTCGGGCTCGGGACGGACGCCGAGGCGGCCGTGGTCGCGACGCTCCGCGCGCTGCATCCCGCGGTGGCCGCGGCCACCGAGCACCTGGTCGAGCTCGTGGTCTCGTTCCAGACCTCGGCGGTCCAGGCCGTCGCCTTGCTCCCGGTGATGTTCTAGCTCAGCTCATCCCGATCGACGCCGCCAGCGCGCGGATCGCCGCGCGCGCGACCTCGACGTGCTCGGCGGCCTGGCTGACCGCGCTCGAGATCGTGCTGACCGATTCCGAGGGATCCATCATCGCGGTCTCGTCGCTCGCCGCCCGCATGTTGGCGCGCAGCGAGTTGATCGACTCCTCGAGCGCCGTCACGTGCTCGGCGAGCTCGGAGATCGGCAGCTGGCTGCCGGTGCGCGTCATCTCGTTGTCGTCGTCGTGGCCGTCGATCGCGTCGCGCAGCCGCTGCTCGGTGTCGGCGAGCTGGTGGCGCAGCGCCGCGTCGTCGCGCTCGAACCGCGCGAGCTTCTGCTCGAGCTCGTTGGTCTTATCGAACTCCGGCTTGCCGGCCAGCCGGCGGTTCGTGGTGTCGGTGTCGACCCGGGCGTCGCGGACCTCGGACTCGAGGCGATCGCGCTCGAGCGTGATCTGCGTGAGCTTGGTGCGGGTCTCGCGCAGCTCGCGCTGCAGCCCGGCGATCTCGCGCTCGGTCTCGGCGGCGAACGACCGCACGTTGTCGGCGTTCTCGACCTCGCGCTCGAGCGCGGTCATCCGGCCCTGCATCTCGGCGACCTGGCGCGCGAACGCCTGGGCGTTGCCCTCGGCGGACTCGGCGCGCTGCTCGGCGAGGTGGGCGCGGTCCTCGGCGGTGTGGGCGCGGTCCTCGGCGGCGGCGAGCCCGCTGCCGGCCTGCTCGGCGTGCGCGGCGCGGCGCTGCAGCTCGGCGAGCTCGGCGGCGAGCTGCTCGCCGTGATCGTGGGCCTCGGCGGCGCGGTGCTCGGCCTGGGTGATCCGGGCCTCGGCGTCGTGCGCGCGGTGCTCGGCCTCGGCGATCCGGGCCTCGGCGTCCTCGGCGCGGTGCTCGGCGTCCGCGGCGCGGTGCTCGGCGTCCTGGCCGTGCGCTGCCCGGGCCTCGGCCTCGGCGACCCGCGCCTCCGCGGCGCGCGCGCGATCCTCGGCCTCGTGGGCGCGGTCCTCGGCGTCCTCGGCGTGCGCCGCGCGGTCCTCGGCCGCGGCGATCCGCGCCTCGGCCGCGCGCGCGCGATCCTCGGCCGCGCGAGTCCGGCTGTCGAGCACCGTGACCCGCTCGGCCGCGGCCGCCTCGGACTCCGACGACGCGCGCGCCTCGCGGGCCTTCCCCGCCTGCTCGCGCTCGAGCCACGCCAGCCGGGTCAGCGCCTCGTCGAGCTGGCGCTGCAGCGCGGCGGCGCGGCCGATCGCGAGATCGGTGGCCTCGGCCTTGGCCGACAGCGCCTCGAGCTGACGCTCGGCATCCTCGGCGCGCGCCTCGGCGTCGGCGAGCCGATCGCGGTCGTCGTCCGTCATCCCCGCCTGCGCGCTGGCCTCGGCGTGCGCTGCCTGGGCGGCCGCCAGCGCCTTGTCGGCCTCGCGCTGCCGGCCCTCGAGCTCGATCACGCGCGACCGCAGGTGCTCGGCCTCGGCTTGCTCGATCCGCAGCGCGGTGCGCGCCTCCTCGGCGCTGACCTTGGCGGCGGTCTCGGCCACCGCGATGCCGCTCTCGAGATCGTCGATCCGATCCTGCAGCGCGTCGAGCTGGCTCTCGGCCTCGTTTGCCTTGGCCTCGACCTCGTTCGCCTTGGCCTCCGCCTCGGCGGCCTTGGCCTCCGCCTCGGCCACCTTGTGATCGGCGGCCGCGACCCGCGCCTCGATCGCCGGCAGCGCCGCCCGGGCCTCGGCGAGCTCGCGCTCGAGCTGGGTCTTGCGGTCGACCATCGCCAGCGACGTCGAGCGCTCGGCCGCGAGCTCGCGCTGCGCCGCGGCCAGCTTGCCGCCGAGCTCCTTCTGGGCCTGCGCGAGCTGGCTGTCGAGATCCTTCTTGGCGCGCGCGACCGTCGCCGCGAGCTCCTTGTCGAGCTCGCCGGCCCGCGCCTCGGCCGCGGTCGCCCGGGCCTCGATCGCCTGGACCGACGCGAGGTCCGCGCTGGTCCGCGCCTCGGTGGCATCGGCCCGGCGCAGCGCCTCGGTGAGATCGCGGCTGACCCCGCGCGCCCGGGTGTCGGCCTCGGCCGCGCGCCGCAGCGCCTCGGCCACGTCCTTGGCCATCGCCTTGGCCATCGTGTCGGCCGCGCTCGCCCGCTTCTCGGCGTCGTCGGCGCGCCGCTCGGCGTCCTTGGCGGCCTGCTCGGCGCTCGAGACCCGCGCCACCGCCTCGTCACGCGATCTGGTGGCGCCGGCGATCGCGGCGTCGGCCCGGGCCAGCTCGTCGAGCCGCTTCTGCAGCGCCTGGGCGCGCTTCTCGGTGTCGGCGAGCTTGCCGGCCTGGTCCGCGGCGGTCTTGATCGCGGCCTCGCGCGCGCCGTTGTCCACCGCGGCGGCGGTCTCGAGCTCGATCAACCGATCGCGCCGGATCTCGAACTGGCCGGTCATCTCCGCGAGGTCGGCGGCGAGCTTGGCCGAGCGCGCCTCGGCGGCGGCCAGCGGGGCATCGGCGGCGCCGGCCCGGGTCTCGAACGCCGCGATCCGCTCGCGCGCCTGGCCGAGCGCGGCGTCGGCCGACTTCAGCTGGGCCTCGACCTCGGTGAGCTTCTTCTCGAGCTCGGCGGCGCGGACCTCGGCCTTGGCGGCCGACGCGTTCGCCCCCGACAGGTTGCGTTCGCTGCCCTGCGCCCGGATCTGGGCCGCCGCCAGCTCCTTCTCGGCCTTGTCGGCCTTGGCCACCGCCGCCGCCGCGCGCTCGGTCAGCTCGGCGAGCCTGGCGTCCGGCCCGGCCTGGGCCTTGTCGCGCACCCCGCGCAGCTCGCCGACCTCGCGCTGCAGCGACGCGATCACCAGATCGGCCTCGGCGAGCTTCTCGGCGACCACCACGCCGGCCGAGGTCTCGGCGATCATCTTCGACTCGCGCAGCTTGGCGAGCTCGAGCTTGACGACCTCGAGCTCGGCGGTCGCCGACTTCCTGTACGCGACCAGCTCGTCGCGCACGGTCTGCGCCTCGCGCATCGCCTCGCCGTGGGCGTGCTCCGCGATCGATCGCGCGCGCTCGGCCTCCTCGACGGAGGACAGCAGCCGCGTGACCTCGGCGCCCATGGTCGCGGTGTCGTGGCTGTCGGTCGACGACCAATCGGCGCGCGACGACAGCTCGGACCGGATCTCCGCCGTCTCGGGCTCGAGCGTCCGGGCCTGCATCACCGACGACAGCTGCTGGTGCATCTCGCCGACCCGGCGGGCGAACGCGTCGCGCTCCTCCTCGACCACGGCGCGCGCCTTGCGCTCCATGTCGAGCCACGACGCCAGCGTGCCGTGCAGCCCGACCGGCGGCGGCAGCGTCCCGCTCGCCGGCAGCAGCCGGATCATCAGGCTGCCGACGAGGATGATCTCGCCGGTCGGCACCGGCGCCCGCGCGACCTTGTTCGGGCCCACGAAGATGCCGTTCGAGCTCCCGAGGTCCTCGACCCACAGCGCGCCCTGCTCGAGGAAGAACCGGGCATGCACGCGCGACACCCGCGGATCTTCACTGCGGATCTGACACTCCGCACCGCGCCCGACGACGACCGGCTCGGCCCCTAACGCAAATGACCGATCGACACCGTCGACATCGGAATACACCAAGGTCGCCATTCCCGAGGTCGCCAACCTATCATGATCGTGGGCTTAGCGCCTCGATCAGGGCCTCTGCTGTTGCGAGCGCCCGGTCTGAATCATCGTCGAGCAAGGTGACGTGGCCCATCTTGCGGCCCGGCGCGGGGGCATCTTTGCCGTACAGGTGCAGCCGGGCCTCGGGTCGGGCCAGCACCGCCTGCCAGGCCGGAGGGCCGTGGCGCCACAGGTCGCCGATCAGGTTGACCATCACCGCCGGGATCAGCGCCCGCGGGTCGCCGAGCGGGACCCCGCAGACCGCCCGGATGTGCTGCTCGAACTGCGACGTCGCACAGGCACCGTAGGTGTAGTGGCCACTGTTGTGGGTGCGCGGGGCGATCTCGTTGACCAGCAGCCGGCCGTCCGCGAGCTCGAACATCTCGACCGCCATCACCCCGACGTGGCCGAGCGCCTCGGCGACCGACACCGCGATCGCCTCGGCCTGCGTGCGGCGGGCGGCGCCATCGGGGCCCGGCATCGCCGCCGGCGCCCGGGTGGTGTGCAGGATGTGCCGGCGGTGCACGTTCTCGGCGATCGGGTAGATCTGGATCTCACCGCCGAGGCCGCGCGCCAGGATGACCGACACCTCGCGGACGAACGGCACGACCTCCTCGGCGACCGCCGGCTCGCCGCGCAGCCGGGCGAGCAGCGGCTCGGGGTCGCTACCGGCGTCGATCCGGACCTGGCCCTTGCCATCGTAGCCGGCGCGCCGGACCTTGAGGATCGCCGGCCGGCCGACCGCGGCGAGCGCGGCGCCGACGTCGTCCGCGGCGACCGGCGCCCACCTCGCCTGGGGCAGGCCGAGCCGGTCGAGGAACTGCTTCTGGACCATGCGGTCCTGGATCGTGCGCAGCACCGAGGCGTTCGGCCGCACCGGCGCGATCGGCTCGAGCACGTCGAGCACGTCGGCCGGCACGTGCTCGGTATCGAGCGTGATCACGTCGACCTGGTGCGCCAGGTGCTTGGCGGCCTCGACGTCATCGAGCGCGCCGACCACGACGCCGTCTGCGACCTGCGCCGTCGGGCACCGCGGGCTCGGGTCGAGCACGATGATCCGGTAGCCCATCTGGCGGGCCTCGATCGCCATCATCCGGCCGAGCTGGCCGCCGCCGAGCACGCCGATCGTCGCGCCCGGCCCGAGCGGGGTCACGGCAAGCGCTCCGCGAGCACCCGAGCGGTCTGCGCGGCGCGATACGCGTCGAGCTTGCCGGCGACCGCGGGATCGTGCAGCGCGACGATCGCCGCGGCGAGCAGCCCCGCGTTGACCGCCCCAGCGTCGCCGATCGCCAGGGTCCCGACCGGCACGCCGCGCGGCATCTGCGCGATCGACAGCAGCGAATCGATCCCGCTCAGCGCCTTGCTCTGGACCGGCACGCCGAGCACCGGCAGCCGGGTCTTGGCCGCGGTCATCCCCGGCAGGTGCGCGGCGCCGCCGGCGCCGGCGATGATCACGTGCAGCCCGCGCGCGATCGCGGTCGACGCGTACTCGAACAGCAGATCCGGCGTGCGATGCGCGCTGACGATCCGGGTCTCGTGCGCCACGCCGAGCTCGGTCAGGACGTCCGCCGCGTGCTGCATCGTGGCCCAGTCGCTGTGCGAGCCCATGATGATGCCGACCTGTGCGCTCATGACGGGCTCCTTCGCGGTCCGGCTGCACGCCGCAGCCGATCGCCGACAGCTTCCCCCAGCCCGACCGCCGGAGGCAACGCGGCGATCACGACATCTACCCCCGCGGCGTCGAGATCGCGCAGCGCCGCGTACAGCCCGCGCGCCATGCCGGCGAGATCGTCGGGCAGCCGGTACGCGGTCGCGGCGAGGCCGGGCCAGGCGGCGTACGCCGACGCCGGCGCGAGCACGGCGATCGCCGCGCCGGGGGCGGCGGCGGCCACGGCGGCCACCGCGGCGGGGACCTCGTCGGGCGCCACCGCGATCACCTCGGCCCGCGGCGCGTAGTGGCTCGCCAGCGTCCCGGGGGCGGCGGGCGCGGCGGCGTCGGGGGCCGCGAGCGGCCCGGTGATCGGCTCGATCGCCTCGCGCGCCAGGCCGCCCGGCCGCAGCAGCACCGGCCGGCCGCGCGACAGGTCCACGATCGTCGACTCCACGCCGACCTCACACGCGCCGCCGTCGAGCAGGTAGTCCACGGCATCGCCGAGCTCGGCGGCCACGTGGTCCGCGGTCGTCGGGCTGACCGCGCCGAACCGGTTGGCGCTCGGGGCCGCCACGCCGCCGCCGAACCGCGCGAGCAGCGCGTGCGCCACCGGGTGCGCCGGGACCCGCAGCCCGACGGTGCCGGCGCCGCCGGTCGTCGCGGCGGCGATGCGCGGCCCCTTGCGCAGGATGATCGTCAGCGGCCCCGGCCACGCGGCCCGCGCCAGCTGCCGCGCGGCGTCCGGGACGTCGATCGCCCAGTCGTCGAGCTGCGCGGCGTCGGCGAGATGGACGATCAGCGGGTGCGCCCGCGGCCGGCCCTTGGCGGCGAAGATCCGGCCGACCGCGGCCTCGCTCGTGGCGTCGGCCCCGAGCCCGTACACCGTCTCGGTCGGGAACGCGACCAGCCCGCCGCCCGCGAGGACGGCGACCGCGCGCGCCAGGTCGCTACCGCGTTCCATGAGCCACGTTGCCTACCATGCCGCGCGCACCGCGGGCAGCTACGTGTGCGGGACCGTCGCCGCGATCGACGGTCGGCTGCGCCCGGGTCGCATCGCTCAGGTCGCTGGAAACCTCGATCTGGTTTGCGCTACCCTGCGGGCGTGCAGGTGTTCCTGATCCGGCACGCGGAGGCGGTCGCCGAGACCCTCGCGCTCTCCGATCCACATCGCCAGCTCACCCCGCACGGCCGGCGCCAGGCCCGCGCGATCGGCGACCGCCTGCGCTGGCACGACTGCGTCCCGACCCACATCTGGACCAGCCCGCTGGTCCGCGCGGTCCAGACCGCCGAGCTCGTCGCCGCCGGCCTCGAGAGCCAGCTCCCGGTCGACGCCCTCCCCGCCCTCGCCCCCGAGGAGTCCGCGCGCGACGTCCTCGCCGCCCTCACCGCGCTCCCCGCCGCCTCGATCGTCATCCTCGTCGGCCACGAGCCCGGCCTGTCCGCGGTCGGCGCCCTGCTCGTCGGCCGCCGCGAGTTCCCCAGCCTCGCCAAGGCCCAGGCCGCCCGCATCGAGGACGGCGCCCTGCGCTGGCGGTTCGCCTGCGACGCCGACGCCCCCGAGATCGCCAGCCGGTAGCCCCCTGGCTACGTCACGAGCAACTCGACGCGCGCAAGCTCGTACAGCGCGCCCAGCTGGACCAGTACCGCCCGTAGATCTGCCGCGTCGAGCAGCTTCCCGATCGGCTTGTTCTTGCGCCGCGCATCACCGGCCATAGACGATCAGACCTTCGCGCGAAACGGCCTCTGCCAGCTCGCCCAACGTGTGACGATCTTCTTCAAATCGCGCCGGCGAATGGGAAACACCTCGACGCACATCCGGCGCAATTCGCGAAGGTCGCTCCACACAGCCGCGAGGTCGAGCTGGTGATCGGGCGCCGTGTCGGGCAGAACGGCCATCAGATCCCAGTCGCTGTCCGGACCGTGGGTCTGCCGCGCACGACTTCCGAACAGCCATACCTCCTCCGGATCGAGCGTGTCGACGATGCGCTCGAGGATTCCGGGTGGAACGGCGACCATGACCATCCGACAAGCGTAGCGAGATCCGAGGTCTGGGACAACAGACAGTCCTTGCAGGCGAGTTTCGAAGATCGGCGAGCACGCGGCGTAGGCGTCGGGGGACCTGATCGGGGTACCGCCGGGTCGAGGCGACAGCCGGCCAGCGCAGCGCCGAGGGGTCTGGCTACCGGTCGCCGGCTGCGATGAGGCGCTCGACGAGCTGCGCGAGGCGCGGTGGCTTCGGCGGGCCGAAGCCGAACAGGACGCGCAAGTAGATCGGGGCAAGCAGGCCGTCGAACACGTCGTCGGATCGCAGGTGGTGTTTCGGCGCGCGGTCGAGCATCGCTTGAATCTCGTCGCGCCGGCCGCGCAGGAGCTCGACCTCGCCGGAGGCAGCGACGACGGTGCGCAGGAACGCGAGGCCGTCGGGGCGGCTGATGCTCGCCGCGATCCGCGTGGCGAACGCGAGCAGGTCGCCGCGCAGGGTTCCAGTGTCGGGCATCGGCGAGCGCTGCGACAGGCCGGCCATGGCGACGTCGAGCGCGAGGGCCTCGGGGGTCTTCCAGCGCCGATAGATGGTCGTCGGGTGCACGCCGGAGCGAGCCGCGACATCTGCGATCGCGACCTGCTGGGTGGCTTGCTCCGCCATGAGCTCGCGGACGGCGCGGAACACGGCGTCGCGATTTCGCGCGGTGCGACCGCCCGGGCGCACGCCGCGGGCTTCGCGGGCCTTCGGTTTCTGCATGGTTCCGAGGTTAACGCAAAAATACTTGCGTTAGTTCAAGATCGTCGCTAGCTTCACTAACGCAACAAAACTTGCATCTGGAACGGAGTCCGGTCATGAACCTCCTCGTCGGCTTTCTCCCTTTCGCGTCGTTCATGCTCGTCGAGCGCGCGTCGTCCACGGTCGCCGCCCTCGTCGTCGCGGCCGCGACCGCCGCGCTGCTGGTCATCCGACAGCGCGCGACCGGCAAGCAGGCCAAGCTGCTCGAGCTCGGTGGCCTGGCGCTGTTCGGCGGCATGGCCGTGGTGGCGGCGGCGACGCACGCGTCGTGGTCGGTGGTCGGCGTTCGGCTCGTGTCCGACGCCGGCCTGTTCGCGATCGTGGCCGGCTCGCTGGTCGCCGGCCGGCCGTTCACGGTCGACTACGCGCGCGAGCGCGTGCCCGCGTCGATGTGGTCGAGCCCGACGTTCGTTCGCACCAACGTGCGGCTCACCGCGACCTGGGCCGCCGCGTTCGCCGCGCTGACGCTCGCGGACGTGGCGATGCTGGCCGGTCTACCGACCGTGGTCGGTGTCGTCGTCTCGCTCGGGGCGCTCGGGAGCGCCGGATTCCTGACGCTGCGCGCCCGCACTCGCCGCTGACGATCGTGGAGCTGGGAGAATCTCGATGATGCAAGACCAAGCGCTGGAGATCGGTGTCGAGGCTGTCATCTACGGGCTACCGCTCGTGATGATGGAGCTCACGATGCAGAACGCGACCAACGTCGAGGTGCCGAGCGGCATGGCCGCGCCCGTCAATCAGTTCGCGCACGTGCCAGCATTTCCGGGTGCGACGTTCAAGCAAGTCGTTCGCGCCAACGTCGATACGCTGTATTCGTCGGCGTTCCTCGATCTGGCGAACGAGCCGATCGTGCTGTCGGTACCCGACACGCATGGCCGGTACTACCTGCTGCCGATGTTCGACGCGTGGACCAACGTGTTCGCGTCGCCGGGCACGCGCACGACGGGCAACGGCGCACGCGACTTCGTGATCGTCGGGCCCGACTGGAACCAGCCGCTACCAGCGGGGCTCGAGCCGCTCCGGTCGCCGACGAACATCGCGTGGATCCTCGGGCGCACGCAGACCAATGGCCCCGACGACTACGCGGCGGTGCGCGAGCTCCAGCAGGGCTATCGGCTCGTGCCGCTCTCGGCATCCGGAGCGCCGTATACGCCGCCGCATGGGCGCGTCGCGAGCTCGGACCGGACGCCGCCGGTCGACCGGCTGAAGGCGATGACCGCGACGAGCTACTTCGCCGCGCTCGCTCGGCTCATGGCGACCAATCCACCGCCCGCGGCCGATGCGCCGATGCTCGCCAAGCTCGCGGCGATCGGGGTCGTGCCCGGCGCGCCGTTCGCGCCACCGCCGGAGGTCGCGGCGGCGCTCGATCGCGCGTTCGTGGCCGCGCTCCAGAAGATCGCGCCGAGCAAGAACCTCCGCGGCAACCTGGTCCATGGCTGGACGATTCCAGGTGCCAACCTCGCGGCGTTCGGCACGGACTACGTCACGCGCGGGCTGATCGCGATGATCGCCTTCGGCGCGAACCTCCCGGCGGATGCGGTGTATCCGACGAGCTTTCTCGACGCCGACGGTCATCCGTTCGACGCCGCAAAGCGCTACGTCCTCCACTTCGCGGCCGGCGAGACGCCGCCGGTCCACGCGTTCTGGTCGATCACGCTGTACGGCCCGGACTCGTTCTTCGTCGCCAACCCGATCGACCGCTTCGCGATCAGCAGCTGGATGCCGCTCCACCGCAACGCCGACGGTTCGCTCGACCTCTATATCCAGCACGAGTCGCCGGGCCCACAGCTCGAGGGCAACTGGCTGCCCGCGCCCGCAAGCGGCAGCTTCAACCTGACGATGCGGATGTACTGGCCGAACGCGACCTCGCCATCGATCCTCGACGGCAGCTGGCAGCCACCAGGCGCGGCGCTCCGTCCATGAACCTCGCGACAGCCGCGTGACAACAACGGCTCAGCGGCTTCGGCAGTGAACAGCTCAGCGGTTGCCGAACAGCTCAGCCCGAACCGCTTCCCACGGGATGCCCTCACCGCGGTCGGCTTCGGCCATCGCCTCATCGAGCTCGGCGAGTTGTTCGGACGTCGCCTCGACGTTGTCGTTCGCCGTATCCTCGTCGAGAACGACGGTGACCGCCGGGCTCTCCGGCAGCTCGACGTCTTGGGCAACGATGACGCCGCCCTGGACTCTGGCCGAGAACCTCGTCGACATGCCCAAGCGTGCCATGGATCGCGGCAGTTCGTGCCAGCTCGAATGCATCCGAATCCGAGCGACATCGGCCTACATATCTCCATACGCGTGTCGCGTGTTATGCTACGTAGCGTGGGTGCGCCGAAGCCGACCATGTTTATCGGATCTTCCGTTGAAGGGAAGCTTGTTGCCGACACAATCCAGGAACTTCTCGACTACGAACTCGCCAGTACGGTGTGGTATCAGGGTGTGTTTGGACTCTCCGGTGGCACCCTCGAGACACTCGTATCATCACTCGATGAATACGACTTTGCGACGCTGGTCTTAACCCCAGATGACCTGATCGAAAAACGCAACCTGAGGGGCAGGAGCCCGCGAGACAATGTGCTGTTGGAGCTGGGCATGTTCATCGGTGCGCTCGGGCGCTATCGGACGTTCATCGTCCACTCGCGCACCAACCCGCCATTGCTCCCCACCGATCTGGCGGGGATCACCACCGCCACCTACGAAGAACGGCCGAACCTGCAGGCGGCGCTCGGACCTGCAGGCACGAGCATCAAGCGAGCAGTTGGCAAACAGGGGGTTCGTCTCAGGTCGCCCAGCGACCGTGCGAGTGATTCCGAAATCATCCAGATCAACAATCGACTAACTGAGCATCACAACATGCTCAACGCGCTATTTCAGAGACTGACCTCGCCCCCACCGAATCCGAGCGTTACCGCGCCCAATACCAATTTGGATTTTCTGACGGGTGCCTGGCTATCGTCTGTGGGATCGTACGCATACTGCCGTGTGCACGAGGGGCGTCCGCATTTGGTCTATTGTTATGAGGGCAACTCCGAGCTCACAGGAGAGTACTTCGATTTCAGGAGAATCGCCGATGAAATCGTTGGTCGATTCCGCTGGTTCTCAAGCAATATCCGGGGTTTTGCGTGGTTTCGGATTGAGACCCCCGACCGACTCGTAGGTGCGTGGTGGATGGAAGATCAGGTGCCGGCGCATGCTCACCTCGATCCCGAACGACTTCGACAATCAAAGGGGATGAACGAGTTGTCATGGGTCCGACAATCTGTCGCGCAGTTCCCGGCGTGGGCGCTGGCCGCGCTTGGCAAGCCAGGGTGAGGTACTCCATCCTACAGGCG
>DATBBB010000452.1:0-16646 GCA_036271215.1 Kofleriaceae bacterium | reverse complement strand
CGGCCGCACCTGCATTCACGATGAAGTGATACGTGGTCTCCTCGTTGGCCGGCACGATGCACATGCTCTGCTTGGTATCCGAGCCATCGCTGCCGGCCGGCGAATACCACAGATCCTCACAATCCACATCTGTGAGGCCGGTGGCCAGTACGAAGGTGACGAACTTGGCGAACTCGCTGTTCATCGGACACTTCCACTTCACGCCCTCGGCGTGGTACGTGCCGTCCGCGTGGCGGGCAAACCCGACGCTCTGCTTGCCGCCGCTATTATACAGCTTGATCCACACGTGTTGCGGATTGGGGTCGTCGAGCACGAGGTAGCCGGGGGCGGGATCGGTATCGGTCATGCAAGTCTCCTTCGGAGGTTACGTCTCATGTCGCGCTGGATGCGTCGCAGATCGCGCGGTCCAGGGCCATGACATCGGCCATTACATCGGATCATGGGACCGCGGCGCCTGCGAGCCAGTGCTCGATCTCGTGCACGCGGCCCGCGGACTCAGTCCCGAGATCGCGATACGCGGCGAGCGCGGCGTTCGCCAGCTCACGCGCGCGCGCGGGTTCGCGGCCCAGCCCACGTAGCGTCCGCGCCAGGCCCCAGCGGATCTCGGCGACCTCCTGCGGATCGTTGGCGGCCGCCGACTTCGTGCGCAGCGCGAGCGCTCGCTCGAACGGCTCCAGCGCGTCGCGCGGCTGGCCCAGGCTGAGCCGCGCCAGGCCCAGGCCCTTGAGCGGCAGCGCGAGATCGGCGTGATCGGGGCCCAGGCTGTGCTGCAAGGTCTCGAGCGCCTGCGCGAAGTCGACCTGGGCCTGCTCGGGCCGGCCGAGCGCCAGCAAGGTCTCGCCGGTGTTGCTGAGCAGCAAGCCCACCGTGGTGTGGGCGCTGCCCCACACCGAGCGCAGGATCGGATACGCGGCCTCGTAGGCCGCGAGCGAGCCCGCGTAGTCCTTGCGCATGAACCGCAGCACGCCGACGCCCATCAGGGTCTCGCCGTGCAGCGGGTTGTCGGCGCCGAGCCGGGTCGCGTAGATCCGCTCGGCGCGCTCGGCGTGGTCGAGCGCCGCCGCGTAGTCGCCGCGGTACTGGCCGGCCTGGCTGAGCGCCTGCTCGCAGTTGGCGACCTCGAGCGAATCGGCGCCGAGCTGGGCCTCGTAGATCTGGCGCGCGAGCTCGATCTCGTGCTCGCCGCGCTCGACCGCGCCGAGCTGCTCGACGTAGAGCAGGCCGAGCGCACGCCGGGTCCGGGCGACGTCGGGGTGCTGCGGTCCCCAGGCCGCGACGCCGAGCGCCAGCGCGCGCTCGCCATCGGCGACCGCCGGCTTGGCCTGGCCGAGCCGGGCCTGGACCACCGAGCGATCGCGGAGCAGCGGGATCAGCCGCGGATCGTCGTGACCCCACAGCGCCTCGGCGGCCTCGAGCCCGCGCGACAGGGTGACCAGCGCGTCGCGCGGGTTGCCGGCGGTGAGCTGCAGGTTGCCGCGCGCCCGCTCGAGCTCGGGGCGGCGCGGATCGCTGGCGTGGTGGAGCCGGCGCAGCCAGGCCTCGGCCTGGCCCAGCCACAGCTCGATGTCGGCGGGTCGCTGGCCGCGCGAGCCGGCGCTCATCGCCAGCGCGAGCCAGGCGTCGGCGGGCAGCTCGTCCTGGCGGCTCGCGACCGCGAGCTCGATCGCCTGGTTGAACAGCGCGATCGACGGGGCGACCTCGCCGCGCACCAGCTGGGTCCGGGCCTGGGTGTACCGCACCTCGGCGCGCACCCGATCGTCGTCGAGCCCCCTGGCGAGCTCGACCGCCTCGCCGACGATCGGCTCGGCGAGCGCGACGTCGCCGGTCGCGAGCAGCGCGCCGGCCCGGGCGAGCCGGCCGCGGACCTCGGTGGCGAGCGCCTGATCGCGCGCGCGGTCGAGCGGTCCGCGCGGAGGGCCGAGCAGGCCGCGCGCGGGCAGCTCGAGCAGCGCGCTGGTATCGGCGCACAGATCGATCTCGCCGAGGCTCGCCAGGATCTCGCCGGCGTGGGTCACCGCCTGCGCCGGCCGGCTCTGCAGCACGTCGACCGCCGCGCCGAACGATCGCTTGCGCTCGGCGAGGCACTCGATGCGGCGATCGAGCAGGTCGTCGGACTGGACGTGGCGGACGTGGGTCGCCTCGCACGCGGCCTGCTGCGCCCCGAGCCAGCGCTCGGCGTAGCGATCGAACGCGGCGGCGGTCGAGCTCCACATCGGCGCGGCGAACGGCGTGGCGGTGCCGAGCACGGCGGTGGCGACGCGGCGCTGGGCGGCGGCGTCCCAGATCCCGGCGAGCTCGTCGGTCGCGGGCGGGCACGGCGGCGGCGCGTGGCCGGTGACGATCGCGGCCGTCGCGGCGGCGGTCACCAGCGCGGCGAGCCCGGCGAGCCCGGCGATCACGCGGCGGCGCCGGCGCTGGCGGTTGCGGGTCAGCTCGGTGAGCAGCTCGTCCATCGACCCGAACCGCGCCGCGGGGTCGATCGCGAGGCCGCGGGTCACCACGTCCCACAGCCAGCGCGGATACGCCGGATCGGGCTCGGTCCGCCGGATCTCGGGGCTCGGGCCGGCGAACGCGAAGTCGGCGTACGGCCGCTCGCCGTGCAGCGCCTCGTACAGCGCGACGCAGAACCCGAACTGGTCGCTGCGGGCATCGGCGTCGGCGCCGGTGAACTGCTCGGGCGCCATGTAGCCCGGCGTGCCGACCAGCGCGCCGGCGGCGGTCAGCGCGGGTGACTTGCGGCTGCGCGCGACCGGCTGCGAGTCGGTCGCGCTCGGCGCGGTCCGGAGCGGGCCGGCGGGGGCCGGGCTCGCGGACTTGGGCTCGGGCTCGGCGGCGAACGCCAGGCCGAAGTCGGCGACCCGCACGCGGCCATCATCGCCGAGCAGGACGTTGTCGGGCTTGAAGTCGCGGTGGACGATCCCTCCGCGGTGCGCGGCGGCCAGGCCTTCGCCGGCCGCGGCGTAGATCGGGACCAGCTCGTCCCAGGCGCGCCTGGTGGTCACCTGCCAGTCCCGCAAGGTCGGGCCCTTCACCAGCTCCATCGCGATGAATAGCTTGCCCTCGGGGAGCGCATCGACCTCGTAGATCGTGACGACGTTGGGGTGCGACAGCCGGGCCTGGGCCTGGGCCTCGCGCAGCAGGCGCTGCTGGGCGCGCTCGTCGCCGCCCTGGGTCGCGACCAGCTTGATCGCGACCTTGCGCTCGAGCTTCTCGTCGAACGCCGCGAACACCACGCCCATGCCGCCGGCCCCGAGCCGATCGAGCAGGACGAACTGACCGACCCGCTGCAGCGGCTCGGCGGGCGGGCTGCCGGGTGCGGCGCCGGGTGCGGTGCCGGGTGCGGCGCCGGGTGCGGCGAGCGGAGGGGCGGGGTCGCCGGGCTGGCCGTGCCACGACACCGTCTCGCCCACGAAGTCGGCGGTCGGCTGCGCCGCGCGACGATGGCCTTCGATCGTCGGGACCGGCGCGTCGGGCGGCTCGCTGGCGGCGCGGCGGCGGATCAACGGTGCGCCCCCATGATGGATCTGTATAGAGCACCCGAGAAAATCGGGTCAATCACCACGGGCTGGCCGTCGCACTCCGGAGCCAGCGCGCGAGCCCGGCGGGGGCTTGCGCCAGCGCGTCGCGGCTCGGCGGCGGCAGCACCGCGGTCGACTTGCTGGCCCAGAACACCAGCGGGCCGTCGCCGGCGCGGTGCAGCCGGAGCAGCGCCGCCGCGGCCTTGCCGGCGTACACGCTGTCGAGCCGCGGCGCGCCCGGCCCGAGCGCCGCGAACGCGGCGAGCGCGGCGTCGCATCGCGGGGTGGTGCGGCCGTAGCCGGGGCCGAGCTCGCGGCCGTCGATCACGAGCCGGCGGACCAGCGCGGGCAGGCCGAGCGCGACCCGCGGGCCGCCGAGCCGCGCGACGCGGGCGAGCGTGCGGCGCGCGAGCTCCGCGGTGCGGACGCGCGACGTCACCGGCCACGGCGTGACCCGGACCCCGTGGACGATCGGCACCGGCCACGGCCACGCGCCGGTTGCCTCGGCGAGCGCGAGCCCGGCGACCAGGCCGGCGGTGGTGCACACGCTGCCGACGGCGAGCACGATCCGGCGCGGCGGTGGGGCGCGGCCGGCGGCGATCTGCTCGGCGAGCTCGAACGCGGCCGCCATCGCCCCGAACGTCCCGACCGGCGTGGCGCCGCCCGGCGGCATGACGATATCCCCGCGCTCGCGGCGCGCGATCCACCACGCGGCGAACGGGACCTCCACCACGCTGCGCAGCCGGACGATTCGACACTCGGCCTGGCCCCCGGCCTGACCCCTGGCCTGGCTCCCGGCCTGGCACGCGGTCGCGACGATCGCGCCGGCGTTCTCGACCGCCCACGGGCTCGCGGGCTGGGGGAACACGATCGCGGCGGCGTCGAGCCCGGCCGCCGGCGCGTGCAACAACGTCGCGATCGTGTGGTTCGAGCCGTACGCGCCGATCGCCCAGATCCGGCGGGCGCCGCGGTCGCGCGCGTGACCGAACCACGCCTCGAGCGTGCGCAGCTTGTTGCCGCCGTAGCGCGGATGCGAATCGCCCTCGTGCTTCACCCAGACCGGACGGCCGTCGATCGCGAGCTCGGTGAGCGGGGTTGGCCACTGACCGAGCGGCACCCACGGCACGCGGAGCTGCGGCAGGTGGTGGGCGAGCGCGCTCAATGCTTCTCGGGCACGTACTCGGGGGGGACCATGCCACCGTCGCCGAACAGGAACGCCTCGCACTGTTCCTTCAGCACCTCGTGCGCCTTCTTCTGGGTCAGGTCGAGCCGGTACTCGTTGACGATCTTCTTGCTGTGCTCGATCCACTGCGCCCAGGCCTGGGCCGAGACCGAGTCGAAGATGCGCTGGCCGAGGGCATCATTGAACGGCTTGTACGGCAGACCGGGGAGGGTCTCACCGAGCTTCGAGCACTTCACCATGCGCGTCATCGCGCGGATTCGACCAGGTTTCGGGCCGTGCGGCAATCCTGGGGCAACCGGGGACGCAGGCGGTCGGTCATTAGGGGACGCCTTCTGGACGCCTTGCGGCGCGGCTCACGACCCTCCGCGGGCCATCGTGCTATCACAGATCAAGGCGTTAACTCATGGAACAGTCGATCTGGGAGCTACTCACGCAAGGCGGCGGCGCCCTCGGGGTCGTCGTCGGGTTCTCGATGATCGCCCTCGCCGTGGCGATCGAGCGCATGATCGCGCAGTGGAAGTTCGTCACCCGGTCGCGCGCCCTGGGCGACACGGTGCGGCGCTGCCTGAGCCGCGGCGCGGTCGAGGAGAGCCGCTCGGCCTGCGAGCGCTCCCAATCGCCGGTCGCAGATATCTTCCTGGTCGGCTACGAGCGGCTCGGACGCGTCAAGCCCGAGTACGTGGTCACCGCGGTCCACCGCGAGCGCCAGCGCGTCAACCAGGACCTCCGGGTCCGGCTGTGGATGCTCGGCACGATCGGCGCCACCGCGCCGTTCGTCGGTCTGTTCGGTACCGTGGTCGGCATCATGAAGGCGATGGGCGGGTTCAAGGGCGACGAGGAGGTCAAGTTCACCACGGTCTCCGGCCCGATCTCCGAAGCCTTGATCGTCACCGCGGTCGGCATCCTGGTCGCCGTCGGTGCGGTCATCCTGTTCAACTTCTTCAGCCAGCGCGCCAGCCGGATCGCCACCGAGATGAAGCTCCAGACCGACGAGTTCCTCGAGCTGCTGCTCGATCCGCCGGGTGAGACCCAGCCGACCCGCCGGGCCCGCCGCGACGACGACGAGGCCGATCGCGACCGTGATCGCGACCGCCGCGAAACCTCCAAACGCACCAAGGGTGACGGCGATGGCGATCGGGAAGCTGCCTGACGCGGACGACAGCGGCGATGACAGCGGCGGAGAGTCGATCTTCGCCGAGATCAACATCACGCCGCTGACCGACGTCTTCCTCGTGATGCTGATCATCTTCATGGTCAGCGCGCTCGCCGTGCAGGTCGAGGCGCGCCAGGAGAAGAAGAAGGTCAAGGACGAGCAGATCCAGGCCGACAACGAGAAGAAGAGCGGCCTCAAGGTCAACCTGCCGTCGGGCGCGGCCCAGGAGATCGACACCTCCAAGGCGTCGCTGGTCCTCGTGATCCCGCTGTCCGGCGACGTCTCGGTCGGCGGCAAGCTGATGCGCGACGACCAGCTCGACGGCCTGTTCCAGGCCGCGTTTCAGCGCGACAAGACCACCCAGGTCGTGCTCAAGGCCGACAAGGGCGTCGCCCACGGCCGCGTCGTCAACATCATGGAGCGCGCCAAGCAGGCCGGCCTGACCCGGCTCGCGATCGGCACCAGCGGCTGATGGAACAGTTCGGTCCGGCCGTGCGTCTGTTCTGAAAGATGCGCACCCGACGGCTCGCGGCCCTGGTCGTTCCACTCCTGCTCGCCTCCCAGGCGTTCGGCTCGCAGGCCCATCCCTCTCGCCCGGATCCCGAGACCGGCAAGTTCCGCCTGGCCCTCGAGATCACCGGCGGCAGTCGCGGCGGCACGTTCTTCAGCGCCTGGACCGACAACCAGGACGTCATCACCGACAAGGACGCCTCCGACCAACAGACGGTGACCTACCACCGGCGCTACATCTGGCTCGAAGGCTGTACCTGGGACGCGAGCGAGACCCTGACCCCGATCGACGCCACCCACTACACCTACCAGTACCGCGAGAACCCCGTGTCCTGCCCCGACGGCGCGCGCGCCGCGGTCGAAGCCGTGACCCCGCGCGACGGCAAGGTCACGGTGCACCCCACCGCCGACAGCCGCCCGCTCACCCCGCTGGTGGCCTGGACGCCGGGCTGGGACAAGCCGCGCGGCTGAGCGAGGCTAGCGCTGCAGCACCTCCACGGCGCTGGTCAGCGAGTACGGTCCCGACGCCGATGAGCCGATCTCGATCGTCCCCGGGGCCGTGGTGACACCGCGGTAGCGCCCGATCGCCTGGAAGTGGCCATTGGGCGCCTTGGTGGGATCGTCGGTGATGTCCCAGACGGTCTCGGCGGTCGGCGTGCGGACCGCGCCGGCGGTCCCGTGATGAAACCCGCCGACGATCCAGCTCCCCGCGGCGGTGGCCTCGACGTCGACGAGCAGCGGCGTGCTGGTCGTCTGATCGGTGTGGGTGCCGGTCGCGCCGATCGCCTGCGACGCGTTCTCGAACGAGTAGATCGCGAGCGTGAGCACCGCGGACTCCTTGTTGGAGCCCCGCATCCCGGTGACCGTGACGCCGGTGACCGGCTGGGCGGCCCACGCGGTCCAGATCGCGTCGCCCGAGGTGCCCGGTGGCACCGAGCCCGGCAAGAACGTCGTGTAGACCTGCCGGGTCCACGTCAGCCCGCCGCCGGTGATCGTCAGCGGCGACTCGTCGGTGCCGCCGGTGCCCCACGCCATCACGCCGACCAGCAAGCGGTCGGGGCCTGGGGTCGAGAACATCGGCGTGGCGATCGCCGTGCCGGGGGTGGTATCGAGATCGACGACGATCGGGAACCCAGGATCCAGCGCGATCGACTGCCGGCCGGCGTCGTCACCGGCGGCGGCATCGCTGCCCGCGCCGGCGTCCGGTGGACGCTCGGAGCCAACCTTGCCGCAGCCGGCCGCGACCACGCACGCGAGCACACCGATGATCCGCACGCCGCGAGCCTAGCCCAGCGCCAAGCGAACATGACGCCCTTGTGTGTGCATGTGTGACACAAGCCGCGCTGCGACGGTCCCGGCGGGCGATCCGCTGCGGCGCCGTCGTTTGCGGCGTCGGCTGTGGTCAATCGACTCACAAGGCGCTTGAGCCGACGGATCGCGACTGGCCTCGGTTGGCCGAGCCGATCGATCAGGTGTTTCATGCCGGGCGGCCGGTGCGCTGACCGGTCAGCGCTGCAAGATGCTACCTCATGGCAAGGACGTTCGTCATCGTCGGAGCGAGCACGGGGCTGGGGCGCGAGACCGCGCGCGTGCTGGCGGGCGAGCATCGCGTGATCGTCGCCGGCCGCGACGTCGAGCGGATGCGCGCGGCTGTGCCCGCCGCTCACGCGGCGCTGCGCGTCGATCTGACCGAGCTCGGCGACGTGGCGCGGTTCGTGACCGAGCTCGCGGCGCACGGCCCGCTCGATGGCGTGGTGTGCAACGCCGGCGTGCAGCACACCGGCGCCCCGGTGCTGACCCGCGACGGCCTCGAGGAGACGTTCGCGGTCAACCACCTCGCGCACTTCGCGATCGCGATGCGCGTCGTGCCCCAGCTCGCGCCCGGCGCGCGGCTGGCGTTCATCGGCAGCAGCACGCTGGATCCGGCCGATCGCGGTGCGCGGCGGTTCGGGTTTCGCGGCGGGCGCTACAGCGATGCGGCGGCCCTGGCGCGCGGTGACGGCGATCCGGCGGCGGACCCGGCGCAGCAAGCGCGCGACCGCTACGCCACGAGCAAGCTGTGCAACCTGCTCACGATGGCGGCGATCGCGCGGCGGGTGCCGGCGGCGCGGTTGGCCGCGTTCGCGATCGATCCCGGCCTGATGCCGGGCACCGGGCTCGCCCGCCAGCGCTCCGCGGCGGTCCGCTTCCTGTGGCACACGGTGATGCGGGTCGCCGGCCTGGCGATGCCCGGCGCCAGCACGGCGCGCCGCTCGGGGGCCGCGCTCGCGTGGCTGATGACGGCGCCCGCGCTCGACGGTACGACCGGCCGCTACTTCGACTTCCGGCGCCGCGAGCGGACGAGCTGGTACGGCGCCGACCGCCGCGACTGGGCGGACGAGCTGTACGCCGGCAGCCTCGCGCTGTGCGGGATCCAGGGCGATCCGTTGCACGCCGCGGCCTGACGGCCCGCCGTCCACAGCGCGGTTGCATTTGCTGCGCGGCAAGCCCCGGTCGGCAGCGAGACCTGGGCGCATCCTGGCCACGCGTTCAGCGTGCGCCGTGGCGCCGTGTAAAGATCCAAGGCTCCGTTGCTTGCATCGATCGGGGGCACCTCGTCGGGTGAGTGATCTCGTATCCTGGCGCTCCAGGAGCACCCACGATGGGCAATGATCTGGTCAACGCCGGGCGCGGCAGCGCGCTCGACGGTCGCGCGCACGAGGCGAGCAGCGCTGGTGGCGTCGGTCCTGGCAAGCAGACACGGGTCGAGCAGGTATCCGCCGTCCACCACGCAGCCGCGCGCGGCGTGGCGACGACGGGGCAGGCGTTGCCGTTTGGCGACGCGATCCAGCGCTCGTTCGGCCGCCACGACATCTCGTCGGTGCAGGCCCACGCTGGCCCCGAGGCCGCCGCGACGGCAGGCGCGATGGGCGCCGAGGCGTATGCGACCGGCAACCACGTCGTGCTGGGCCAGGCTGCGGACTTGCACACCGTCGCGCACGAGGCGGCGCACGTCGTACAGCAGCGCGATGGTGTCCAGCTCAAGGACGGCGTCGGTGCGGCCGGCGACGCCCACGAGCAACATGCCGATGCCGTGGCGGACGCCGTGGTGCAGGGCAAGTCCGCGGAGCCGCTGCTCGACCATGGCGCGGGCGCGGCTCCATCCGCCAGCGCCGCCGGCAGCGCTTCGGGCGCGGTACAGCACAAGCTCACCCCGAAACCCGGCGAGGCCAAGGTCTTCTTCGACGATGTCCTCGGCGCTTACGTCAACCTGATCGAGACCGTCACGCGCGGCCCGCTGACCTGGCGGATCATCGAGGAGCAGGCCACGGGGGACCAGTGGTTCTACCTGGAGCAGGCCAATCGCCACCTGCCGCGCTCGCAGTACCGCGATGCTGCCGCGGCGACCGACGCCGTGCTGCGCAACGACGCCATCACGTTCGGTGAGATGCACCCGCCGCCGACCGGATCCGCGCCGCCGACCGAGTTCAACTTCCCGCCGACTCCCGAGAAGCCGCCCACGGCGCCCAAGGACCAGGTCTCGCCGCCGCCGAGCAGCCCGTTCTCGTTCGGCAGCTTCGCGCAGCCGCCGACCATGGGTGGCCTCATGTTTGGCAGCTCGCAGCCGACGACGGGCTTCGTGCCGCCGCCGCCGACCACGGGTGGCTTCACGTTCGGCGCCCCACCGCCGACGACGGGCTTCATGCCGCCGCCGCCGACCACGGGTGGCTTCACATTCGGCGCCCCACCGCCGACGACGGGCTTCGTGCCGCCACCGCCAACCACGGGTGGCTTCACATTCGGCAGCTCGCAGCCGTCAACCGGCTTCACTCCGCCGCCGCCGACCACGGGTGGCTTCACGTTCGGCAGCTCGCAGCCGTCAACCGGCTTCACTCCGCCACCGCCAACCACGGGTGGCTTCACGTTCGGCGCCTCGCCGCAGCCGACGACCAGCGCTCCTTCGTTTGTGCCTCCCGCGAAGCAGGTCGAGGACGAGTCCGAAGACGAAGAAGAGGACGTCGACCCCGACAAGTTCTCTGAGACCGATCAGCACAACCATCAGGTGTTCATGAACAACCCGCTCTACGCCGAGATGGTCGCGGCGGTGTTTGCGGAGCGCGGCGCGATCAACGTTCGCACCAGCCCCGCGGGCGGCGGCAAGGCCGGATGGCGCGGCGAGGGCAACCAGATCAGCATCACGTCCGGGATGGAGGGCTCGAAGCGCGCCAGTGCCATGATGTTCGAGACCACCAATGCGTTCCACGACTCGCGATCGAAGGCGATCGACCGGGACATCGAGAGCCACGACGAGGACACCTACGCCAGGGCGCAGGAGCAGATCGAATACGACGGCATCCGCAAGCACCACGAGATCATGTCCCACGGCGTCCAGACGCTCGGCTGGCCGCCCGAGCTCGACCGCTACGCCAAGGTGCTCGCGGGCAAGTGGTCGAGCTTCGAGGGCTACCTCACGACGCAAGAAAAGACCGGCCACACCAATCTGCACCGCAGCAACTTCAACCTCCGCATCGAGAAGATCCGCGACCAGACGGCGAAGGCCCGCCGCGCGCTCGAGAGCGGCAGCTCGTCGAAGCTCGACCCGACGAAGACCGGCGTGTAGCACGACGGCTACGAGCTCGCCGCCCGGCTGGCCGCGCCCGCCGACGCCGCTCGCACCGTGATCAGAGAGGGCGATCTTCACATTGACGAGGTCGCGACCGACACGAGCTATCAGGGGCGAAAGCTCGCGGGCGCGTTGCTGAGGTTTGCCGAGACGGTGGCGCGGGCAGGTGGGTGCCGCCGGATGTCCCTGTGGTCGCATGCGAGCGTGGTTCCGATGTACGAAAAGATGTCGTACGCGAAGACGGGCCCAACGATCGATTGCGGCAGCGAAGGTGTTTACTTTGCGATGGAGAGGCCGCTGGGCTCTTCCAAGCTGGCGTTGGCTGCCTGGCAATCCGCTGACTGAGCACGCCTGCGCGGATGCCGGGGTCGCGGGACGTCGGCTCCCCGCTGGCGCGGATGGCGAGATCTTGGCATCGTGGGCCATGCCCATCGCGCGGTCCTCGGTGACCCTTCCGCTGCTCCTGCTCACCGCCTGTGCACCCGCCGCGCCCGACGTCCATGCGCCGGCGGCATCGGGAGCTGGGACCGCCGTGCCGGTCGCGCCGGCTCATATGGTGGTCACCGCCGACGACGGCTTCGAGCTCACGATGTGGCGCAAGACGCCGCCCCGGCCGCGGCGCGCCGTGCTGCTCGTTCACGGCAGGACGTGGAGCGGGCGGCCCGACTTCGACCTCCAGGTCCCCGGGGAGTCGCGATCGTTCATGGATGCGCTGGTCGCCGAGGGCTACGCGGCGTATGCGCTCGACCTGCGCGGCTACGGCGGGACGCCGCGCGACGCGACCGGGTTCTTGACCCCCGAGCGCGCGGCGGCGGACGTGGCGGCGGCGCTGCGCACGATCGGCGATCGCCCGGTGCTGTTCGGCTGGTCGATGGGGTCGCTGGTGGCGCAGCTCGCGAGCCAGCGCACGCCGCAGCTGATGTCGGCGGTGATCCTGTTCGGCGCGAACGACCCCGACGTCAAGATCCCCGCCCACCCCGAGCCCGAGGTCCCGGCCCGCGAGCCGACGACCGCCCAGGCCGCCGCCGAGGACTTCGTCGCCCCCGGGGCGATCTCGCGGCGCGCGATCGATGCGTACGTGCGCGCGGCCCTGGCGGCCGATCCGGTGCGGGCCGACTGGCGCCACGACACCGAGTGGAACGCGCTGGCTCCCGAGGCGGTGCATGTCCCGGTGCTGCTGTTCCAGGCCGAGCACGATCCGAACGCCGAGACCGCGGTCTACGCACGGCTGTTCACGCGGCTGGGCACGGCCGACCGCCAGTGGGTCATGATCCCCGGGGGCGACCACGCCGCGCTGATCGAGGACACCGCGCCGCGGCTGATCGCGGCGATCCGCGCCTTCATCGATCGGGATCGGGCCGCACCCGGGGGTGAACGATGAGCTTGTTTGATTTCCCTCGCATCAATGTGTGGGGAACCCACGTCGTCAACGTCGGCACCGGCAACAACGACAGCGCGAGCCCGGGCACCGAGCTGACGGTGACGTCGAACTCGGAGCAGGTCCGCGCGATCACGCACGGCATGACCGACGAGGAGTTTCGGTCGTGGGTCACGCAGCTCGACCAGGACGGCATGCTGCGCTGCCAGTGGAACTACTTCGGTGACATGTCGATCCGGTTCGTGGATGTGCGGGTGCGCTCGGTGCAACTCGGCTACGACCACCTGATCAGCGACGCCGACAACGAGCCGCTGATCGGCGCGCCGCTCCAGCTCAACAACGCGGTGATGTGCGACACCA
Source organism: Kofleriaceae bacterium (assembly GCA_036271215.1). Taxonomy (GTDB): domain Bacteria; phylum Myxococcota_A; class Polyangia; order Haliangiales; family Haliangiaceae; genus JABFXX01. The sequence goes on along the minus strand of DATBBB010000452.1, from coordinate 3,941 downwards.
ACCCCGAGGGCTATCACACCACGCAGATCTTCTCCGAGACGCTCGAGCTGACGACGCGCGCGTTCTCGACCGGATCGTTCCTCAGCCGCAAGCCGGGCCGCGCGACCACGCGCTGGCTCAACTGGTATCGCAACGTGTCGTATCACGGGTTGTTCGGGTTGCCGCCGGCGGGCGCCAACGGCCAGCTGTCGAGCGGCGGCGCGGGCGGGGCGTCGGCGTCGTTCCAGTGCGCGATCGAGGTCCGCAAGGAAGATCTGGTATCGGCTCCGGGACGCGAGAGTATCGGCGACGGGGTGTTTCACAAGCTGCTGGCGAGCGAGTCGTCGCAGGCGGCTCAGGCGCTGGTCGCCGCGCTGCAGGCGCCGAACGCCCGCGGGCTGATCTTTCGCTACAACCTCTATCTGTGCTTTCCGCACCTATCGGATACCGCGCTCGCGCCGATGTTTGCGAGTGGCGCGGCGCCGGTCAATCCGGCCTATGGCCTGGTGCTCGGCACCCTGGCACCCTGGTACGACGGCGAGCCGCAGACGATCACGCTGGGCCGCTACCTGAAGCCGGCCGCGCCATATCCCAATCCGTATCGCAACAACAGCCCTTATTACATCTCGCCGATCGTCGCGCGGGTCGATCGCACGCACGAGCAGATCTCGCTCGACCTCGCCAACGCGATGCCGGAGGACGGCCCCGAGGGCTACAAGTACAACCTCGGCGACGTCGTGCTCGGGATCCGGACGGCGACGCCGCCCGACGCCGATCCGGTGACGAACCGCAGCCCGGTGACGCCGATCGGCACGATCCCCAACGATCGCGAGACCTACCTGCGCCGCGGCGGGCTATGCGATCTGTCCTACGCGAGCCTGCCGGCGCAGACCAAGCAGCAACTCTACCACGACGGCTACGAGCTGGTGCTCGCGCCGAGCCTGGCCGGCGTGATGCTGTACGAGACCGAGTACATGATCGATACCGACTGCTCGACCAACTACCTCGACGAGCTACCGCCGGGGCAGACCTGGAACGACCCGTCGGTCCGCGAGGGGCTCGCGGCGCAGCCCGATCCGGCGCTGCGCGGCGACGTGCCGCTGTACCTGCGCAAGCGCGGCGAGATCCCCACCGGCACCACGCAGGTCAAGATCGAGCAGTGGCGGTCCACTCCGACCGGCTACCCCGACGAGTACGGCGCCTATCGCTATCCGATCTTGCTCGGCAGCGAGCAGATCACCCTGCACGGCGGCACGGGCCGCTATCGCCTCGAGCCGTCGGGCGGCCCGGGGCTGCGGACCTACCGCCTGGTGCCGCAGGGCGTGTGGCCGGCGCAGATCTCGCCGGAGGTGTTTGCCAAGCAGATGTTCCGCGAGTTCTTCCTCGATCTCCGGATCTTGCCCTATGACGATTACAGCGCGGTCTCCGAGTCCCAGCTGACCTGGGATTACATCTATGATGAGGTGTTCCGCTATTACCACCTGATCATGCCGGCGATGAGCCAGCGGCTCGATCTCAAGGATCCGACGATCTGGGACACGCCCACCGCGGCCGGCTATATCCTGCGAATGACCAAGACCTCGCTGTGGGGCTACTACGACTACATGCCGCGCTCGCGCGATCTATCGAAGTACCGGCGCGAGCTATTGCGCCGGTTCTGTCACAAGGTGATCCGAGAACGCGCCGGGCAGGCGTGAGGAAGGGCGACCCACGATGCTGCGAATCGACCCGGGCTCCGGCACGATCCCCACGGACTTCGACGACAACTACCTCGAGCTGATCCGGCTGCTCACCGCGGGTGCCGGGATCGAGCACTCGCTGATGATCGCGTATCTCTACGCGCTGTTCTCGATCAAGCCCGAGTACGCCTACGTGCAGGGCGACGTGTCGCCGCGGTCGTACCTCGAGCACTCGCCGGTCGGGCGCGGCGGCACGGCCGTGCTGCGCAAAAAGACCACGTTCCTCGACGTCGCGATCGAGGAGATGCAGCACCTCGCGCTGGTCAACAAGTACCTCGCCGAGCTCGGGGCCGCGCCGTGCTTCGTGCCGCTCGATCTGCCGTACAGCTCGGGGTTCTATCCGTTCGACCTCGAGCTGTGCTCGCTCGATCGCTACGCCGCCGCGACGTTCCTGTGGATCGAGGCCGACACCTGCGCGCTCAGCCTGTCACCGAAGTGCGAGCCCACGCGCGAGCCGCTCGCGTTCGTCCACGAGGTCCGCAAGACGCTCCGCGCCGGCGAGGCGATCCAGGCCCGCGAGGGAACCTCGGAGCAGACCGGCTATCCCGATCACGTCGGGAGCCTGTACCGCCGGATCATCCAGCAGACCCAGCGGGTGGCCGCGGCGCCGCCCGCGTTCCTGCCGGCGGACTTCCCCTGGGGCGAGTGGGAAGAGAAGATGAGCTGGATTACCTATCAGGGCGAGATCGCGCACTATCAGTTCTTCCGCCGGGTGTTCACCGGCGAGGCCTTCCACAGCGACGCGGGGATCTGGACGCCCGGGCCGCGCTACCCGGCGTATGTGATGCCGTGGAAGACCGCGTACGCCGGCCACAAAGCCGCGATCGCGAACCCGGACGCCCGCGCGCTGGCCTGGCTCGGCGATCTGCACTACTGGATCATCTTGACCCTGCTCGACACGGCATATCGCGCTCCGGAGCTCAAGCTCCAGTACAAGGCGATCGACAACATGACGAGCGGTCTGTGGTTGATCGGTCGCCACCTGGCGAGCCAATATGGGGTTGGCATGCCGTTCGACGCCATCGGTCCGCAGTACACGCTCGGCCGCACCAACGCGCGCTCGATCGAGATCATCCGCAAGCTGGTGCTCGAGGCCCAGGGCAAGGCCGAGGCGCTCGGCGCCCGGGGCCTCCTGCCCGAGGGCTACTCGCTCGAGCTGTTCCCGATGACGCTCGCGGGGCTCGCGCTGGTATGAGCGCGCTCGCCGCGGGGGCGTTCGATGTGCCAGCGCGGTTCCGCCTGGTCCGCAAGATCGGCGCCGGTGGGATGGGCGTGGTCTACGAGGCGTTCGACCGCGAGCGCGATCTGCGGGTCGCGCTCAAGCACCTCGCGGAGCCGAGCTCGGCGACGCTGTACCTGTTCAAGCGCGAGTTCCACGCGCTCGCCGGCATCGTGCACCCGAACCTCGTTGCGCTCCACGAGCTGATCTCCGACGGCCAGCACTGGTTCTTCACGATGGAGCTGATCGACGAGGGCGTCGACTTTCTATCGCACGTGACCGGCACCGCGCAGACCGGCGCCGGGGCGGCCGGATCCGACGGGGCCGGGGCGGCTGCCACCGAGGTCGCGGCGCCGATCTCGGCCGTGGCGATCACCACGATGGAGACGCCGCACGCCCGCGCGGTCAACGGCCACGCGACCGCGCACGCCGCGCCGGTGGTGCCGCCGTGGCACGTCGACCACGATCACCTGCGCGCCGCGTTCGTCCAGCTCGCGACCGGGGTGTCCGCGCTGCACCGCGCGGGCAAGCTGCACCGCGATCTCAAGCCGAGCAACGCGATGGTGCGCAAGGACGGCCGCGTGGTGCTGGTCGACTTCGGCCTGGTGGTCGAGCTCGACTCGCACACCCAGGACTCGCCGGCGCGGCCGAGCCGATCGGCGCGGCTGCCCGCCGTGACCGACTCGCACCTCGCGGGCAGCATCGCGTACATGGCGCCGGAGCAGGCCGCGGGCCACCCGCTGAGCGAGGCCAGCGACTGGTACGCGGTCGGCGTGATGCTGTTCGAGGCGCTGACCGGCCGGCTGCCGATCGAGGGCGATCCGCTCGTGATGTGGAACGCCAAGCAAGTCGTCGATGCGCCGGCGCCGTCGCAGGTCGCCGGCAACGTCCCGCCGGAGCTCGATGCGCTGTGCGTCGAGCTGTTGCGCCGCGATCCGGAGGCTCGGCCGACCGGGGCGCAGGTGCTGGCGCGGCTCGGCGGCACCGCGCGGACACGCGACGAG
>DATBBB010000451.1:0-36340 GCA_036271215.1 Kofleriaceae bacterium | reverse complement strand
GGTCGCCGGATCCGGATCGAGATCGCGCAGATCGGTATAGTGATTGGCAATGACGATGTCCTCGGGCGAGACATCAGCGCCTTCGGCGATCCCGATCAGCTCGTCGTACAGCCCGCGGTGGTAGCGCTCGAGCACCGGCAGGTGCGCCGCCGCCGCGGTCCGGACCGCCGCCGTCGAGCCGAACCCGCCGACCTTGGTGCACAGGTACGCGCGGATCGCCGCGAGCGCCTTGACCTCGCCGCGGAAGCTCTCGCCGTGGATCCGGCCCCAGTCGCGCGGCGGCTTGCCCGCCGGCAGCACCAGCTGCCTCACAGCTTGACCTCGCGCAGCGCCGCGCCGAGCGCGTGGGCAGCGGCCTCGATCTGATCGAGCGCCGGGATCACGCCGAGCCGACCGCCGGGGAACCGGCGGACCGCGACGCCGCGCTCGGCGAGCGCGTGGGCCAGCGCCGCGGCCCTGGCGCCGGCGTCGATCACGCGGTAGGCGCCGAGCCCGGCCGAGGTCACCGGGGCCAGTGCCTGATCGAGCGCGGCGGACGCGGTGGCCACGTCGAGCTGGCGCGCCGCGCGCAGGAAGTGGTGCTGGCGCACCAGCGACAGCTCGTCGCCGTCCCAGGTCGAGACCAGGCTCAGCGGGCCCGGCACGAACCATCGGGCCGTGCAGTGCAGGAACCCGGTCTGGCCGCCGCCCCACCACGCGAGCACGTCGGGCAAGAGCCCCGCCGCGGCCGACAGGAACGGCCCCTGGCCGCTGCGGTAGCCCTGCGTGGTGGTCTCGACCGCGATCAGCGGCAGATCGAGCTCGGTGCGCAGCGCCGCCAGCGCGGTCAGGAACTCGGGCGGCAGCACCCAGCCGGTGCGCTCCTGGACCAGCTCGTAGACCAGGCCCAGCACGTTGGCCTTGCCGGCGGCCTCGACCGCCGCGCGCAGCGCCGCGATGGTCTCCGCGGTGCCGGCCCGCGCCGGGTGCGGCACGCGTGGCCAGCCGAAGTGCCCCGGCCCGCCGTGGTGGACCTCGGGGTCCGACAGCGACCGGCAGCTCGCCGCGGTGTGGCCGTAGTAGCCGCCCGCCAGGCCGATCGCGACCATGCCGGTCTTGCGGGTGGACCGGATCAGGCGCAGCGCCTTGTCGACCGACTCGTCGCGGCTCGACGTCAGGTACATGTGCGGCAGCTCCGGCGCCAGCGCGCTGATCCACTCCATCGCGCGCACCGTCGACGGCGTCGCGTAGTTCATCAGGGTCAGCTTGTTGACCGCCGGGCCGTACAACAGGCCCTGGTCCTCGAGCGCGCGCAGCGACGCGGGCCCCGACGCGAACGGCTTGGTCAGCCCCGACGCGAGATCGAACGCCACCGGCGCGGCGTCGGGCGCGGCCGTGGCGAACCCGGCGCGCCGGCGCACGACGTCTTGCTTGACCACCGGATCGGGGACGATCGGCCCCAGCGGGATCCGGTAGTAGATCGCCTGGCCCTCCGGATCCTCGTACTGGCCGGTCAGGATCGACACCACGTGGGCGCCGAACACGCGGTTCAGGTGGGTCATGTTCGCGGTCCGGCCGACCCGGTTGCGGCCGGTGACGTAGCGGTAGCGCGGGGTACCGTCGGGCCGCTTGCGCGCCATCGCGTCGCGCAGCTGGGCGGCCTTGAGCTTGCGGCCGATCCCCGAGCTCTGGAACGTCGGCGCCACGGTGATCGACACCGAGTACATCGTGTTGTGCTTGCCGAGCATCGGGTCGTCGTCGGGGCCCTCGACGTCGGTGCACTGCTCGAGCGGCGCGCCGATCGCGAACGCGACCAGCTGCCAGTTGCCGCCGTCGCCCGGCGCCGGGCTCTCGGCGACCAGCAGCGCGCCCTCGGCGTCCTCGATCGCGGCGCGGATCTCGGCCGGCGGCGTGCGGCGCGCCGGCTCGTAGACCTGGTACTCGATGTCGAGGATCGCCGGCAGGTGCTCCATCGCCTCGTCGTGCGGCACCAGCCGGTAGCGGCACTCGGGCGCCGCCGGCCTGGACGCGGCCCCGGTCGCCGAGGCCCCGGCCGGCGCGGCCTGATCTTCCCACGCCGGGGCCGGCTTGCCCTCGTGGGCGTCGAGCCACGACAGCGAGCGCCGGATCGTCTCGAACAGCTGATCGATCTCGCGGGCGAGGAAGCTGTCGCTGAGCCGGTAGCGCGCGGTCCGGGTGCCGGCGCCGAACACGACCGCGCCGCGCCAGAACCGCTGGCCGATGAACGCGTCGTGCATCGCCGGGGTCGGCAGATCGAACGCGAACGCGTAGCCGGTCGCGCGCGGGTGGCCGACCAGGTGCGGGTACGCCCGCGCGATCTGCGCCAGCCGGGGCTGGACCAGCTTCTCGAGCCGCTCGGCGTTGTGGCTGGTCGACACCATGTCGGCGTGGATCCGGCCGCGGACCAGCGACGCGTTGTGGGCGCTCGCCGGCTCGGGGTCGGCGAACCGCGACATCACCACGCCGACCTGGGCGCGCTTGGCGAACGTCACCGCGTCGGGGTAGTCGGGCTGGCCGCGCGCGTTGAGCAGCCGGAACTTCGAGTGCCACGCGAACGGCCCGCCGAGCCCGAACCCGACCTGGACCTCGTCGAACACCAGGAACGTCTGGTGGAACCGGGTCAGGAGCCGCAGCGCGCGGAAGAATCGCTCGGTCGCGTAGCGATCGCCGCCCTCGCTCTGCATCGGCTCGATGATCGTGCAGAAGTAGTCGCCGGTCGCGAGCGCGTCGTGGACCGCGGCGAGCGCGGCGACCTCGGCGGCGAGCAGCGCGTCGTCTTTCGCGGCGCCGAACCGCTCGCGGAGCTCGGCGATGCCGCCGGTGGCGGCGGCGGCGTAGAACCCGCTCGGCGCGGCCGGCTCGTCGCCCGGCGTGGTCCACAGCGGGAACGGCGCGAACTGGCACTCGTAGCCCTTGATCTCGAACTGCGCGCGCTTGGTCGGCGAGTACGTCGCGTGCAGGGCCAGCAAGGTCCGGCCGTGGAAGCTGCCCTCGAACGCGAGGACCTTGGTCGCCGCCGGGTTCGGGCAGTTGATCCGGCACAGCGCCATCGCCTTCTCGTTGGCCTCGGCGCCCGACGCCACGAACGTGACGTGCGGCAGCCCGGGCACCAGCTGGCGCAGGGTCGAGGCGTACTCGGCCGCGGCCCAGGTCTCGCCGACCGCGGTGTCCTCGTTGACGACCAGCGTGTCGCCGAGCTCGCCCTCGACGTACGCGCGGACCACCGGATCCTCGGCGAACCCGCCGACCACGGTCGCGGTCTGGCTCATGCCGTCGAGCACGACCAGCGGCTCGGGATCGACCGACACCAGCCACGGCCCGGCCGAGCGCAGGTGATCGATCACCGGCGGCTTCTTCTCCTTGGGCACGCGATCGCCGGCGTGCAGCCGGGCGAGCAGCGCCGCCGACACCGGCAACTTGCCACCGGCCGGCCGGTGGATGTGCATCGGCCGCGGCAGATCGATCAGGTGGCGCGCGGCCTCGGCGGTCTCCTCCTCGGCGTGCTGCGCCGCCATCCGGTCGAGGTCGAACGCGGGCAGCAGCCTGGCGAGCTGCGGGTGCGCGGTGACCGCGCCGATCGGGTTCTCGAGCACGGCGACCGGCGCGGCGACGTTGCGCGGCGCCCACGCCCCGGTCGGCCGGTAGTTGCCGCTGCGCCCCACCCCGCCGAACGGCAGCTTGGGGCTGGCCAGGTTGGTCGACCGGTTGCGGTTGAGGATCCCGGACCGGGTGCGCGCGAACACGTGCTCGAACCGCGCCGTCGATCCGGTGAACACCGCGTTGGCGAACCCGTACGGGCTGGCCTCGATCACGGCGATCGCCTCGTCGTCGCTGTCGACGACCTCGACGCACAGATCGGGCCCGAACACCTCGAGATCGGTGTAGCCCGGGACGTGGTGGACGCCGTCGGGCAGCCGGTGCAGCGACGCCGTGCGGTAGAACCCGCCGGGCAGCCGTTCGCCCGCGACCACCGGCTCGGCGCCGGCCTTGCGCGCGGCCTCGAGCGCGGCCTCGAGCTTGGCGAGCGCGGCCGCGCTGACCAGCGGCCCGGCGAACACCGACGGATCATCGGGGTGGCCGAACCGGAGCTCGCGGACCACGGCGGCGAGCGCCGCGATGAACCGATCGGCGATCTTGCGGTGGACCAGCACGCGCTCGGTGCCGGTGCAGCGCTGGCCGGCCGACAGGTAGCCGCCGACCACGACCTCGTGCACCGCCTGGCGCAGCGCGCAGTCGTCGAGCACGACGCAGGTGTTCTTGCCGCCGAGCTCGAGCGCGACCAGGAGCTCCGGCCGGTCGAGCGCGGCGGCCAGGATCCGGCGGCCGACCGCCCAGCTGCCGGTGAAGCACAGCCCGCGCAGCGCAGGCGCTTCCACCATCGCCGCGCCGACCTCGCCGGTGCCGATCACGACATTGATCAGGCCCGCGGGCAGCCCGGCCGCCTGCACCGCCTCGGCGTAGCGCTGGCCGCACAGCGGCGTGAGATCGCTCGGCTTGATGACCACAGCGTTGCCGGCGAGCAGCGCCGGGATCGCCGGCGCGTGGCACAGGTGAAGCGGAAAGTTGAATGGGCCGATGACGCCGATCACGCCCAGCGGCTGGTACCGCAGGTGCTCGCCGGGAGCGACCGGTCCGGCCAGAAGCTCGGTGGTGACCGCCGCGCGCGCGAGGTCGAACCGGTTGAGCAGGGTCTGGATCTCGGTCTTGGCCTCGCTGCGCAGCTTGCCGGTCTCGAGCACGATGGCCTCGGCCAGCGCGTCGCCGCGCGCCGCGATCGCTTGCTTGAGCCGATCGAGCGCCGACGCCCGCTCGGCGACCGTGAACCGGCCCCAGGCGGGCTGGGCGGCGGCCCCGGCGGCGGCGGCCTCCGCCACGGCGCCCACCGTGTAGCCGGTCTCGAGCACCACCGCGCCATCTGCCGCGGGGTTGCGAGATACCAGAACCTTGCCGGACGGGGCCCCGGATGGGGGAACAAACCCGCCGTTGATGAAGTTGCCGAGCGCTTGCACGGGCCGAAGTACACCCCCCGATCCCGAGGGGGTCAAGTCGGCGTGAGCCCCTCGCCCGCTGTGGTGGCCGAAAGCCTGAAAACTGTGCTATTTAGGCCTTCGCGGATGCCCTCGTTGGTCTTCTTGGCCGGCCCGATTGCCGGGCGCCGCTACAAGCTCGCCGACGGCGAGTACATCATCGGGCGGCGCTCCGACTGCCAGATCTTCGTGCCCGACATGCGGGTGTCCCGCCAGCACGCGCGGCTGTGGCCCGACGGCGACGCCTGGCAGATCGAGGATCTCGGCTCGAACAACGGCACGTTCGTCAACGGCAACAAGGTCGCCGCCGCGACCCAGATCCGCCACGACGACGAGATCCTGATCGCCAACAACCGGATCCGCGTCGAGGCCAACGAGCCGACGCTCGAGCCCAAGGTCCCCGAGGCCAACGTCACGATCGTCGACGTCAGCGGCGGCGGCTCGCTGATCCGCAGCCGCGAGGACTCCGGATCGGGGCGGATGCCGATCGTCAGCTCCGGCATGCTGAGCATCGCCGATCAGCGCGCGGTCCGCCTGCTCGAGCGCAAGCTCGACGCGCTGACCCAGATCCTCCACGCGACCGCCGCGAGCGACACCTCGGACGCGCTGCTCCAGAAGCTGGTCGACGCGCTGCTCGATCTGTTCCCGCAGGCCGAGGACGTCGGCGTGCTGGTCGAGGACGAGCGCAGCGGCGAGCTCCGGGTCCAGGTCCAGCGCCACCGCAAGCACTCGTTCGGCGGCAACCTCCGGGTCCCCGGCACGATCATCCAGCACGTGATCAGCGACCGGCGCGGCGTGCTGCTCGGCGAGTCCGCCGACGAGAACGACGAGGGCGTCGGCACGCGGATGGGCGCGCCGCTGATCTATCACGGCGTCCACTACGGTGTGGTCTACGTCGAGAGCAAGCACAGCGGGTTCCGCCAGGAAGACGTCGATCTGCTGCAGACCGTGGCGACCCAGGCCGGCCTGGCGATGCACGCCACGCGGGTCGCCGCGCAGCTGGTCACCCGCGAGAAGCTCGAGCGCGATCTGCGGGTCGCGCGCCAGATCCAGCGCAGCCTGCTACCGGCCAACGTGCCGCAGGTCGTCGGGCTCGACTTCGCGGTCCACTACGAACCCGCGTACCAGATCGGCGGCGACTTCTACGACTTCATCTGGCACGATCCGTCGCACCTCGGGCTCGCGGTCGGCGACGTCGCCGGCAAGGCGATCAGCGCGGCGCTCTACATGGCGCGGCTGACCTCGGAGCTGCGGTCGCGCGCGGCGATCGCCCGCACGCCGGCCCGCCTGCTCCGCCGGGTCAACCAGGAGATCGCGCAGCTCGGCGACGACGGCATGTTCGCCACGCTGGTCTACTGCATCTACGATCTGGAGAACCGCAGCCTGGTGTTCACCAACGCCGGCCACTGCGTGCCGCTGCTCCGCCGCGGCGACCGCGTGTTCCCGCTGCAGGCCGAGCGCGCCCACACCCCGCCGCTCGGCGTCACTCCGGAGCTCGAGGCCGGCGAGGCCCGGGTCCAGCTCCACTCCGGCGACATGCTGATCATGGTCTCCGACGGCATCCTCGAGGCGCGCGACGCGCGCGGCAACGACTACGGCCTGTCGCGGCTGTCGCGCCGGATCCGCACCGCGCGCGGCAACGTCTCCGACATCGTGAAGTCGATCCTCGCCGACATCGACAGCCACGCCGGCGACCAGGGCCAGCAGGGCGACGACATGACGATCGTCGCGATGTCGATCGACCAGCGCCGCGCCAAGCGGAAAACCACGACATTGCCAGGGGTTCTGCCGGGTGAGCTCGGCGAGTCCGGCCCCCCGGCGCGGCTGGCCAGCGAGGGCGGGACCGAGATCCCCAACCACACACTCGACCACGGCCACGACCACGACCACGACCACGACGACGAGTAGGCGACGACGAGTAAGCAACACGCCAGGTTAGGCCTTGCCAGCCGGCCGCCCGCTGTGCCATAAGACCCACCCCCGGGCACCAGCTGGGAGTAACGCCATGGCCAAAAAGGGTAAATCTGGACGCGAGCTGATCCGGCTCGTGTCGACCGCCGACACCGGGTTCTTCTACACCACGTCGAAGAACCGCAAGCGTACGCCGGACAAGCTCGTGCTGAAGAAGTACGACCCGGTCGTCCGCAAGCACGTCGAATTCAAAGAGTCGAAGATCTAAGGAGCGGGCCATGTCGCGCGTATGTCAGGTCACCGGTAAGCGGCCGCTCATCGGCTCGAACGTCAGCCACTCCAACCGCCACACCAAGCGCCGGTTCGAGATCAACCTTCAAGACAAGCGGTTCTGGCTCGAGGACGAGCGCCGCTGGATCACGATCCGCGTGTCCGCGCGCGGCATGCGCCGGATCGACAAGCTGGGTCTGCCCGCGGTGATCGCCGAGATGCGCGCCCGCGGCGAGAAGCTCTGATCGACTGATCGGGGGACGTCGGCGTCCCCCACGAGCTGCGCGATGCACCGTGCCGCACGTCGCGTCTGGTTCGGGCCGTCGGCCGCGATGGCTGGGCTGTCGTGGGGAGCGCGCGCGTGATCCGCGGTCGATCCTTGGCCCTGGCATCGGCGCTGGCGCGGGTGCTCGCGCTGGGCGCGCTCGCGGCCTGCCCTGGGCCGCGCACGCCGCAGGTGCCCCATGTCGCCGAGCAGACCTCCGAGCCGGGTAGCTACGGGACGCTGGCCGGGCTCGCCGGAGATCCGCAGCTGCAGTTCTCGGCGCAGACCGGCCCCGCGCCGGCCGCCCCCGCGCCGGCCGCCCCCGCGCCGGCTGTGCCCGCTACGGCCGCGCCCGCTACAGCCGCGCCCGCTACGGCCGCGCCCGCTACGGCCGCGCCCAGCGGTGCGGCTTCGCCGCCGCCGCGCACCCGCCTCGAGGCGCGCGGCATGGAGCGCTCGCAGACCCGGTGGTTCGTTGATCTCGACGGTACCGGTGGGCCGATCGTTCGCACCGGCAAGCTGCTGGTCGCCACGCTCGGCGGGACCGGCCGGATCGCCGGGCTCGCGCTGCGCGGTGAGCCCGGTAGCGCGGTCGTTGCGCTCGATGCCGCGACCGGCGCGATCGCCTGGAAGCTCGCGATCGACGCCACCGACTGGTCGGTGATCACGTCGATCGCGGCGATCGGCGACGGCGCCAGCGCCGGTGCCAGCGCTGGTCCCGGTCCCGGCGTCGTGCTCGGCGGCTCGTTCTCCGGAACGCTGCGGATCGGCGCCAAGATCGTCTCGAGCGGCGGCAAGACCGATGGCTTCGTCGCGCGGCTGACCGCCACCGGCGGGGTCGCGTGGCTGATCCGGGTCGGCGGCCCCGGCGCCGATGCCGTGCAAGGCGTCGCCGTGGCGCCGGCACCGGTGGGCTCGCCCCGCGGTGAGCGGATCGCGATCGCCGGCACGTTCGCCCCGGGCGCCGACCTGCTCGGCCAGCCGCTCGCCTCGGCCGAGGATCGCTCGCCGGCCGGCGACGGCTTCGTCGCCGAGCTCGACCCGAACGGCGCGCGGCGCTGGGCCCAGACATTCGGCGGCAAGGAAGACGAGTCGGTCGCCGGGGTCGCGATCGACGCGCGCGGCCGGATCGCCGTCGCGGCCACCGTGCGCGACACGATCCACGTCAACGGCGTCGACCTGACCGCGAACGGCCCCGCCGACGGCCTGGTCGCCTGGTGGGGCCCCGGCGGCGCCCCCGGCCCTGCCGTCCTGCTCGGCGGCGCCGACTTCGACGGCCTGCGCGCGATCACCGCGGTCGGCGACTACCTCGTCGTCGCCGGGTTCTACTCCGGCACGATCCAGCTCGGCGCCCGCTCGCTCACCGCCGGCGGCGGCGACGACGCGTTCATCGCCGCGCTCGATTCGACCGGCGCCGTCCACGCCGTGTGGCCGATCGGCGGCGAGGGCCGCGAAGAGGTCACCGCGCTCGCCAGCGTCCCCGGCGGCTTCATCGCCGGCATCGCCCACACCGCCGCGCTCCAGCTCGACGGCCAGACCATGTTCGATCCGCGCCCGCCGGCGATCGGCGGCGCCGTGATCATCCGCGCCGTCCGCTGACCCCGGGCGCCGCGGCTTGTGCGTGCGCTCGTTTGCCGGGTCGGATAGAGTTTCGGGGTGACTACCGAGATCATCGATGGTCTCCTCGTCGAAAAACCGGCCGCATCTGGCCGCCATGGCGGCGCGCAGGTCCGACTCGCGCGGCGGCTCGGGCCCTACGATCGGCGCCCCGGCGGCCGCTGGCCCGGCGGCTGGTGGTTTGCGACCGAAGCCGAGGTCCAGCTCGCCGATACGCAGGTGCTTCGGCCCGATGTCGCGGGCTGGCGGCGCGAGCGGATGGTAGCGCTGCCGTCCGAGGTCCCGATCGTGATCCGCCCCGACTGGATCTGCGAGATCCTGTCGACGAATCGCCGCAACGATCTCATCAAGAAGAAGCGGGCGTATCACCTCCACCGGGTTGGCCACTACTGGCTGCTCGATCCGGTGGACGAGACCCTCGCGGTGTATCGCTGGCACCCCGACGGCTACGTCGAGGTGCTCCTCGCCGAACGCGACGAGCGCGTGCGCGCCGAGCCATTCGACGCCATCGAGCTCCGCGTCGCCGTGCTGTTAGGCGACGACGACGACGGTGATGATGACGACGGTGATGCCCCGTAGGGCGCGCCGTCACGCCTCGAGCAGCATGCGATCGGGCGCCTCGAGGCGATCCTTGACCGCGACCAGGAACGACACCGCCTCGCGGCCGTCGACCACGCGGTGATCGTAGCTGAGGGCGACGTACATCATCGGCCGGATCTTGATCTCGTCGCCGATGACGACCGCGCGCTTGACGATGTTGTGCATGCCGAGGATGCCGGTCTGCGGGTAGTTGAGCAGCGGGGTCGACATCATCGAGCCGTAGATCCCGCCGTTGGTGATGCTGAACGTCCCGCCGCCGAGGTCGGCGAGCGACAGCTTGCCGCTGCGCGCCTTGTCGGCGAGCACCAGGATGCCGTTCTCGATCCCGGCGAACGACAGCGCGTCGCAGTCGCGCAGCACCGGCACGACGAGGCCCTTGGGCGCCGAGACCGCGATGCCGAAGTCGTAGTGCTTCTTGTAGACGATGTGGCCGCCGACGACCTCGGCGTTGACGCCGGGGAACAGCTTGCACGCGGCGACGCACGCCTTGACGAAGAACGACATGAAGCCGAGCTTCACGCCGTGCGCCTTCTCGAAGCTGTCCTTGTACTTGGCGCGCAGCTCCATCACCTGGGTCATGTCGACTTCGTTGAACGTGGTCAGCGACGCCGACTCGTGCTGCGCCTGGACCAGGCGCTCGGCGACCCGCTTGCGCAGCGGCGACATGGCGACGATCTCGTCGCGCGGGTCGACCTGGGCCAGCCGGTCGTCGGCGCTGGGGCCGCTCGGGCTGCTGGCGCCGCTCGGGCCGCTGGCGCTGCTCGGGCCGCTGGGGCCGCTCGAGCTGCTGGCACCGCTCGGGCCGCTGTGATCGCCGCCGCCGGTCTGGCGCGATGGCGGAATCGTGCCGACCTCGCGGGCCTGGACGCGCTGCGAAGGGGTGAGCCGGAGCAGCGCTGCTTTGTCGAGCGACTCGCCGTTGCTCGCCGTGGCACCGGCGGAAGCCTGGGCGGCGGCTTGCGGAGCGGCGGCTTGTGGAGTGGCTGTTTGTGGTGTGGCTGCCTTGGGCGCGGCCTGTGCGGTGGGCGCAGCCTGTGTGGCGGGCGCAGCCTGTGTGGCGGGCGCAGCCTGTGCGGCGGACCGGGCCTGTGTGGCGGACGCGGCCTGTGTGGCGGGCGCAGCCCGTGCGACGGGCGCGGCCCGTGCGGCGGGCGCGGGCTTGGCCTGCTTGCTGGCGTCGACCGTGCCGACGACGTCGCCGACCTTGACGGTGGCGCCGACCGCGGCGCGCTGCTCGGCGAGCACGCCGGCCGCTGGCGACGGCAGCTGCACGGTGATCTTGTCGGTCTCGAGCTCCGCGACCGGCTCGTCGGCCGCCACGGCATCGCCGACCTGCTTGAGCCACGTCGCGACGACGGCCTCCGTGATGGATTCGCCCAGCGGGGGCACGACCAGATCAGCCATGCGCGGAATGTACTCGCTCGACCGCGGGTAGGCGACCGCGCGCGCCGCGTGATCTGCTAGCGCGTGATCTGCTAGCGATTGAACGCCTTGCCGAGGATCTCCTTCTCCTCCATCACGTGCGCCTTGTGCGATCCGGTCGCCGGGCTCGCGCTCTCGGCCCGTGCGATGAAGTCGTACTTGATCGCCTTGCCCTCGAGCAGGGACTGGAACCGCGGCGTCACGAACTGCCCCGCGCCCATGTTGCACGGCTCGTCCTGGACCCAGAACAGCTCGGTCAGCTTGGGGTACTTGTCGAGCGACGCCGCGCTGACCAGCTGCGGCCACCACGGGTACAGCTTCTCGAGCCGGACGATCGCGGTCGCGGTGTCGCCGCGCCGCGTGCGCTCCTCGGCGAGCTCGTAATAGATCTTGCCGGTGCAGAACAGCACCCGCGTGACCTGGTCGGGCGCGGCGATCTCGTCGTGCAGCACGCGGTGGAACTTGCCGTTGGCCAGCTCGGTCAGCGGCGACGCGGCGGCCGGCAGGCGCAGCAGGCTCTTGGGCGTCATCACGATCAGCGGCTTGCGCAGCGAGCGCAGCACCTGGCCGCGCAGCAGGTGGAACATCTGGGCCGGCGTGGTCGGCTGCGCGACCTGGATGTTGTGCTCGGCGCAGCTCTGCAGGTAGCGCTCGAGCCGCGCGCTCGAGTGCTCCGGGCCCTGGCCCTCGTAGCCGTGCGGCAACAGCAGCACGATCCCCGACAACCGCTTCCACTTGTCCTCGGACGCGACGATGAACTGATCGATGATCACCTGCGCGCCGTTCGCGAAGTCGCCGAACTGCGCCTCCCACAGCACCAGGCCGTCGGGGTAATCGAGCGAGTAGCCGAACTCGAAGCCGAGCACGCCGGCCTCCGACAGCGGGCTATCGAAGATCCGGCACAGCCCCTGATCGTGGTGGAGCTGGCCGAGCACCAGGTGCTCGCGGCCGGTCTTGATGTCGGTGATGATCGCGTGGCGGTGGCTGAACGTGCCGCGCGCGCAGTCCTGGCCGCTCATCCGGACGTTGACGCCCTGCTGCAGCAGCGAGCCGTACGCGAGCAGCTCCGCCATGCCCCAGTCGAGCGGCCGCTCGCCCTTGCCCATCTGCGCCCGCTGCTCGAGCAGGCGCTCGATCTTGGGGTGCGGCGTGAACCCCGGCGGCAGCTCGGTCATCGCCGCGGCGATGTTCTCGAGCACGCCGCGCGGGACCTTGGTCTCGACCAGCTCCGGCGCCTCGGTGATCCCGCCGCGGTAGCCGCGCCACATCGCGGTCATCGACGGTCCGTCCGGGCGCAGCTTGGCGGCCTTGGCGGCCTCGAGCTCGGCCTCGAGCTCGGCGACCCGGCGCTGGGTCATCGCGACGACCTCGTCGGGCGACACCACGCCGTGCTCGACCAGGTACTTGCTGTAGACCTCGACCGGCGACGCCTTCTGCTTGATCCGCTCGTACATCTGCGGCTGGGTGAAGCTCGGCTCGTCGTTCTCGTTGTGGCCGTACTTGCGGAAGCAGTACATGTCGATCACGACGTCCGACGCGAACTGCGCGCGGTACTCGCAGGCGATCTCGACC
Source organism: Kofleriaceae bacterium (assembly GCA_036271215.1). Lineage (GTDB taxonomy): Bacteria > Myxococcota_A > Polyangia > Haliangiales > Haliangiaceae > JABFXX01. Next base: position 23,656 of record DATBBB010000451.1, on the reverse strand, counting down.
ACGCGCGCCAGGCCGTCGAGGTCCTCGCCGTTGACGTGCCAGATCGGGCACTCGAGCATCTTCGCGACGTCGGTGCAGTACGGCGTCGAACGCTGCTCGGCGGGCGACGCCGTGAACCCGACCTGGTTATTGACGATCACGTGGATCGTGCCGCCGGTGCGGTAGCCCGGCAGCCCCGAGAGCTGCAGGGTCTCGGGCACCAGGCCCTGGCCGGCGAACGCCGCGTCGCCGTGGACCAGCACGCCGACCACGCGGCGGTGCTCGAAGTCGCCGTGGCGGATCTGCTTGGCGCGCACCCGGCCGATCACGACCGGATCGACCGCCTCGAGGTGGCTCGGGTTGAACGCGAGCGAGACGTGCATCGACTGGCCGTTGGCGTCGACCCGGTCGGTCGAGAACCCGAGGTGGTACTTGACGTCGCCGCCGCCCATCGCCTTCTCGGGCTCGATGTCCTCGAACTGCGCGAACAGATCGCGCCCCGGCCGGCGCAGGATCGACTCGAGCGTGGTCAGCCGGCCGCGGTGGGACAGGCCGAGCACGCACTCGATCGCGCCGAGCCGCGCGGTGTGGGTCAGGATCGCATCGAGCATCGGGATCAGGCTCTCGCTGCCCTCGAGCGAGAACCGCTTCGTGCCCGGATACTTGGTGTGGCAGAACCGCTCGAACTGCTCGGCGTTGATCAAGAGGCCCAGCATCCGGATCCGCAGGTCCGCCGGCAACAGGCCCAGCAGCTGGGTCTCCATGCGCTCGGCGAGCCACGACCGCCGCGCCGGCGACGTGATGTGCATGAACTCGAGGCCCACGGTGTTGGCGTAGACCCGCCGCAGGTGGCCGAGCACCTCGCCCAGCGTCGCGCGCGGGAGCCCGTGCACGCCGGTCGGCTCGAGCACGCGATCCATGTCGCGCTCGGTGAACCCCCAGGTCGCCGGATCGAGCTCGACGATCCGCGCGGTCTCGAGCAGCCCGAGCGGATCGAGCTTGGCATTGAAGTGGCCGCGGCTGCGGTACGCGTTGACCAGCGGCCACACCGTCGTCCCGGTATGCGCCGCGATCGCCGACATCGTGGCCGGCCCGGGCCGCTCCGCGCCCGCGTCGCGCGGCAAGCTGCGCAGCTCGAGCAGCGTGCCCGAGGCGATCGCCGCGGCCTGCCCGTGATCGGTGGTGCCGTTCGCGGCCTCCCCGTTGGCGCTGTTCGCGGCCGGGCTGTTCGCGGCCTGCCCGTTGGCGACCGGACCGGTGGCGTTGGCGCTGTTTGCATTCGCGGCCGAGCCGGTGGTGCCGCTGGCGGCCGGGCCGGTGGTGCCGTTCGCGACTTGTCCGCTTGCGCCATTCGGAGCGTTCGCGGTCTGCCCGTTCGCGCCGTTCGTTGCGTGGCCATGCGCCCCGTTCGCGGCCCGTCCGTTCGGCTTGGCGGCGGTGCCGGCCTGCGCCAGCAGCTCGCGCCAGCTCGGATCGATGGAGTCGGGTTGCTGGAGAAATCCGTCGGAGATTTCGTCGAGGAACCCGAGCGAGCTACCGAGCTCCAGAATGTCGCGGACCATGCGGTGCATGATACCGCCATTGCGCCGATCGACCCGTCCGGCGGGCCAGATGATCGCGCCGTTCACGGAACGTCATCGCACCGCGCACGACCGTCCGGCGGGCCAGATGATCGCGCCATTCACGGAGCGTCATCGCACCGCGCATTCGACCTGGCCGGCGGGCAGATGATCGCGCCGTTCACGGAGCGTCATCGAGCATCATCGCACCGCGCATCGAGTCGCGCTCGCCCGCGGTGGCGGCCGAGATTTTTTCGCATTTATTCTGCCTTGGCCTGAAATCCGACGGGCATTTGGCGGCATCGCTGCAACCACCCCGGCAACTCCACGCAACTCACCGGGCATGTGGTCGATATGCGTCCACAACCAATGGCGAGAGGCGTCGTCGGGTGGCCCCATGAATCGCAGTAACCGCACCGAGCTTCCCAGGTCCCCCGGGCTTCCCGGGCTTCCAGAGCTTCCCGGGCCTCCAGAGCTTCCCGGGCCTCCAGAGCCTCCCGGGCTTCCAGAGCTTCCCGGGCTTCGGGGCCGCTCGCAGATCGAGTCCTGGCTCGGCCGCCGGCTCACCCCCGACGAGTGCCAGCCGGCGCCAACGCTCGCCGAGCTGTCCGACGCCGCGCTCCGCGTGGTCGCCGACCTGGTCAGAAAGCAGCGCGTGATCTGCATCAGCTACCTGCTCGCGGTCGTCCCCAGCGCCACCGCGCGCGAGGTACTGCTGTTCCTGCACCGCCACTACCCATGATCGGATTGATTCTCGATCTCAGGGGCTGCTTGCCGCCGGGGGTGGATGCACCGGAGCGGGCGCGACCGCGCGGAGCGCGGCGGCGACCTCGGGTGGCAACTTCGGCGCATCGAGCTCGACGCGCGCGGCGGCGTGGAGCTGGGGCGCGTCGAGCAACGTGAGCCTGGGCGCGCGGGTGACCGATAGCGCCTGGTCGACGGACGCCAGCGCGGACAGATCGAGCAGCTCGAGGTTGGCGTTGCCCGTGACGCGCAGCGCACCGTGGACCGCCGTGAGCGCGGGCAGCGCGATCGTCGACAGCACCGCGTTGCCGGCGATCTCGATCGGGCCGGTCTCGGTGAGCGCGCGGAAGAACAGGCCCTGCATCAGGCCGTTGCCGACGACGTGGAGCGTACCGGTGATCGTGCGCAGCGCGCCGAGCGTGACGTCCTCGATGCCGACCGTAGGGCCGATCACGAGGTCGCCGGTGATCGACGTCAGCGCGCGCAGCGGCGACAGATCGAGCGTGCCGCCGGAGCGGATCGTCAGGCCGGCCACGCTGGCGCAGCCGGCCAGCCGGGCGACGTCGGCCTGCGCGGCGAGCACGACGGGGTGATCGGGGCAGCGCGCCGCCGCGCGAGCGGGGGCACTCGACGAAGCCGCGGATGCGGATGCCGGTGCGGACGCAGCCGTGGCGGCGGGATCCGCGGGCGCGGGTGTGTGCGCGGTGCACGCCGTGCTCGCCGCCGCCGCGCATGCGGCTACCGCAACGAACGCGGCGCGGCTGGCAGGTGGCTGAGAACCCCCGGGTTGCCGACTCCCGTCGGCAAATCGGATCAAGGTTTCCAGCAGCCGGCTAGTGCGTGACCGGCGCATCGACCGCCTCGCCGCGGCAGGCGCGGACGTAGCGCTGGATCGTCTCGGCGAGGCCGAGGTAGAGCGCGTCGGCGAGCAGCGCGTGGCCGATCGACGCCTCGACGATCTCGGGCACCGTGCGCGCCAGCAGCGGCGTGTTGCGCAGGTTGAGATCGTGGCCGGCGTTGACCTTCATACCGGCGGCGACCGCGGCCGCGGCGGTGCGCTTGACGCGATCGAGCTCGTCCTTGAGCTTGGGCATCCCCCACGCCGAGGCGTACGGCTCGGTGTAGATCTCGATGCGATCGACGCCGGTCGCCGCGACCGCCGGCATCATGTCCGGCACCGGATCGACGAACACCGCGGTGCGGATACCCTTGGCCTTGAGCCGCTCGACGATCGGCGCGACCGTGGCGTGCTGGCGCGGCAGGTCCCAGCCGTGGTCGCTGGTGACCTCGCCCGGCTTGACCGGGACCAGCGTGAACTGGGTGACCGACAGCTCGAGCGCCAGCGCGATCAGCTCCTCGCGGTCGTCGCCCTCGAGGTTGAACTCGGCGCCGCGCTGGTCGCACAGCGCGCGCAGCGCCCGGACGTCCTCGACGCGGGTGTGGCGGTTGTCGGCGCGCCAGTGCAAGGTCAGGCCGTACGCGCCGTGATCGAGGCAGATCCGCCCGGCGACGGCCGGCGATGGATTATCGGCCCCGCGCGAGTTGCGGAGCAGCGCGATCTTGTTGAGGTTGACCGAAAGGCTGATCGCCACGGTCGGGTCATAGCACGGGCTACCGGCGGCGACGCCGGCCGCAACCGTGGCAGGTGACCGCGGCGGCGCCCGGCACAGCCGCTACTTGGCGACGTCGACCAGGCTGCCGACGCACGGGTACGGCGTACCGCCGGGGCCATCGGAGTTGGTGCCGCCGCTGCAGCCGCTGCTGTCGTCGTCGACATAGTAGGCCAGCGCGCGCTCGCCCTGGCGGACGTACGCCAGGGTCGCGCCGTTGCCGCCCGCGGCCTGCGCGATGAACGCATCGCCGATCGCGGTCAGGTAGATGCCATCGTCGTCGTAGGCGTCGAACCGGAACTTGGCGATGTCGGCGACGGTCGTGCCGGCCGGCAGCGCGATCGCGACCCGCTTCCAGTCGTGCGCGCCGTTGCTCGCGTAGTCGGCGGTGATCTGCGGCCCGCTGATCTCGGCGCCCGCGGTCGTCACCGCGCGCAGCTTGAACCCGCCGCTGCGGGTCAGCGTGCAGTACGAGTCGCCCGAGCCGCCGACATCGGCGACCCGGACGTCGACGTACAGGTAGCGCGACAGCCCGAGCGTCTTGGCGTTGTCGATCTTGCCCTCGCGCTGCAGCTCGAGCGACGTGACGCGGTACAGCCACGGCGCGTAGCGGTCGATCAGCGCCTCGCGGCGGCCGCCGAACGTCGCGTAGCCGATCGCGTCGAGGTCGACCGGCAGCGGCCGGATGATCACGACCCGGCCGGCGTCGTCGGCGAGCGCGTTGCTCGGGTTGCTGGTGTTCCAGCCGGCGAGGTCGCCGTTGGCCTTCTCGGGGCCACCCGAGCCGCAGGTCTGGCCGTAGCCGCCGCGGCTCTCGAACAGCCGGTTGTGGCCGTCGCCGTAGTACAGGATCGGGTGGCTCGCCTCGGTGCGCACGGCGGTCGTGGTCACCGCGACCGTGCCGGTGCAGCGCTCCCACTGCGGCGTGCCGCCGTATGCGTAGTTGCCCTCGATGTCCGCGCCGCGGCCCCAGCGCGAGATCTCGGCCTGCATGCCGCTCGCGCCGCCCCCGCACTGCGCGGCGGTGCCGCCGTCCTCGTTGGTGAACACCGTCTGGTACGCCTTGCGCGCCTTCGACCAGCCGAGGATCACCGGCAGGTCATCGAACCGCTTCTGTACCGGCCAGCGGAAGATCGGCGCGTTCGCCAGCCCCTCGCCCGCCGCGCCCATCGCCGACGCCGGCGTCAGCACCGCCGACACGCACGCCTGGCGGGTCGCGCTCGACGACGACAACGTCGAGACCTTGACCGCGATCGGCTCGCTGGCGGCCAGCGCGCCGACGTGCATGCCGTAGCCGAACGCGGTCTGGCCCTGGTGCAGCACCAGGTGGCCGATCAGCCGGCCGCCGCTGCCGCTGACCTCGAGCACCAGCGCCTCGTTGCCGGTGGTCGCCCACGACGTCGCGCTCGCCGCCTGCGCGGTCAGCACCAGCCCGTACTCGTCGGCGCTGGCGGCCGCGCCCACGACCACCACCGCCGCGTCGTCGACGGTCTGGCAAGCGACCGCGGCGCCGGCGGCCCCGGTCTGCCCGGTCTCTCCAGCCTGGCCAGCCTGACCAGCCTGGCCAGCCAGCGCCGCATCGGGCCCATCGAGCTCGCCGTCACCGGCGCCCGGCCTGCCCGCGCCACAGGCCGCAACCGCCGCCGTCCACATCACGATCGAGAACACCAAGCTTCGGGTCTTCACGCGCCGCGATGTTGCACCCGCCAGGCCAGCACTCCAGGCGGTAGCGCGACGCCGTTCCAACCACTTACTCCGCCAGCGCCCCGAGCATACTGCACACAACCCAGCGCACTCCGAGGGGCCCGCGCCTCTGGCCAATCCATTCGCCAGCTACTTACGCTTCGGGATCTGCACCACCAGGTGGTCGTCTGGTGGACCTCACCGCCGGCATCGCTGGTCTCCACGCGCCAGCGACCGACGAGATCAGGTGGCGCGGGGAGACGAGTTGCCTTGCACGCCGCCAAGCAAGCTTGCTCGTAGTCCGCTGCCCAGTCCTTCGCGTCGCTGCCCCCGAGGGATCGTGCTGCCAGCGGTACGGATTCCCCGTCATCTCACCCGGTCTTTCGCACCGTATCCGGCAGCGTGCTGATGTGCGCCAGGTACCACGCCAGCCCCTCTGGGATCACGCGCTCCGCCGTGACCAAGCCGAAGTTCTGCAGGGTGCGCGCGGCGACTCCTTCTGCGCCATCGCGCTTCGCGAGCGCAGCTTCCCAACTTCCACCGTGCGCCATCTCGAGGAGTACCTCGAGCGCGGGCGGATAGCGCTTGTGCAGCAACGCGACGACCTCCCGCATCACGTCGAGCACGCCTTCTCGCTCGACGAAGCACCGCGGGGATTGCGCCGCGACGCCATCGGTCGGCGCGCCCCAGGCCTTGCTGTGCCCACGCGTGACCGTCCGGAGCGCTGAACCAAACTGGCGGTGAAGCAGCGGGTGGCCTCCTGTCCAATGCTGCGCCAGCTCTGCGCTCGCCGGACCGACGTCCAGCCCGACCCGCCGTCCGAGCTTGCGCAGGAGCTCGGTGGCCTTGTTCCGGCCGAGCGGCCCCAGCCACATCGGCGTGCACCAGGCGGTCAGCGGGCTCGTCACGCCGTCGAGCTCTGGTGCGGAGAGATAGGTCGGATCGCGGCCGATCAGGATCAACGAGACCAGCCCCTGGCGCGTCTGCGCCCAGCCGCGCACGAGCCGGAACAGCTTTCCGATGCCGGGGATCGCGCCTGCCCCGCTCTCGCCCTCGAATAGCAGATCGTACTCGTCGATCACGACACATAGCCGCCGGCCCTGGTCGAGCAGCGCCTCCCCCGCGAGCTTCCACCGGGCGAGCCCGCGGCGGTCGGACGGGACCATCGCCTCGCCGGCGGCCGTCATCCGGCGGCGAAGCGCATCATGCAGCTCATCGGCGACCTCGTCGACCGTGCGCTCGATCAGCGTGCTGGCGTCGATGACGACCGCGATGCCATCCCCGAGCGCCTCGGCGTCCGCCGCGCCGCGGGCGCCGTCCCGCAGCCCGCTCATCGGATCGAACCAGTCGGTCACCGCGCGCATCACCGAGGTCTTGCCCATCTTGCGCAGACCGAACAGGCCGACGGCGTCGCCCCGGACGACCCGGGTCCGCAGCGACGCAACCTCCACCTCGCGACCGACGAGCTGTGCCCCCCGGACCGCATCGCGCTCTTCGTAAGCGTCGAACTCCGGCAGGCTGGCACGCAGCACGTCGGTGAGCGGCGGCCACACCCCGCCGGCTCCGGGAACCCACGGGACGCGCTGGCCATGACCGCCGATCCGCTGGAGCCGGTCGGCCAGCTTGGGGCCTTGGTCGGCGACGATGACCAGGTTGCCATCGAGCCGGAGCTGAGACTGCACTACCTCGACGTTGACTTGATGGAGCGTGCGCGCCTGGACCTCACCCTGCACCGCGACGACGAGCACTTCGGGCGCCAGGCCGAAGCCCTCCTGAAGCGGGGGTGGCGGAGTTACCCGCACGAACCACGTCGATCCGTCGTGGTGACGTACGTGGGTGACCACGAAGCCCTCGTGCTCGAGCGCTCGGAGCATCGCCGCGGTCCAGGGAATCGAGGACTCCATGTCCGAGCGGTGACGCGCCAGCGCCTCGGCTTTTTGGGCCTGCATGCGTCTCGCAAGCATAGCCCAACCGGCGACCGCGACGTTTGATTGTTCCGTCGGCGGCGGTGGCCGCACCCACGACCATCGCCGCCGCGTCGTCGACAATCTGGCAGGCGACCGCCGCGCCGGCGGCCCCGGCCTGCCCGGTCTCTCCGGTCTGACTGGCCAGCGCCGCATCCGGCCTGGTCCCAGCGCCGTCACCGTCGCCCGGTCTGCCAGCGCCACAAGCGGCGACACTGGCGCATGCTGCAATCACACTGCGAAGCGTTGCGATCTCACGCGCCCCGACGCTACAGCCGGTGGGCCAGCCGCTCCACGGCACGCGCCTCGCCGTTCCATTCACTTATCCAGCAGCACACACAGACTAGCGCTGGAACTGCCCACAACACAGTGCAGCATGCAGGGCCCGCGGCCTCCGATTCGCCCGGTGGTCGAGGCCAGCCTCGAGCTCGATCACCGGCGCCGGCCGTCGCGGCTGTATCCGTGGCGCCGCGAGGCCAGCGAGCCGAAGATCATTGCGCTCGATCCGCGGCGCGCGTTCGGCCAGCCGATCGTGGCGGGGAGCAGCGTGAAGATCGAGGTCATCATCGATCGCATCCGGGCCGGCGAGTCCGTGGCCACGCTGAGCGCGGACTACGACATGAGCATCGACACGATCGAGGGTGTGTTGCGCTGGGGTCTCGATGGCGCGAAGGCCGCCTGAACCGCGTACCTATTACCTGGACGCGAACCTCGATGGCCCGAGCTGCTGCGCCGCCTGCGCGACAACGGCATGCGCTGCGAACGCCACCGCGACTACTTCGCGCAGGATGCCGAAGACGAAGCCTGGATCCCCGAGGTCGCGGCCCGGGGCTGGATCATCGTCACGCGCGACGCCGCCATCCAGCGCCGGCCCGGCGAGCGCAGCGCCTGGATCTCCGGTGGCGCCGTCGTGATCATGGTTCGCGGTGACCGACTGAACGCCGAGGAGATGGCCCGGATGCTCCTCGCCGCGCATGCCGGCGGGCGGCTCGACGACTTCATCGCCAAGCGCACGACACCGATGGTGATCCAGCTGCGCACCGACGGTCGCTACGAGGTCACGCACGGCGGTGAACGACGCGGCGGACAGAGGAAGTAACGCGCGTCAGTCAGCGGCGTGGACGGCCGATGGCGCGCCGGGCGCGGTCGTGGCGGCGGCCGGCGCGTGGGCGGCCTGGGTGACGACGCCGAGCCGGGCGACGAGGGCGTGCTGGGCGCGCAGGTCGTCGGCGCCCCAGACGCCGAGCGCCTTGGCGACCTCGGCCGGCTTGGCGGAGCCGTCGGCGGTGGCGCGGACGCGGGCGCGGAGCAGCGGCTGGGGCGGCCAGTCGAGCGCGGCGCACAGCCGGGTGGCGGCGTCGTCGGTGATGACGTCGACGTCGAGCACCAGGGCGCGGACATCGACGAGCTTGTCGCCGCGCGCGACCCGGGCGTCGGGCCTGGCGAGCAGGGCCGCGGCGAGCCGCTGGAGCCGGGCAGCGTCGTGGGCGATGCCGTCGGGCGCCGGGTGGATCAGGATGTCGACGGCGTCGATCAGCTTGCCGAGGCCGGCGTCGGGGCGCGCCGGGGCGAGGACGTGGCCGGCGAGCCGGACGATCGCGCACGCCTGGATCTCGATGCCCGGCGGGCACACGGCGGCGAGCCGCTCGCGGACCTCGTCGGGGGACAGCTCGCTGCGCGCGGCGTCGCCGATGTCCCACGACCGGACGCCGGGGACGACGTGCTCGAGGTCGACGTCCATGAGCTCGCCGAGCGACGGCACGCCGAGGCCGAGCGCGGGGCCAAAGCTGATCCGCGGCTTGGGCGAGAACCCGCGGGTGACGGCGAGCGGCAGATCGGCGCGGCGGAAGCTGCGCGCGAGCAGGCGGATCAGATCGAGGTGGCCGAGGAACGCGGAGCGGCCGACCTTGGCGAACCGGATCCGGTAAGTCGAGTACGGCGCGCCGGCGCCGTGGTGGCCGTTCAAGCGCACGCGCTCGGCGCGCTCGGTCTCACGGTCAATCACCAGGGAACGTTGGTTCCCATCGACTGGATCGGACGCCGGGGCTGCTGCTCGATCAGCGACACCATCGGGCGGCATCGCGTCGCGCGGATCGGAAGCGGGGACTCCTGCCGGATCAGCGACGCCGTCGGGTGATGCGTCGCGCGGATTCGCGTCACCGCGGGGACGTTCGCGTCCCCGCTGGCCCCTCTGGCCCGGATCACCGCGCTCGGCGGGGCTACCGCCGCCGCGCTCGGAGACGTCGACCAGCGCCGGGCCGTCCGCGGCGATCGCGGCGAGGGCCGCGGTGTCCGCCGGCCGGACCGGGCGCTCGGCGGCGCCGAGGCTGCGCAGCGCGACCAGGCGGTCGGCGCGCATCTTGGACAGATCGCACGCCACGCCGCAGTCGTAGCAGACCAGCTTGCGCTGATCGGGCTCGGCGTCGGCGAGGTTGGTGTGGTGGATCAGCATGCCGGCGACCTTGCCGCATGGCGGGCTCGCCCTGCCCTTGAGCGCCTTGCGGTACTCGTCGAGCAGGAAGCCGTCCTCGAGGCCAACGTCGATGTGGTCCCACGGCAGCCGCGCGGTGACCGGCCGGGTGCCGAGGTACGCCGGAACATCGACGCCGTGCGCGTCGAGCGCCGCCTGCCAGCGCTCGAGGTCGAAGATCTCCTCCCAGCCGTCGAACCGCGCCCCGGCGCGCCACACCGCCTCGATCACGTCGGCGAGCCGGCGGTCGCCGCGCGCCAGCACGCCCTCGATGAACGACACGCCGCTGTCGTGGTGCTTGAGCCGCAGGCCGGAGTCGCGGCCGCGCTTGCCGCGCTGGTTGCCGGCGGCGGCGGCCGCGCGCAGCACGCCCTGCTTGCGGCGGATCTCGGGCTCGGGGTCCTGCGCGCACCACTGCAGCGGGGTGTGCGGCTTGGGCACGTGCGAGCTGACGCTGACCGTGACCTCGGCGCGTCCGCCGATCAGGCCGCGGCCGACCCCGAGCATGCGCCAGCCGGTCTCGACGATGCCGCGGACGTCGTCATCGGCCTCGGTCGGCAGGCCGATCATGAAGTACAGCTTGAGCCGGTGCCAGCCGCGCGAGAACACCCGCCGGCTGCTGTCCTCGATGTGGGCCTCGGTGACGTTCTTGTTGACGACGTCGCGCATCCGCTGGGTCCCGGCCTCGGGCGCGAACGTCAGGCCGCTGATCCGGGTCAGCGCGAGCTCGTCGAGCAGATCGTCGTTGAGGCCGTAGGCGCGCAGCGACGCGACCGACATCGACACCCCGCGCTTGCGCAGCTCGCCGGCGAGCGACTTGACCAGCGGCGTGATGCTCGAGAAGTCCGCGGTCGACAGGCAGGTCAGCCCGGTCTCCTCGTAGCCGGCGCGCTCGACGCCGCCGATCAGCGAGTCGGCGATCGACCGCGGCGAGCGCTCGCGCACCGGGCGGTAGATCATGCCGGCCTGGCAGAACCGGCAACCCTCGGTGCAGCCGCGCGCGATCTCGACCGATGCGCGCTCGAACACCGCCTCGGCGTACGGCACCGGCGTGACGCTCGGGAACGGATACGCGTCGAGGTCGGCGACCATCGCGCGGCCGACCCGCGCCGGGACCCGCGGATCGAGCGGCGCGCCGACCACGGTCATCCCGGTCGCGGCACAGGTCTCGGTCGCGTACAGCGCCGGCACGTAGAGCGGGAACCGGCCGGCGAGCTCGGCGAGCGCGTCGCGCCGGGTCCGGGCGCCGGCGGCGATCTCGCGGCGCAGCGCGGCCCACGCCAGCACGAGCGGCGGCAGCAGCTCCTCGGCCTCGCCGATGAACGCCGCATCGATGAACGGCGCGAGCGGCTCGGGGTGTGACGCGGTCGGCCCGCCGACCAGCACCAGCGTGGCGTCGGGCGCGCGATCGGCGGCGCGCAGCGGGATGCCGCCGAGGTCGAGCAAGGTCAGGACGTTGGTGAACGTCAGCTCGTACTGCAGCGAGATCCCGACGACGTCGAACGCGCTCAGCGGGCGCTGGGTCTCGAGCGACACCAGCGGCAGCCCGCGCTCACGCAGCTCGGCCTCCATGTCGGTCCACGGCGCGAACGTGCGCTCGCACGCGATCCGCGGATCGCGGTTGAGCAGCGAGTAGATGATCTTGGTGCCGAGGTGCGACATGCCGATGTCGTAGACATCGGGGAACGCGAGGCAGACCCGCGCCTCGACCTGCGCGTCGGCGCCGTCCTTGACCACGGCCTGGTACTCGCCGCCGAGGTACCGCATCGGCTTGGCGACGCGATCGATGAAGTCTGCATAAATGTGTCTCATGAGGCGGCCCCGGCGGTGGCTGGGTATAGCCCAAACGGGCTTGCACAGCGCGGTCGTTATTGTACGGTCGCCGGCATGAAGAAGCTCGCGCTCGCCGCTGCCGTGCTCGGATTCGCCGCTTGTTCGAAGCCCCACCAGGACGCGGCCTCGGCCCCCAAGGACCCGGCGCCGGCCGCGGCCGATCAGCCCAAGATCGTCAAGGGCGCCCAGGCGTCCGCCAGCGACCCGGCGAACCTGCCGCCGGCCGGCACCGCGCCCACGCCGGTCGCGGTCGATAACCTCGACTCGGTGTGGAGCACGCCGATCAAGACGCTCAAGGGCGAGCCGACCACGCTCGCCGCCTACAAGGGCAAGGCGGTGATGATCGTCAACGTCGCGTCGAAGTGCGGCAACACCCCGCAGTACTCCACGCTCGAGGCGCTGCAGAAGAAGTACGCGGACAAGGGCTTCACGGTGGTCGGGTTCCCGTGCAACCAGTTCGGCGGCCAGGAGCCCGGCACCGCCGAGGAGATCTCGACGTTCTGCGCCACCAACTACGGCATCACGTTCCCGATCATGGAGAAGATCGAGGTCAACGGCGACGGCCGTAACCCGATCTACAAGACGCTGACCCCGATCGCCGACGTCACCGGCAAGACCGGCGACATCCGGTGGAACTTCGAGAAGTTCGTGGTGTCGGCCGACGGCAAGCACGTCACCCGGTTCTCGCCCAAGACCAAGCCCGAGGATCCGACGGTGATCGCGGCGGTCGAAGCAGCGCTGCCGGCGCCGGCGAAGTAATAAGGAGCTGACCATGACCACGATGTGGGACGCAGCGATTCACACCCTGCAGGGCAAGGACGCCAAGCTCGCCGACTACCGCGGCAAGGCGCTGCTGCTGGTCAACGTCGCCTCGAAGTGCGGCCTGACCCCGCAGTACACTGCGCTCGAGGCGCTGCACGAGCGGCTCGCCCCGAAAGGCTTCTCGGTGATCGGGTTCCCGTGCAACCAGTTCGGCGCCCAGGAGCCCGGCTCGCCGGAGCAGATCGCCACGTTCTGCTCGACGACCTACGGCGTGACGTTCCCGATGACCGAGAAGATCGACGTCAACGGTGCGGGCCGCCACCCGATCTACCGCGAGCTGACCCAGGTCGCCGACGGCTCGGGCCATACCGGCGACATCCGCTGGAACTTCGAAAAGTTCGTGGTGTCGGCCGACGGCAAGACGATCACGCGGTTCGATCCGGAGGTCGCGCCCGACGCGCCGGCCGTGCTCGCCGCGATCGAAGCCGGCCTGCCGCGCTGACCCCGCCGCGCGCCACGCCCACCGCGATCACTGATCGCTGGTGAGATCGTCGTCGGTGTCAAAATCGCCGTCGGGGCCCGCCGAGCGGATCCAGATGCCCTTGACCCCGGGCGGCAGATCGCCGCCGCACCGGAAGTCCATCGGGTGACCCCAGGCGTCGAGCGTGGTGTCCCCGCCGATCTCGTCGACCAGCACGCGGACCGAGCGCGGGCACGCCAGATCCGGGTGCGCCATCGACCACACCGGGAAGCCCTCGTACGCGATGCGCTTGAGCCGGATCCGCGTGACCTCGAAGCTCGACGGCTTGAACACGCGGCACATCCGCGGCGTGGCGTACGTCGTCGCGACCATGAAGCCGATCGCGGCGAGCGGTATACCCCACACCAGCAGGGCGCGGCGCCGCGCGCGCAATTCACCGCGCGTCGGTGCGTAGCGGATCAGCGCGGTCACGACTCGCGCGCTCCCCGGCGGCCGACGCTCGCGCGCGGGAATCGCCATACCGGTGAGGCGAACAGGAACTTGCGACGACGCGCGACGTCGGGACGGAACAGATAAGGCATGGCCGGCATGGCAGCAAGCACGAGGCCATCGCCGCGCGGCGCGCCAACTCGCCGATCTTGCGTGGCACCACGGATCGCCAGGGCCCGGGTGCGTCGTGCGGTCAACCGCGTCGAGCCGATCGCTGCCATCGTGACAACCCGAGCGCGCGGCGCGCGAAGCGGATCACGGTGCTCACGCGATCGCAGCCGCTCGCGGATCTGCTCGGCCGGATCGCCGCGCTCGGCTATCGCTGGGGCACCGGCGACGGCAACTGACGAGGCAACTGCCAACAGCGTTGCGCCCGCCGGCCACGCATCCTGCTGAAATCGCGGTGGCGGCGGCGGCTCGATCGCTGGCGCCGGTCTTGCTCTGCAGGGCGCCATGCCCCACCTTGGATCTGCGGTGTCCGCGCTCGGGCCGGTGTGGCTCGCGTGCGCCGCGTGTGCCGCCGAGCCCGCCGCGCCGCTCGCGCCGGTGCTGGCCAGCCAGACCCTCCACATCGATCGAGCGGTACCGAGCCGACCGGCGCTCGATCTGTTGTTCGTGGTCGATAGCTCGCCGGCGATCGCGCCGCGGTCGGCCGCGGTCGCGGCCCGGATCGCCGCGCTGGTGACGGCGCTGGACCGCTCGCCCGGCGGCCTGCCCGACCTGCACGCCGGGGTCGTCACCGGCGATCCGGCCGACGACGGCGTGCTGCGCGCGCTGCCGGACGGTGCGCGGTTCGTGCGCTCGGCGCCGCGGCTCGATGGCAGCCGCGATCAGAGCATCGACGGCGCGCTGGGCGATGCGCTCGGCGCGCTGGCGACCAGTGGCGGCGCCGACGCCGGCGCCACGCCCCAGCAACCGCTCGCGATGGCGGCGCGCGCGCTCGGCCAGCCGGCCAACGCGGGCTTCGTCCGCGACGCCGCCGCGCTCGCGATCGTGGTGATCAGCGCCGGCGACGATGGCTCGCCCGGCGCGGTCGACGGCTACGCCGGCGCGCTCGCCGAGGCCCGGCCCGACGCCACCCAGCTGATGATCGCGGCGTGGGCCGGCGGCGCCGCCAACGGCCCGGCGTGCGCGGCGGTGGCCACCCCGCGGCTCGACCAGCTGCTCGCGCGGTTCCCGGACCGCTCGTCGGCGACGCCGCTGTGCGACGCTGGCGCCGATGCCACCGACACCGCGACCCCCGCCCTGATCGAGCAGACCGATCAGGTCGCGCTCGGCGCGCCGTGTGTCGAGGTCGCGCTCGCCGACCGCGACCCCGCGCGCGACGGCACGCAGGCCGAGTGCGCCGTGACGCTCGCGACGCCCGACGACGCGGTGGTCATCCCGGCGTGCGACGCCGGTCGCCGCGCGCCGTGCTGGGCGGTCACGCCGTACCCGAGCGCCTGCATGGCCGCGCACCACGAGCGGTTCGACGTCGTGCACGACGGCCTGGCCCTGCCGTCGGCGACCCGCGTGATCGCCGACTGCATCGCCGAGTAGCCGGGCGCGCCGGCGCGTCAACTATCGGCGGGTGGGCCGCGGGCGGCGCTCGAGCTCGGCCTCGCTCCACGCATCGCCGCGCACCAGCGCGAACCCGCGGTGACGGAGGTCGGCCGCGAGCCGGCCGGACAGCGCGGCCTCGAGCGCGTCGGCGAGCTCGGCGGCCGAGCTGAACCGATCCTCCGCACGCTTGGCGACGCCGATCGCGAGCACCAGATCGACCTCGTGCGGCAGCTGGGGCGCCAGGTCGGTCGGCCGGCGCGGCGCGGTGTGGACCACGTGGTACAGGACCTCGGCGAGGTCGCCGGCGCCGTACAGCGGGTGGCCGGTCAGCGCGCGATACGCGATCGCCGCCACCGCGTAGAGATCGGCCGAGTGATCGACCGCGCCGCCGCTCGCCTGCTCGGGCGCCATGTACGCCGGCGTGCCGACGATGTGGCCGGCGGTCAGCGTGTCGCTGTGGTCGAGCGCGCGCGCGACCCCGAAGTCGAGGATCTTCCAGGTCTCGCCGTGGCGGAACACGTTCTGCGGCTTGAGATCGCGGTGCACCACGCCGGCCGCGCCCGCCGCGGTGATCCCCGCGCCGATCTGGCGGATCAGGTCGACGACCTCGGCCGGCGCGAGCGCGCGCTTCGCGCGCAGCAGATCGGACAGCGTCTTGCCCTCGAGCCGCTCCATCACCAGGTACGGCACCGGCTGGTCACCGACCTCGAGCACGCGGACGACGTTGGGCGCGACGATCGCCGCGGCGGTCTGCAGCTCGCGCAGGAACCGCAGCACGTGGTTGGTGTTGCCGAGCGAGGCCTGCGACAGCAGCTTGATCGCGACCAGCCCGTCCGGACCGCTGGCCTCGTAGACCTCGCCCATCGCGCCGCGGCCGAGCACGGGCCCGAGCAGGTACACGCCGATCTGCTGCTCGGAGAACCGGCCGCGCCCCGGCCGCATCGCGCGATCGAGCTGCTCGCGGGCCTCGATCAGCAGCGCCTGGCGGTGCGCCGAGATCCGGACCTCGCGCTCGAGCTCCTCGATCGCGACCAGCTGGGTGCGGCGCGACATCCGCGCGACGAACAGCGTGGTCGCGAACACGAACTGGACCAGCGCCTGGACGATCAGCTGCTGGTGGAGGTCGAGGTTGGCGGCCTGGACCAGGCCGGTGTCGCGCGTGACGCCGAAGATCGAGAGCATGCCGGTCATGCCCTGGACCAGCGCGCACACCGCGTAGACGCCGTACGCCAGCCCGCTGCGCTTGCCGAGCCCGGTGAAGAAGATGCCGAGCACGAGCACGACCGGCGCCGGCGAGAACGCGCCGAAGTACGGGATCGCCATCGCGGTCGCGGCGGCCGGCAGCACCCAGCCGAACGCCGTCGAGCGCCGGCGGAACTCGACCGGATCGCGGGTCCGGTACAACATGAACGCGGTCGACAGCACCGACGCGGCGAGCCCACCGAGCAGCAGCGCGGTCGCCGCCGGATCGCCGCCGAGCCGGGTCAGCGACGCCGCGGCGACCGCCGAGATCCCGAACGCCACGTAGCAGAACCAGCGGGTCCGCCGGATCTCGTCGCGATCGAGTGCCTCGAGCGGCGTGGTGCCACCGGCAGATCCGGATCCGCTCGCGCTGCCCGAGCCCGGCGCGCCGGCCGTCGAGCCGAGCGCCGCGGCGAGCGATGCGCTGGCCAGCGAGCCGCTCGGCCGGTGCTCGATCCGGGGCCGGCTCGCCCGGTCTGCTACGGGCACCGGCGCCGGTAACGTCGGAGGCGACGGGACCGCCGGCATGCCCGACGACGGGCGAGCCGACCGGCCGACCGACACCGTCTCGAATTCCGATTTGTCCTCCGGCGGAGCCGCCACGAGGTCCGATTATTTACATCTTCTGGCGGCGTTTTGTGGGCTCCTGGTGACTTGCGGCGATCTCGAAGGTTGGGCATATGCTCCGACGACATGAGGACCTACAGCCTGTTTTCGTTGTCCGCGCTCGTGCTCGCCGGCGGGCTTGCCGCCTGCGGCGGCGCACCGAGCCAGCCCGCCGGCCCCGCGCCGGTCGTCGTCCAGGCCCCGCCGCCGGCCGCCGGGGCCGCCCCCGCCGCGCCCAAGGTCACCGCGCCCGGCCCCAACGTCACGCCCGACGGTGTGGTGTTCAACTTCAAGACCGAGGGCCGCGAGAAGAAGATCTTCCTCGCCGGCAGCTTCAACGAGTGGAACCCGTCGAACGCGCAGTACCTCATGAAGGACGACGACGGCGACGGCGTGTGGAGCATCACGGTCAAGCTCGCGCCCGGGACCTACCAGTACAAGTACGTGATCGACGGCAAGTGGACCCAGGACCCGTACGGCCCGGCCGAGGCGGCCGATGGGTTCGGCGGCCGCAACAGTCAGTTCGAGGTCAAATAGCCAATCACGGCGCCGCGACGACCTGAATATCGGCGCACACCGCGTAGTGATCGCTCGCGGCGATCTCGAATTCGATCTCGACCTCGGCGGCCGGCTCGCGCTCGGTGAGCACCACCCGGCAGTCGTGCACCGTGCCGCGGCCGTCCTTCTTGCGCGTGGTCACGAGCACGTAGTCGATCCGGCGATCGAGATCGAGCGAGCGCAGCGCGCGGGTCAGCCGGTTCTCGCTCGACCACGTGATGCCCTGCGCCGGGCCGTCGCCGGGGCCGGGCTCGCGGTGCAGCCGCAGCCAGGCGTCCTGGAAGTGGGTGCGGCGGCCGCCGAGCGTGGTCAGCCCGCGCAGGAACCGGAGCTCGTCGCTGTCGGCGGTGGCGTTGAAGTCGCCGCACAGGATCTGCGGCGCGCTGTCGTTGGCGCGGCCGAACCCGCGGATCGCCTCGTCGATCGCCAGCACCTGGTGCTCGCGGGCCACGCCGTCGTCGAGCCGGTAGTGCAGGTGCGTGGTGTGGACCCAGATCGGCCCGCCCGCGGTGTCGATCTGCGCCGACAGCAGGATCCGCGCGTCGGCCGGTCGCGGCTCGGGCAGCGCGAGCACGCGGGCCTCGCGGATCGACGACGCGATCACCGCCAGGCCCTCCTGCCCCGCCGGCAGCTTGCCGTGCACGCCGTCCTCCCACGCGACCGCGACCTCGTAGTGCGCGCGCTTGCCGAGCGCCTCGGCGAGCACGTCGGCCGTGGTCCGCCCGCCGCGGCCATCGAGCGGACGGACCTCCTGCAGACACACGACGTCGGGGGCGAGCGCGGCGAGCTGGCGCGCCGCGAGCTGCAGCCGGTGCTCGAGCGGCGGCTCGGTGCCCCACAGGTTCAACGTCACGACGCGCAGGTTGCCGGACGGTGCGATGGACGCGGTCATCGCTCGTGCCCGCGATAAACGCAGCGCGAGGTCTGGGTCTCCGACACGCAGACCTCGCACAGCCCGGGCAGCCAGGTCGCGAGCCGCTGCCACCACCAGCGGGCCAAGAGCTCGCTGGTCGGGTTGCTGAGCCCCTCGACCTCGTTCAGCACCTGATGATCGAGCTGGCGGACCAGCGGCGCGACGTGCTCGTCGATCTCGGCGAAGTCCATGACCCAGCCGCGCTCGGGGTCGAGCTCGCCTTCGATCGAGATCTCGACGTGATAGCTGTGACCATGCATGCGCGCACACTTGTGGCCCGGTGGCACCCTGGGCAGGAAGTGTGCCGCCTCGAATCGATAGCTGCGCTCGAGCCGCATGGACATCGCCGGGCGTTGTATCGCGCATCTCCAGGCCAAGGAAAGGTGGCTCCCCCCAACCGCTCCCGGGCATAGGTAGGTAAGCTCACGTATGTAGATCACCCGCGGCGCCCTGCGTCATAGCGAGATCCGCCATAATGTCGCGTAAGTCAGGTCAAATCTGCGTGCAGCTGCCCGCCAGTTTTGCTACCAACAAGGACATGCGGTTCGCGGCGTTCGCGCTGATGGCGGGTCTGGCTGGTTGCTCCTTGTCGGGCAACGGCAGCGGCAGCGAATGCACCAATGACTCGCAGTGCGGCGATGACGTCTGCGCGCGCAGCGGCGAGTGCCTGCCGAGCTCGAGCGTCCACGCCGTCACCGTCAGCTGGACGGTCAACAGCGAGGCCGCCGCGACGTCCACGTCGTGCAGCGCGCACCCCGATCTGTACCTGCAGTTCAACGGTGTCGAGTACGGCGATGCGATCCGGTTCGCGCCGGTGCCGTGCGTCGAGGGCCAGTTCTTCGTCGACAAGCTGCCCACGCGGTACCAGAGCGTCGAGCTCGGGGTCGAGGGCGGCTCGCGCTTCGGCGACGGCGCGGCGATCGACCCGGCGACCGCGAGCGCAAAGCTCGATCTGTTTGTGCCTGCGCCGTCGGCCGCGAGCGATCTGTCCGACTCGGCGCAGTAGGCCAAAAAGGCGGCGCCGCTCGCGTCGCAAGCCGTTCGCATTGGGTATGGTCGCGGCGTGGTGACCGCGTCCATGACCACTCCAGATTCCGTCCGCGTCGAACCTGACGATCCCGCCGAGGTCGTCGAGACGACCGTCGAGGAGCTCGCTCCTTTGTACCGCCAGATGCTGGCGATCCGCCGGCTCGAAGAAGCGTCTGCCAAGGCTTACTCGACCGGCAAGATCGGCGGCTTCCTGCACCTGATCATCGGCCAGGAGGCCGTGTGCGTCGGCGCGATCGCCGCGACCCAGAGCGACGATTACGTCGTCGCGACCTACCGCGAGCACGGCCACGCCTACGCCAAGGGCGTGCCGGCCCGGCCGATCCTCGCCGAGCTGTACGGCAAGAAGACCGGCCTGGTCAAAGGCCTCGGCGGCTCGATGCACCTGTTCGACAAGAAGACCAGCTTCCTGGGCGGCTACGGCATCGTCGGCGGCCACGTGCCGATCGCCGCCGGCGCCGCGTTCGCCTCGAAGTACCGCAACGACGGCCGCGTCACCCTGTGCTTCTTCGGCGAGGGTGCGTCGACGATCGGCGGGTTCGCCGAGGGCCTCGCGCTCGCCGCTTTGTGGAAGCTGCCGGTCGTGCTGATCTGCGAGAACAACCAGTACTCGATGGGCACCCCGCTGTATCGCTCGCTCGCGGTCGAGGACGTCTCGCTGCGCGCGCTGGCCCACGGCATGGCGCGCGACCGGTTCGACGGCGACGACGTCATCAAGGTCAAGCGCCGGATCGGCGAGGCGATCGAGCGCGCGCGCACCACCGGCGAGCCGACGCTGATCGAGGTCGTGACCTACCGGTTCCGCGGCCACTCGATGAGCGACCCGGGCCTGTATCGCACCAAGGACGAGGTCGAGGAGTGGAAGCGGCGCGATCCGCTCAACCGCTGCCGGCAACGCCTGGTCGACCTCGGGATCAAGGACGCCGATCTCGAGTCGCTCGAGGCCGACGTCAAGACCGAGATCGAGGACGCGGTGAAGTTCGCCGAGGACTCGCCGGTCGCCGACGAGTACTTCCCCTACGTGGTGAAGGAGTAGGCCATGGCGGTCATCAGCTATCGCGAGGCGCTCAACCAGGCGATGCGCGAGGAGATGGAGCGCGATCCCGACGTCTTCATCATGGGCGAGGAGGTCGGCCATTACAACGGCGCGTACAAGGTCACCCAGGGCTTGCTCCAGCGGTTCAGCGAGCGCCGGATCGTCGACGCGCCGATCGCCGAGATGGGGTTCGCCGGGATCGGGGTCGGCGCCGCGATGGTCGGGCTGCGGCCGATCATCGAGTTCATGACCTTCAACTTCTCGCTGGTCGCGATCGACCAGATCATCAATAACGCCGCGAAGATCTATCAGATGAGCGGCGGCCAGTTCCACGTGCCGATCGTGTTCCGCGGCCCGGGCGGCCCGGCGGTCCAGGTCGGCTCGCAGCACAGCCAGGCGCTCGAGAGCTTCTACGCCCACGTGCCCGGGCTCAAGGTCGTGATGCCGTCGACGGCGATCGACGCCAAGGGCCTGCTGAAGAGCGCGATCCGCGACGACAACCCCGTCGTGTTCATCGAGGGCGAGACGCTCTACAACACCACGTGGGAGGTCCCCGCGGCGGACGCCGGCGAGCTGCTGATCCCGATCGGCCAGGCCGACGTCAAGCGCGAGGGCTCCGACATCACGCTGATCGCGTGGTCGAAGATGGTGTGGACCTGCCTCGAGGCGGCCAAGGAGCTGGCGAACGACGGCATCGAGTGCGAGGTCGTCGATCCGCGGACCTTGCGCCCGCTCGACGTCGACACGCTCGCGGCCTCGGTCCAGAAGACCGGGCGCTGCGTGATCGTCGAGATCGGCTGGCCGGTCGCCGGGTTCGGCGCCGAGGTCGCGTACCAGATGCAGCGCCACTGCATGGACGCGCTCGACGCGCCGATCGAGCGCGTCACCAGCGACGACGTGCCCATGCCGTACGCCAAGAACCTCGAGGACGAGGTCCAACCGCAAGTCAAAGACGTCATCGCCGCGGTCAAGCGCGCGCTGTACCTGGAGTAGCAATGGCCCAGATCATCGGATTGCCGAAGCTGTCGCCGACGATGGAAGAGGGTGTCCTCGTCCGGTGGACCAAGAAAGAGGGCGATAAAATTTCGCCGGGAGACCTGGTCGCCGAGGTCGAGACCGACAAGGCGAACATGGACTTCAACATCGAGGACGACGGCGTCCTGTTGAAGCTGCTCGTCAAGGAGGGCGAGACCGTCAAGCTCGGCGCGCCGGTGGCGATCATCGGCAAGGCCGGTGAGGACGTCAGCGCGCTGGTCGAGCAGGCGCGAGGTGGTGGCAGCGGCGGCGGTGAGGCCGCGCCGGCCAAGCAGGCCCCGCCCGCCAAGCAGGAGCCCGCCAAGCAAGCTGCGCCCGCCAAGCAGGCCGCACCCGCCAAGCAGGCCGCACCCGCCAAGCAGGAGCCGGCCAAGCAAGCCGCCTCTGCGTCGGCCAAGCAAGCCGCGCCCGCCAAGCAAGCCGCGCCCGCCAAGCAGGCCGCACCCGCCAAGCAGGCCGCGCCGGCCAAGCAGGCCGCACCCGCCAAGCAGGCTGCGCCCGCCGAGAGCCCGCGCGATCCGCAGTCGGGGCTGCCGACCGGCAAGCGCACGCATGCAGCGCCCCAGGGAGCGGCGCCGAGCGGTGGCGGGCGGCTGCTCGCCTCCCCGCTCGCCAAGACGCTCGCGATCGAGCTCGGCATCGACCTGCGGCAGATCACCGGCTCCGGTCCGGGCGGCAGGATCATCGAGCGCGACGTCCGCGCGGCGGCTGACAGCCACCCCGGCGCGGGTGCCGAGCAGGCCGACGATCATGCCGGCGATCAGGCCGAGGCCGACGATCAGGCCGGCGACCAGGCCGAGGCCGGCGGCGATGATGCCGCCGAGGGCCACGCCGACGACGCCGCGTCCGACAGCCAGGACGGCGCCGCCGAGGACGCCGACGCCCATGCTGGCAATGACGACGCTGCCGCCAACGATGCCCAAGCCGCTCGCGCTGATGGCGGCTCGTCGAAGGCGCTCGCGGTCCGCGCCCCGGCGCGCGCGCAGGCCCAGCCTGCCGGCGCCGGCGACTACGAGGACCACCCGGCGTCGAACATGCGCAAGCGGATCGCCGCGCGGCTCACCGAGGCCAAGCGCGACGTTCCGCACTTCTACCTGATGCGCGACTTCGACGCCGCGGCGCTGCTCAGCTACCGCCAGCGGCTCAACGATCTGCTCGGCGACAAGGGCAAGATCTCGGTCAACGATCTCGTGATCAAGGCGGTCGCGCTCGCGCTGCGCGCGATGCCGGAGTGCAACGCATCGTGGCAAGGCGATGCGATCCGCCAGTTCCACGGCGTCCACATCGGCGTCGCGGTCGCGATCCCGGACGGCCTGGTCACCCCGGTCGTGCGCGACGCCGACCGCAAGGGCATCGGCTCGATCGCCGCCGAGGTCAAGGACCTCGCCGAGCGCGCCAAGAACCGCGGCCTCAAGGCCCACGAGATCACGGGCTCGACGTTCAGCGTGTCGAACCTCGGCATGTTCGGGATCGAGCGGTTCACCGCGATCCTGAACCCGCCCGAGGCCGGCATCCTCGCGATCGGCGCGGTCCGCGACGCCGCGGTGATCCAGAACGGCGGCGTGGTCGCCGGCAAGCGCATGGCGGTCACGATGTCGTGCGATCACCGCGTGATCGACGGCGCGCTCGGCGCGCGCTGGCTGCAGGTGCTCGGCGGTCTGCTCGAGAAACCCGAAGCGCTCGCGCTGTAGGAGCTTTATGTCGGATGCGTACGATGTCGTGGTGATCGGGTCCGGTCCCGGCGGCTACGTGGCGGCGATCCGCTGCGCGCAACTCGGGCTCAAGACCGCGTGTGTCGAGCGCGAGAACCTCGGCGGGATCTGCCTCAACTGGGGCTGCATCCCGACCAAGGCGCTGCTGCGCTCGGCGGAGGTCCTCGACAACTTCCGGCACGCCAAGGAGTTCGGGATCATCGCGGGCGAGGTTCGCCCCGACTTCCCGGCGATCATCCAGCGCAGCCGCGGCATCGCCGAGAAGGTCAGCAAGGGCGTCGGGTTCCTGTTCCGCAAGAACAAGATCGCCCACCTCGCCGGCACCGCGACGCTGCTGCCGCGCAAGGGGCCGTGGCGGCCGCACCAGATCCAGATCGACGCCGCGCCCGGA
>DATBBB010000450.1:0-14201 GCA_036271215.1 Kofleriaceae bacterium | reverse complement strand
CGCACCCGGCTCGAGCAGCTGCTCGCGCCGCTGCCGGCCGCCGCGCTCGACATCGCGCGCTACCGGGCCGCGTGCGAGCGCAGCGCCGATTGCGCCGCGCTGTTGCTCGGCGGCGATGCCCTCACGGTCGCCCGGCTCGCCACCGCGCGCGGCGAGCCGCTCGGCCACCTGATCCACGCGATCGCGCAGCCCGGCTGGCTGCCGCTGCGCGCCAAGCTCGGCCCCGGCGTCCGCTGAGCCGGCGAGTCCTCGGCCTCGCCCGATCCACGCACCGGGCACCGGCGCGAGCAGCGCGCTACTGGAACGTGCCGGCGATCTGCAGCCCGTTCGGGGCGATCGCCAGGTGCGCTTCGTGATCCTGGGTATGCGACAGGGTCAGCTTGAGCGTGAGGCCGCCGGCGATCAGCGTCGCGATGCCGCTGATATCGGCGATCGCCGAGAGCGTCCCGACCCGCGAGCTCTTGCTCTTGATGTCGCTCGGGTTGGCCGGGTATGCGTCGCGCAGATCTTTGAGCTGGCGCGACGAGATGTACGCGAACACGCCGGTGCCGATCGCCGTCGCGCCGAGCACGCCGGTGACGACCCAGCCGGCGGTGATCAGGTTCTTGCCGTCGGACGGCTTGGCCGGCGCGACCGAGCTCGCCACCGACGTGCCCGAGGCCTGGACGCCGGCCGCCTCGACGAGCGCGAGCGGCAGCTGCACGGTGTCGCCCGCGGCGACGTCGATCTGCCGGGTCTCGGTGGCGCGGCCGCTGTGCGTGACCGTGATCTTGCGGCGCCCGACGCTGACCGTCAGCGGCTCGGCGAGCGGCGTGCGACCGACCGGCTCGTCGTCGATCGCGATGTCGCAGTCCGGCACGTTGGTCGTGACCGCGACCTTGCCGACCCGCGACTGCAGCGTATCGAGCGTCTGCTCGACGTCATGGCGGTGCTGCGCGCCGGCGCCCGACTCGTTCAGGTAGCGCTGCAGCGCGGTCAGCGCGGCGGCGTAGTTCTGCAGCTGGTAGTAGGTCTCGCCGATGTTGTAGAGCACCGATGGGTTGGGCGCGATCTCGTACGCGCGGCGAAACTCGACGAGCGCGGCGCGGTAGTCGGCCTCGGTGTACAGCGACACGCCGCGCTGGAAGTGCTTGCCGGCCTCCTTGACCGCCGCCGGCGACGCCGGGTCCGCGAACCCGGCGGGCACCGCAGCTCCCTGAACGGCCAGCCCGGCCACGAGCAGCAACGACAACGAACGGCGAGGGGTCACGGCGCTCCTCCATACGGATTGTTGAGATCGATCGGGCGGCGCGGCTTGTTGCCGCCGTTGGGGTCGATGTCCGAGCCGGCGGGCTTGGTCTCGCTCGGCGCCGGCCTGGGCTCGTTCGCCGCCGGCTCCGGGTTGCGGGCAGGCTCGGGGTTGCGGGCCGCGGGCGGCGGCGGGTTACTGCGCACCGGCTGGGCCTGGCGCACCGGTGCGCGCACCGGCTGGGCGACCGGGGGCGCGGGCGCCGGGACGGGCGGCGGCGTCACCTCGTTGCGCTCGAGGCTGAGATCGAGCGTGACGTTGCCGTTGAACACGACCGCGCGCGACTTGGCGATGTAGCCCGGCGCGCTCGCGCGGATGTGGTGCACGGTGTCGTCGCCCGGGTACTGGCTCGCGTACGGGTTGCCGTCGACTTCCTTGCCGTCGATCGACACGATCGCGTTGTCCGGGCTGACCCGGACCTCGACGTCGATCATCGCGGGCTTGGCGGGGGGCGGTGGCTCGGGCGGGCGGCCGGCTGGCGCTGCCGGAGCCACCGGCGCCACGGCCGGGGCGACCGAACGATCCGAGCCGATCTGCGACGTGGTCACCGCCTCGTGGCTCGACCGCGCGGCGAAGATGATCACGACGACGATCACGACCGCCGCGGCGACCCCGGGGATCACAAACTTCTGGCGCGGCCGCTCGACCGCGGCGCGCGGCACGTTCGGCGCCGCCTGCAGCTGGCCGGCGCTGCTCGCCGGCCGCGGGTTGGGCAGATCGAGCGAGGTCAAGACGCCGGCCTCGGGCGGCAGGCTCTGCATCGAGCGCTCGCTCGACATCACGCGCTCGCCCGACGGTGTCGGGCTGCCGGTCGTGGCGCTCCCCATCCGCACCACGTCGATGATCGGCAACTGCTCGCGGGCCGCGCCACCGCGGGCCCGCGCGACGTGGGCCTCGATCACCGAGTTGGTGTTGACGCGGTCATCGCGGAACAACTCGCTGACGCACCCACCGACATCGCGCGTGGTGACGCCGGTGCCGCCCTGGGCGAGCCAGCGCTCGAGATCGCGCTGCATCGCGCCCGCCGACGCGTAGCGCTCCTCGCGGTTCCACGCCATCGCGCGCGCGCAGATGTCGTCGAGCTCGTGCGGCACCGACGGCTTGACCTTCGAGGCGCGCGGGATGTCCTCGGACACCAGCGCCCACAGCTTCTCCTGCTCGTTCTTGCCCTCGCGCATCCGCTTGCCGGTCAGCGCTTCCCACAGCAGCACGCCGGCCGAGAACACGTCGGCGCGGGCGTCGACCTTCTGGCCGCGGCCCTGCTCGGGCGACATATACGAGACCTTGCCCTTGACCACGCCAGCGTGGGTCTCGTGCATCGAATCGGACGCCTTGGCGATCCCGAAGTCGAGCAGCTTGACCTGGCCGTCGAACGTCAGGAACACGTTCTGCGGGCTGATGTCGCGGTGCACGATGTTGAGCGGCGAGCCGTCGAAGTCGGTCATCTTGTGCGCGTAGTCGAGGCCCGCGAGCATGTCGCAGAGCACCCGGAGCTGCATCGGCATCGTCAACCCGAACCCCGCGCTGCGCGACCGCCGGCGCACATGATCGAGCCCGCGGCCGTCGAGGTAGTCCATCGCCATGAAGTAGCGATCGCCGTCGTTGCCGACCTCGTTGGTCTGCACGATGTTCGGGTGGCTGAGCCGCGCCGCGAGCCGCGCCTCATCGAGGAACATCATCAGGAACGCGGGTTCCTCGACGAGCTCGGGCTTGAGCTCCTTGACGACGACCAACTTGTTGAATCCGCCCGGCCCCTGAACCATCGCGAGATAGACCACGCCCATGCCACCACGTGCGATCTCGGCGATCAGTTGGTACTTGCCGAGCATCCGTCCCGGATCAGCAAACATTCCGCGAAGCAGGTTACTACAACACAGAGTCCATGATCTGAGGTTTTGTGACTATGTGTTTGCGCTTGTGTGCTGCGACACCGACGAGCGCGACACAGAAATTTAGCTGAGGTCACCGTGAGACGAAATCAGCCTCAACACAGGTCGCGCGATGTGCGTGGACGTACCGTAAGGCGGGTCGTTTGACGGCACCGCCCCGTCCGAATTACCCTCGCGGCAATGTATCTGGGCATCGTCAAAGGGACCGTGGTCGCCGAGCGCAAGGTGGCCGGCCTCGAGGGCAAGAAGCTCTTGCTGGTCCAGCCAGTCGACGAGCACGGCGCGGCGGTCGGTGAGCTCCAGGCCGCGGTCGACACCGTCCAGGCAGGTGACGGAGATCTCGTTTATCTCGTCGGCTCGCGTGAGGCCGCGCTCGCGTGTGACCCGTGGTTCGTGCCGGTCGACGCCGCGATCGTCGGGATCGTCGATGGCATTGACGTCCCTGCCCGGCCGAGAGGCGCGTCGTGAGGTACTGCCGCGTCGTCGGCCCGATGTGGGCCGCGGTCAAGCACCCGGCGTTCGCCGGCCGCCCGCTGTTCGTGGTCCAGCCGCTCGACGAGCACGGCGCGGACGCCGGGGCGAGCTTCGTCGCGGTCGATCACGCCCAGGCCGGTGTCGGCGACCAGGTCCTCGTGCTGACCGAGGGCAACGGCGTGCGCCAGATCCTCAAGGCCGGCGACACCGTGCCGATCCGGTCGATCATCGTCGGGATCGTCGACCAGGTCGACGCACCTGCCGCTGGCGGTCCGGAAGGGGCCACCAGGTGACGCGACCGCTGCGGGTCCAGGTCGCCGAGGCGGCGCGCTGGATGCACACCGCCGGCTGGGTCGCCAACCACGACGGCAACGTCACCGCCCGCGATGGCGCGCGGTTCATCGCCACGCCGACCGCGACGTCCAAGCGCCTGATCGGCGAGCGCGACCTGATCGAGGTCGACGCCAAGGGCCAGGTCGTCGGCCACGGCCGGGTGTTCGGTGAGATCGGCCTGCACCTGACGGTCTACGAGCGCCGGCCCGACGTCGGCTGCGTGGTCCACGCCCACCCGCCGCACGCCACTGCGATCAGCGCGAGCCGCGGTAACCCGATCGAGCGCCCGTTCATCGCCGAGGCGATGGTCTCGCTCGGCCCGCGGATCCCCCGGCTGCCGTACGCTCAGCCCGGCGACGCCGCGCGCGCCGCGCTCGCGCCGTGGTGCGAGCTGGTCGACGCGGTGATCCTCGGCAACCACGGCGTGATCGCGTGGGGCGCCGACCCCGAGCAGGCCATGCTCCGGCTCGAGCTCGTCGAGCACCTCGCCCGGATCGCGATCGCCGCCGCGCCGCTCGGCGGGGTCGAGCCCCTGCCCGACGCCGCGATCGCCCCGCTGATCGCCGCGCGCGCCAGGGCCGGGATCGGCCGCGCCGCCGATCGCGCCGCCGCGACCCTCGCGCAGCTGACGCAGAGCGCCGGTGATTCGCCGGGGATTGCGATGGCCGGCTCGATCCGGCCGGTCGTCGCCTGCGCGCCGGCCCCGCACTCGCCGGTCTCGACGATCGCGCCCGGCGGTGCCGGCGGTGGCGGCGGTGCCGGCGGTGGGAGTGGCGCGGCGCTCGATCTCGCCGCGGTGGTTCGCGAGGAGATCGTGCGCGCGCTGAGCAAATCCTAGCCGGCGTCCCTGGCTGGCGTCCCGTGCGGGTCCGCGGCACCGCCCGCGCCGGGCTGGATCAGTCGTTCTCGTTGAGCTCGCAGTACCCGTAGTTGCACGGGTGCTGGCCCGGGCAATCCTCGGCGCTGGCGCATGCCTGGCAGTCGGTGTGGCCCTTGGTCTTGAAGTCGAAGTAGCAACCGCACTGCAGGCCGACCCGCGGGCCAAAGTCGCCGATCTCCGCCGAGCGCGAGACCTGCATCGCGCACTGCGGCGTGAGCGACGCGCCGATGATGTCGTCGAGCAGGGACTGCGCGATCTTCTGCACGTTGAACAGCAGCACCATCGCGTTCGCCGCCGGGGTCGGCACGCCGCCCGGGCCAACCGGCGTGAAGAAGTGGACATAGCCCCACAGCGGATAATGCCCATCACGGACATTGGCCTTGTCGTAGGTCGTCGGCGACGAGTCCGGCTGGTAGCCGCAGTTCTGCCCCGTGGACTGCAGGTACAGCGCCTTCAGGTTGCCGCGGTTCTTGTCGTTGTAGTCGATCGACAGGATGCCGATCGACTGATCGATCGCGGTCGACGCCAGCAGCGAGTCGCGCAGGTTGTCGGTCGTCAACCGGTCGATGCCCCAGAACTTGGCCTTCGGCACGTCGATCGTCAGCGCGGTCAGCACCGTCGAGCCGGCGCCCGAGTTGCGGATGAAGTAGTTGTTCGGATCGGTCCACGGCGCCGCGTTCTTCATGCCGCTGTTCGCCGGCACCGTGCCGCGCAGGCCGAACACCAGGTGGGCGGCCTCGGCGCTGATCGACTCTTCCGGCGACGTCGCGCGCACCGAGAGCACGAACGGGGTCACCGGGCCGGTGTACTCCGACACGCTCGCGCCGGGAATGTAGGTCGGATCGCAGGTCTGCGCGTAGAGGTCGGAGATGCCGATGTTGACCGTGTCACCCGCGGGGTCGAGCAGGCAGTTCACCTGGTTGCCGTTATCGTCGTAGTAGAACGCCCACGCGCTGCTGGTCCCGGTCGGGTCCTTCATCACGTGCTTGGTCGGATCGGTGCTGAACACCGCGTCCGCACCGGCGCACGACGTGGCGTTCTGGAACACCGCGCGGTACGGAACGGGCAGCGCCGACAGCGATGGCTGCGCGGCGCGCAGCAGCGGACCGAAGTCCGACGAGCCGAACAGGTAGATCATGCTCGGCGTCGCGCCGCCCGGCGCGCCGTCGGTGCAGTTGACCGTCGGCTTGGGCACCGTGTTGAGCAGCGGCGGGATCGTGCCGTTCTGCGGATCGACCAGCGGGGGCAGCGCCTGGCCGGTGGCGCACAGCCCGAGGCGGTCGCAGTTGTCGAACGCCACGCACTTCGACGTCGAGCACGCGTTCAAGTAGTCGCTCTGCGACTTGGGCGCGCCGATCACGCAACCCTCGGGGCCGAGCCCCGACGCGACGCAGTAGCCTTCCTGGCAGTACGGGTGACCGCCGAAGTGCTCGCAGTCGGAGTCGACCGAGCATTGATCGGTCTTCTTGTCGAGGATCAGGCTGCACCCGGCGGTCGCGCCGAGGAGCACCGTCGCGAGCGCCGCGGCCCCGAGGGAGCTAGCGCGCCGCGAGGTCTGTTCGAGATGCTGAGTGCCGGATCGCCACCACATGCCTGGAACCCTACCGCCAGGCAAATCCACGGTACAGAGGTTCTGTAAAATAAACTGGTGTCTTCGGAAAACCGACATGGAGTCTCACTGAGTTTGTGCGCGGTTCGCCTCGCCGCCTGCGCGAGTCGCGCAGCATCGAGCCAAGCCCGTGCTCATCGACGAGAAAGGCCGACCGTACCGGCGGTAAGCTACGTCACACGAAAGCTGCTATCCGAGCTCATCCCGTGATATGAGCCACTTGCATCTTCATGATGATGGTCAGTGGTATTAAGGCTCTCAAAAATCCAGCTTCGGGAAGCCTCACTCAGAATACTGCTCACCACAAATCCGGTCTGTGATCTGGCCGACGACGTTTCACGAGCCACCTGAGACCTACGTGAGGCTCCCACGTGAGGCATGAGGCATATAGACGCGGCATATAGACGCGACAGCTGCGATCTACCGGGATCGCGGCCGCGCCTGCAAGCACCGAAGTCACGCTCGCCGGCGAGACGACCGCGAGGGGACCGATAGACGGTTCTACGGTCTCACGCCGGTCGTTCGCTGACCCTGGCCCTGGCTGGGGCCGAATGCCTCGGCCTCGGCCGGTCCCAGGTCGATGGGAGCTCGCTCGCCGCGGCATCCCCGTCGAGTAACCCCGGTCACGCGGCGGCGTAAGGTCTGCCATGCGCGCTGGCTCCCTGGTTCCCACTCGACCCGACCGATCTCGTGTGCTCATCACGGGCGCAGTTCTCAGCCTCGGCCTCGGCCTGGCCGGCGCGCTCGCGCTGTCGGCCTGCACCCGCGCCGAGGGCGACCCGGGCACGGCACCTGCCCCGGCGTCATCACCGGCGCCGTCGCCGTCGCCGTCGCCGTCGTCGTCCTCTGGCCCTGGCCCCGGCTCCCGCCCTGGCTCCGGTGACGGCCCCGTGGTGCTCGAGCTGTTCACCTCGCAGGGCTGTAGCTCGTGCCCGCCCGCCGATCGGCTGCTCGATCGGCTCGCGAGCGCCGGCGTGGTCGGCGCTCGCAGCGTTGCCCCGCTCTCGTTCCACGTCGACTACTGGAATGATCTGGGCTGGGCTGACCCATATTCATCTTCGGCATGGACCGATCGCCAGCAGCAGTACGCGCGCGCGCTGCATGACGACCGGGTCTACACGCCGGAGCTCGTGGTCGGCGGCGCCGCCGGCATGGTCGGCTCGGACGCGAGCGCCGTGACCCAGGCGATCCAGCGCGCCGATCACCCCGCACGGCTGCCGGCGACCGGCAGCTGGGCCGCCGAGGCGATCACGGTCACCGCCACCGCCCCGGCCGATGCGGACGTGTGGGTCGCGGTGTGGGAGACCAGCACGACCACCAAGGTCACCCGCGGTGAGAACTCGGGCGAGACCCTCAGCAGCATCCGCGTGGTCCGCCGGCTCGAGCGAGTCGCCGCCGCCGGCCAGAAGGCCTCGACCACGGTGAAGCTCGATCCGGCCTGGCACTCTCCCGGCGCCGTGGCGTTCGCCCAGCGCGCCGACCGCCGGATCACGGCCTCGGCCCTGCTCCCCCGGTAGGGGGGACGCTATTCGGGATCCGTGCGACGCGGCGATCTACGCGAGACTCCGCCACGTAGACCCGTGCGACGCGACGCGCGGCGGGGGTGAATGCACCGGCTCTGCCGGTGCAGTCGCCAGTCGGCGGGAAGGCCCCCTCTCTGCAGCATCGCGCGACGCGACGCGCGGCGGGGGTGAATGGAGCGGCTCCGCCGCTCCAGAGGGGGCGGGAAGGCCCCCTCTAGATCGACGCGGATTTTTTACCGACCTTGCGACCCTTGCGCTCGCAGATCCCCGCGCCGTCAAACACTGGCACGTGGCGTGCCCAGGCGTGGCTGCCGCCGCTGCCGGACAACCCCAGGAAGTACGCCTTGCGGCCGACGAACAGGTCGATCCGGTTCCCGGCGATGTGACCGCCCGTGTCATCGGCGATCACGCAGCCGTCGTGGACATAGCCGCCCCACGGGGGCCGGCCCGGCATCGTGCGGCCTTCGAGCAGCGGCACGTAGAGCAGCGAGCCGAGCTTCACGACCTTGGGGTCGACCGCCACGGTCCGGAACGGCTGCAAGGACTTGCCGCTGCCCGCCGTCCCCCACTGCGCCTGGGTGACGTGGAAGCACGGCGAGTGATGGCAGTTGCAGGGCCCCGAGATGTTGAGCACCCGGCCGTCATGCAGCTTGCCCGTGCCTTGCAGCGCGAGCTGCGACGCGAACTCCTTCGACACGTCGGCGATCGGCTCGCACTTGTTGCCGCCATAGAGCGTCACCTGGTCCGAGGTCATCGCCGCGAGCTCGGTGCCTTCCGGTCCCGGTCCCGGTGAGCCGGCGCTCGCGGCCGCATTGGCACCGGCCCGGTTGTCGTTCTGCGCGACCATGGCCGGCTTGGTGGCGACCTCGTCCTCGCCGATCACATAGTAGAAGGTGATGGTGAACGCCCCCAGCTGACGCGGACCGGTCTCGGACGGCACCAGCTTGGCAGGCGGCAACGCCTCGACCATCGGCGGCGCGACCGCAGCCGGCTCCTCCGTGGACTGGCATCCACCGAGGCCGAGATCGAGGCCGAGGCCGAGGCCCAAGCCCAGCGCGGCAGGCGCCACGGCCCGGATTCGATTGACGATTCGATCGACCAGATCCGCGATCAGGCCGGTCCCGGCGGCGACCGCGCGGGCGATCGCCGCAACCGCGCCGGTCGGACGAGCCACCGAATGAACCACCGGGGACGCTGGCATCGGATCGGAAGCGTCCGCCGGAAGCGTCCGGTCGTTCACTGCGGGTCCGATCTGGTTCGTCATACGTGGGCCCCCCAGGCCAACTTTCGCTGGGGCCAGACGAGTCTAGCGTCGATCCGATGGCCTCCCGAGGCCACCGGCCCGAAAACTCACTGTCTCGTGACGCGGATGTCGAATTTGATTCAGATTGTGGCAGCAGCGCTCAGAACCGCGCCTGCAGGGTCGCGTTCACGCCGAGCTGGTTGAACTGGCCGAACGAGTATGCAAACGGGCACTGCTCCGGATCGCTGCACGTCCGGGTGTACTGGGTCTGGTTGCCGTCGTAGCTGTAGAACACCTCGAGCAACGCCGAGAAAAACTTCGCGAAATCGACCTTGACGGTGCCTTTGACCGCGTACTGCTCCACCGCGCTCTCGCCCGCCGGCAAGATCGTGATGAGGGTGTCGATGTTGTTGTTCCGGATGACCGCGGTCGAGCTGCCGGCCATCGAGGCGTCCGCTCCTGGGATGCCCTTCGGCGAGGTCAAGGTCGCAGGTTTCTCTACACCGGCAATCACACCGATGGTCAGCCAGTCGCCCCAGTTGTTGTCGACGCCGATCGCCCCGAAGTAATCCGCGGTCGTGGTGTACGCGGCTGGGAAGTCTTCGTACGGCGGGAGGCTCGGCTGCGAGTGCAGGATGAACGCCAGATCGCGATAGCTGAGATCGAGCCGCAGCCGGATCCGATCGAGCTTCACGCGGACGTTGACGTCACCGGCCTTGCCGTACTGGACCTTGGTCGTGCCGGTCTGGTCCGGGTCCTTGAGCGTCTGGCCCAGCACGGTGAACTCGCTTTGCGCCAGCCACGACAGGCCGCCCGGGTACTTCTCGGGGGCGAACAGCCCGCTGATCGACTCGCCGTTGTTCTTGTAGAGCCGGTAGTCGAGCGACGACCGCAGCGGCATATCCTTGTGGATCGAGACCTGCGCCGAGCCGCCGAACAGCTGGACCTTCTCGCGCTGGACGTCCTGCAGCTCGTTGTAGCCGCGGTCGAAGTAGCCGCCGTTGAACTCGAGCCGGACCATCGGGTCCGGATCCCAGCCGGCGCCGACCAGCCCGGCGAGCGCCGCCTTCTCCTCGCCGTCGCGCGGGTCGACCACCACGCTGCTCTTGCCGCCCACGAACACGTAGGTGTTCTCGGTGTCGTACTGCAGCTTGGCGCCCGGGGTCGAGTTGTTCGATCGCTGGTACTCCGGGTCACCGCCCCACGACAGCCGGTACGAATAGCCGAGCCGGAACCGGTCCGACGACACCGGGAACGCGGTGAGGCTGATCCGGGTCGGGTCCTTGTGGGTCGGGTCCTTCCAGTCCGACAGGGTCAGGTACGTACCGTCGTCCGCCAGGCTGATGTTGGAGCCCGACAGCTCGTTGATCCGGATCACGAACGCGCCCTCGGCCTGCAGGTGGCCGTTGGTGTACTCGCGGTACATCGTCGCGTGCGACAGGGTCTCGAACCCGGAGTACCGGGTGTCGTAGTTGTCGAAGAACAGCACGCCGAGCGAGTTCGGGGTACCGAACCGCCAGCCCGCCGCGTTCGGGATCGTCTCGCCCGGCTTGGCGATCAGGTTCTCGTTGGTCAGGGTGAACGCGATCCGGGTATCGAAGAACCCGCTCGAGCCGTGGACGTCGCCGCCGTCGGGCGGCGGCGCGGCGGCCTCCTTGTCGGCGGCTTCCTTGGCCGCGCGGTCGGCGGCTTCCTTGGCCGCGCGGTCGGTCAGGATCTGGGCGAGCTCGCGATCGACCAGCTCGCGGATCCGGGCCTCGTCGATCGGCGACGGGGTCGGCTCGGTGCCCGGCGGGACCGGCTGGGTGCCGGGCTGCGGGCCGGTCGGCGCCGCCGCCCCCTGGTTGCCCTCGGGCGAGCCCGGTGGCTCGGCGGGCTGGGCCTGTGCGATCACCGGGGCGACCACGGCGCCGGACGCTGCTCCGGCGGCTACGATGAACAGAGATCGAGTCAATCTACGCACGCAGGCTCCTATTGCAGCGTCAAGTCGGCCGCGGACCGGGGATAGATGATCCACACGTTGAAGCTCCCGATCTCGACCGGCCGCACCACGCCCACCACGCGCGGCAAGGTCTGGCCGACCAGGGTCGTCGGATCGAGATCGGCGACCACCACGGCGGTGATCACGTTGAGCACGTTCTTGTTGCCCGAGCAGTCACCGCCGACCCCCGCCGGATCGATCTTCCACTGCCCGAACGTCGTGAAGTCATCGTCGATCTGACAGACCTTGGCGTTGTCGACCTCGATCGGCGCCGCCTCGTTGCGCTCGAAGTTGATCCGGCCCTTCGGGTCGCTCAGCGCGCCGAACCACGCCGGATCGAATTTGACCGGCGCCGGCAGCCGGCCGGTGACCACCGTGGCGTCGCTGCCGCTGGTCGCCGTCACCGGGAACCCGACCTCGGTCAGGCCATCGAACTCCGAGATCCCGCCGGAGAACCCGTCGATCGTCTGGCCTTCCGCGAGCAGCGCGCCGCCCTGATCGGTGGGCGCCGAGAACGAGAACACCTCGATGTGGTTGTACGAATCGGTGGTGCACGGCGGGTTGCCGGCGATGTCCGCGCAGTTGACGTCGGACACCGTGTAGCCCTGCGAGAACACGCTGGTCACCACGAGCCGGCCGGTCGCGCCGTAGCGCGAGGCGCTGACCGTGACCTGCTTGTTCTCGAGCGGCGAGTCGGTCAGCGCGTTGAGCGCGGTCTCGTCGCCCGGGGTCTGGATGTCGGCGATCGTCGGGTCGCGGAACCACAGGGTCGGCGAGGTCCCGGTCGCGTAGGTCGGATCGGTGTCCTCGTGGTCGTCGAACCACAGCGTGGTCGCGCCGAACACCGGCGGCAGCATCACGGTCTGCGCCATCGCCTTGCCGGCGGTCATGTGCAGCTTGGCGAGCGGTGGCGGCGGCGGGTTGCCGTACATCGAGGGCGTCAGCGTCCCCAGGTACTGGACGTAGACGTCGACGTCGCGATCGAACGTCGGGTCGACCGCGGCGTTGGCGTCGTACGCGGTCAGGTTGACCGTGATCAGGCGCTGGCCGTCGGGCAGCCGGTTATTGACGTCGCCCGGGCTCGCCGGGGTCACCAGATCGACGCCGATCGACTGCGTGCCGGTCAGCGCGGCCTTGTGATCGACGCACCCGGCCAGCGCGAGCCCGGCCGCGAGGCTAGCCGAGACGACCACCATTGCGTGCTTCATGCAAAGCTCCGTCACGAGAGGGCGGTTCACTCGAACACCGGCCGGATCCGACCGTCGTGGGCCTCGACCTTCTCGTCGAGGCACGAGATGTTGCCGAACAGCGAGAGCACGGTGCGCGGCGGCATCACGGTGTCCTGTTCGTTGACGACGTCCGCGCCACACCGGGTCTGGCCGTTCAGGTAGACCCGGAGGCTGTCGCGCAGCGACACCCCGGTGTCCTGCTTGGAGCTGTTGCGCTTGAGCACGTCGAACCCCGAGCCGCCGGCGGCGATGTAGTCGTTGACCGCGACCCGGTAGAGGCTGGCCGGTAGCAGCGGCGCGCACTTGGTCGGATCGATCGGGCCGTCGGCCCGGCCGGCCCGGCAGTTATCGCCGAGGTAGATGTTCTTGGCGCA
Organism: Kofleriaceae bacterium; assembly: GCA_036271215.1. Classification (GTDB taxonomy): domain Bacteria; phylum Myxococcota_A; class Polyangia; order Haliangiales; family Haliangiaceae; genus JABFXX01. The sequence goes on along the minus strand of DATBBB010000450.1, from coordinate 1,378 downwards.
CGCGGTGCCGCCGTCGGGGCACGTGCCGTGGCACACCATGTCGAACGTGATGCCGGCGACCTGGGCCTGGGTCTTACAGCCGCGCTCCGACGAGCGCTGCGACACGAAGTCGAGCATCTCCTGGACCTCGACCCCCGACAGGTACATGACGGTGATCGTGTTCTCGAACGGGAACACGTTGAACATCTGCTCGATCGTCAGCGCCCCGCGCTCGAAGTCGGCGCGGATCCCGAGCGAGTTGGTCAGCGCGAACTCGGCCTGGACGCCGTCCTGGACCTGCATCGAGCGCGCGACCAGGTTGCCGAGCTGCGAGTCGCCGCCGCTGGCGTCGCTGCGCAGGATCTTGGCGGTCGACGGCTGGGGATCGACGTAGGCGAACACGCCGTTGAGGTCGATGTCCTGGTTGAGCTTGACCGAGTACGGCCACATCAGGGACGCGATGTCGGGATCGTCCGGGACGTGGACGTCGACCGGCTGGTTGATGTAGCTGAACGACGTGATCCGGCTGCGATTCGCCAGATCGTTGTTGTCGGTGCCGACGTGGACCACGAGGTCGAGCCGGCCGACGTACTTGGCGAACGCGCCGGAGTGGACGAGCACGGTCGAGTGGCCGAGGTCATCGTTCGGGATGATCTTGGGCGGGTTGGTGACGATGTGGAGGTGGCCGCCGAGGATCAGATCGACGCCCTTGAGCGGCAGCGCGAGGTTCTCGTCGTCGACCTGCGACGGCGTGAGGTCCTCGTCCTGGTCGAGCCCCAGGTGGCTGACCACGACGACCAGATCGACCTGCGGGCGGATGAACCGCACCCATTGCTGGAGCGCCGAGGCGTTGTCGATCGGCCGGAACCCGAGGTTGTTGCCGCCCTCGTAGATCGAGCTCAGCGTGTCGGTGTTGCCCATGCCGATCACGCCGACCTTGATGCCCTGGACGTCGAAGATCTCGTACGGCGCGATCACGTCGCGCAGCGACCGGCCGTTCGAGATCGCGGCCGCCGGCGGCGGATCGTCCCACGCGTAGTTGCCGGCGAGGATCGGGTAGCCGGCCCAGTTGTCGATCTTGTCGAACAGGTTCTTCGAGCCGAGGTCGAACTCGTGGTTGCCGAGCACCGCACCGTCGAGCCCGGCCACGGTCAGCGCGCGCATCTCGGCCTCGCCCTTGAACTCGTTGAACACCGGCGCGCCCTGGAAGCAGTCGCCGGAGTCGAGCCACAGCGAGCGGTTCGAGGTCTTGCGGATCGTCTTCACCATCGAGGCGATCCGCGCGATCCCGCCGAACGGCGCGTTGATCGGCAACAGGCCGTAGCCCTGATCGAACGTGTTGGGAACGAACGTGTACGGGAACAACCGGGAATGAATATCCGCGGGGTGGATGATCGTG
>DATBBB010000449.1:0-25969 GCA_036271215.1 Kofleriaceae bacterium | reverse complement strand
CCCCGAGCTGGTCGGCGGCGGCGAGCGCATGCTCGCGGTGCGGCGCACCGTGGAGAAGGTCGCGGCGAGCGAGACCACGGTGTTCATCGCCGGCGAGAGCGGCACCGGCAAGGAGCTCGTGGCGCGCGCGATCCACCGGCTCGGCAAGCGCGCCAACGGGCCGTTCATCAAGGTCAACTGCGGCGCGCTGACCGAGACCTTGCTCGAGAGCGAGCTGTTCGGTCACGAGAAGGGCGCGTTCACCGGCGCGATCAAGCAGAAGCTCGGCCGGTTCGAGCTCGCCGACAACGGCACGCTGTTCCTCGACGAGGTCGGCGACGTGCCGCCCGCGATGCAGGTCAAGCTGCTGCGCGCGCTCCAGGAGCAGGAGTTCGAGCGGGTCGGCGGCGAGGCGCCGATCAAGGTCGACGTCCGCGTGGTGTCGGCGACCAACAAGAACCTCGAGGCCGAGGTCGCGGCCGGCCGGTTTCGCCAGGATCTGTTCTTCCGGCTCCACGTCCTGCCGGTCAAGCTGCCGCCGCTGCGCGAGCGCCGCGAGGACATCCCGCTGCTGTGCGCGCACTTCATCGCCAAGCTCGCGCCCAAGACCAACGCGCGGATCCGCGCGGTCGGCGACGCCGCGCTCGGCCGGATCATGGCCTATCACTGGCCGGGCAACGTCCGCGAGCTCGAGAACGCGATCGAGCAGGCGCTGGTGTTCGCCGAGGGCGACGAGATCACGCCGGCCGCGCTGCCGCAGTTCCTGCAGGGCGGCGCCGAGGACGATCGGCTCGACGTGCCGCGCGAGCTGTCGCTGCCCGAGATCCTCGATGACCTCGAGCGCCAGCTGATCCTCAAGGCCTATGCCAAGGCGAGCCGGGTCAAGACCGAGACCGCCCGGCTGCTCGGGATCAAGACCTCGGCGCTGTACTACAAGCTCGAGAAGTACGGGATCGAGTAGTCGCGCCCGGCGCGCAGATCATTGGAGTCGCCCGAGCCGACCTGTCAGACTGCGCGCATGGTCAACCAAGCGCGGTTTCAGTCCCTGGTCGGCGCGGTCCTGCGGATCGTGTCCGGGGCGATGTTTGCGTGCCACGGCGCGCAGAAGATCCTCCACCTGTGGTTGCCGCCCGGCCACCCGCCGCCGCCGGTCGGCTCGCAGCTGTGGATCGGCGGCATCATCGAGCTGGTCGGCGGGATCCTGATCGCGCTGGGGCTATTCACCCGGCCGGCCGCGCTGCTCGCGTCGGGCACGATGGCGGTCGCGTACTTCCAGTTCCACTGGCGGCTCGAGCTGGGCGGCTGGAAGTTCTTGCCGGTCGTCAACGGTGGCGAGCTCGCGGTCGTGTACTGCTTCCTGTTCCTGGTGTTCGCCGTGTCGGGCGCGGGGGCGCTATCGCTCGACCGCGCGCGCGGCCGGGCCTGAGCGATCACAGCGCCGCGGTCGGCGCCGGCACGATCGGACACGGATACTTGCGGCGCGCCCACGCGAGGAACTCCTCGCCGCCGAGATCGAGCGCCGCCCGGCACACCTCGCCGACGTGGACCGGGAAGTCGCGCTCGACGACCCAGCGCAGGAAGCTGCGATCCGGCCCGGCGGCGAGCTGGTGCAGCGGCGCGTTGGTGTGCTTGCCGAACCCGAGCACGATCACACCGTCCTCCCACCGCAGGTGGCGCGACGGGCCCACCCAGCTCGCACGCGCCGCGTACTGCGGATCGCACTTGCACGCGATCGCCTCCCAGTCGTGGTCGGTGAGGTTGAACATGCGCAGCATGCCGGTCAGCACGCGGCCGGTCGCGGCGACATCGGCACTCGCGCTGTGCGCCGAGGCGAACCCGGCGCCGACGAACCGCTGATGCGCGTGCTGCAGGCTGCGCGGCTCGCACTGCTGCCACAGCCGGAACGCATCGACGATCTTCTTGCCGTTGAGATCGAGCAGCGGCCGGCCGATCCGGGTGTACTCGGCCTGCAGCATGTCGATGTCGAACGCGATGTTGTAGCCGACGATGACGTCAGTCTCGGCAAACACGCCAGCGATCTCGTCGGCGAGCTGCGCGAACGGCGGCGCACCCTCGAGCTCGGCGGGCGTGATGCCATGGACCGCCTGCGCACCGGGGTGGATCGCCACGCTCGGCTTGATCCGCCAGGTCTGGCTCGGCGCGTCGTCGCCCAGCCCGCGCTGGACACACAGCTCGATCACCTGATCCTGCAGCCGATCCGTCCCCGTGGTCTCGCAATCGAAGATCACGATGCGCGAGGCCCCAGCTGCGGCAACCGCCAACGTCGCCACCGGGATCGCCGGCTCCGTCGCGGCCGGTGCCTCGAGCTGCGCGGCGCGCGTGACCTGGGGTCCCAGATCGAGCGGCAGCGGCAGGGTCGCGTCGTCCCGGACCACGCACGCCGGCTCGCTCGGCTCGTCGCTGGCCGGGCTCGGGGCGATCGGGCTCGGGGCGATCGGGCTCGGAGAGATCGGGCTCGCTTCGGCTTTCGGCTCGGCTTTCGCTTCGACCGTCGGCTCGGCTCTCGCCTCGACCATCGGCTCGGCTCTCGCCTCGGCCTTCGGTACGGACTTCAGCTTCCGGGTCCGGGGGGCTCGCTTGGCCGACGTGGCTTCGCCGGCCTCGGGTACCTGCTCGCATGGTCCGCTCCCTTCTGCAAGCGACGGCACCAGCCGCGCCGGCACCGATTCCATGGCCGCCTCGGATGCCGGGCGCCAATCGAACAGCGACAGCGTGCCTTCCACGCCGGGGACCCTACGCCACCGGTCTGACACCGAACGCGGTTCGGAGATCGCTCAAGATCGCAAGCGATCGAATACCTTAGGGTTCGCCGAGATCGTACGATGCACACGACATGCGCGCCCCGCACGCGATCCCGCTCGGCATCGGCCGCGTCTTGGTCCTCGGCGGCCTCGGCGCGGCCCTCGGCACCAGCGGCCTGGCCGGCTGCAAGGTCAAGGACCAGCCGCCGATCACCGCCCCGTGGCGCGAGGACTTCGAGGCCGGCCTCGGCGACCTGTTCTACGTGACCGGTGACGGCTACCACGTCGAGCACGGCGCGCTGTCGGCGCGCGGCGCGCACAACCACCCGCTGTGGCTGCGCAAGCGGCTGCCGCACGACGTCCGGATCGAGCTCGACGCGTGGTCGACCGAGCAGCGCGGCGACATCAAGGTGGAGGTCTTCGGCGACGGCCACTCCTACGATCCCGACGGCGGCCGCTACACCGCGACCGGCTACGAGGTGATCTTCGGCGGCTGGTACAACGCCAAGTCGATCATCGCGCGGCTCGACGAGCACGGCACCGACATGGTCCAGCGCATCGAGCCCAAGGTCGTCCCCAACCAGCACTATCACTGGCGGATCGAGCGCCGCCACAACGTGATGACCTGGTTCGTCGATGACATGACCACGCCGTTCCTGCGCTACGAAGATCCAAGGCCGCTCGAGAACACCGGCCACGAGTATCTCGGGTTCAACAACTGGGAGACCGATACCTGGTTCGACAACCTCGTGATCACGCCGCTGTGAGCTAGAATGGTCCAACGCTCGACGAGCGAGATCGCCTTACGCGGGGCATGGAGCAGTTCGGCAAATACTCGCTGATCCGCAAGATCGGCACCGGTGGCATGGCCGAGGTGTTCCTCGCCCGCACCACCGTGGCGCAAGGGCTCAACAAGACCCTCGTCATCAAGAAGATCCACACCGCGTACGCGCGCAGCCGGCAGTTCGTCGCGATGTTCGTCGACGAGGCCAAGATCGCGCTCGGCCTCAACCACCCGAACATCATCCAGGTGTTCGACTTCGGCGCGGTCGCCGATACGTACTTCCTGGCGATGGAGCACGTCGAGGGCGTCGACCTGCTGCGCCTGCTGCAGGAGGCGGCCAAGGCGCGCCAGCGGCTGCCGTACGGGCTGTCGGCGTACATCGTGCAGCAGCTCGCCAAGGGCCTCGACTACGCGCACCGCAAGGCCGACGACTTCGGCCAGCCGCTCGGCATCGTCCACCGCGATATCTCGCCGCAGAACATCCTGTTGTCGTGGGACGGCAGCGTGAAGATCGTCGACTTCGGGATCGCGCGGGCGCGCGATGTCCACGAGGAAGACGGCGTCATCAAGGGCAAGTACGCGTACATGTCGCCCGAGCAGGCGCGCGGCGAGCCGGTCGATTGCCGCAGCGACGTGTTCGCCGCCGGGATCGTGCTGTTCGAGCTGGTGTGCGCGCGGCCGCTGTTCCACGGCAAGGGCAAGGATGTCCTCGACATGGTGAAGTCGGGCGCGATCCCGCGACCCAAGGACTTCGCCCCCGAGCTGCCGGACTCACTCGAGCGGATCATCCTGCGCGCGCTGGCGTTCCACCGCAGCGACCGGTTTCAGACCGCGCGCGATCTGCAGCACGAGCTCGGCAAGTTCCTGCTCGAGTGGGGTGGCAAGACCGGCGTGCTGATCGAGTCGGGCTCGCTCGCACAGACCCTCGCACAGCTGGTGCCCGACGAGCGGACGGTCTCGCCGCGACCGCCGGCGGAGGGCGACGTGCGGCGGTCCGGCGAGCCCGGCGATGCCGGGGATGCCGCCGGTGCGAGCGATGCTGGCGACGATGGGATGTCGTCCGGCGTTCCGCTGCTCACGCCCGCGCCGTCGCTGATCTCGGCCGGGGTGTCAGCCGGCGCCTCGTCGGAGATCTCGGCCGGGGCGTCGGCCGGCGTCCCGGCAGGCGCGCCGCCGCTTGCGCCAGCGCCGTCGCTGATCTCCGGCGGAATGCCGTCACCGGCGACCGCGGCGTCGAGGGCGCCAGCCGGGGCGCCGTCCCTCGCGCCCTCGATCGTCCCAGTCGGGGCGCCGTCGATGGTGCCGGCCGGGGCGCCGTCCCTCGCGCCCTCGATCGTCTCAGTCGGGGCGGCGTCGAGGGCGCCGGCCGGAGCGCCGTCCCTCGCGCCCTCGATGGTCTCGCCGCCGTCGCTGGTCTCCGCGCCGTCGCTGGTCTCCGCGCCGTCGATCGTCCCGGCGTCGGCGATCTCCAGCCCGGCGAGCTCCGGCCCGGCGAGCTCCGGCCCGGCTGGCGCCGCCAAGCGCGATCCGCGCGAGCGCAAGTACGTCTACGTGCTCGAGGGCGTGGTGCGCGGCGTCGCGGCCCTCGAGCGCCGGGTCGGCGCGACCACCGCGGCGCGGCTGGTCAACGAGTTCTACAAGGTCGCGCGCGACGTCGCGTTCAAGCACGACGCGCTGCTCGATCTGCCGCGGCTGCCCGCCGACGGTCGCGACGTCCCGGTCGGCGAGCTCGGCATCGGCACGCCGTTCGCCGGCCATGGGCCGACCACGGGCGCCGGCCACGACACCATGCTGCGTGTGATCGTCGGCCTGCCGGTGGCCTCGGAGGACGACGCGAGCCGCGCGATCAAGCTCGCGCTCGCGCTGGTCGACGCGCTCGATGGCATCGGCTCCGACGTCGAGCCCGAGCTACGGCTGGCGCTCGCGGTCCAGCGCGGCGTGGCGCTGGTGCGGCGCGGCCGGGCCGCCGGGTCGGGCGCGACCGAGCTGGCGTTCGAGCTCGAGGACACGACCGCGGCGTTCGCCCACAAGCTCGCCCGCCAGGCGCGCGGCGCCGAGATCCTCGTCGGCGGTCGGGTGTTCCGCGCGGCGCGCACCGAGTGGACGTTCGAGCCGCTCGCCGCGATCGACCTACCCGACGACTCGCCCGGGGTGACCGCGCTGCGCAGCCAGCTCGACGACGACACCGACCCCGGCGTCAAGCGCGCACGGATCTACCGGCTGCGCGGCCCCAAGGAGCGGGCGCAGCGGCTGCGCGAGCGGCGCGACACCGGCCGGCTGGTCGGCCGCGATCTCGAGCTCAAGGCGCTGCGCGACGCGTGGCGCGACGTGCTGGTCACCAGGCGCAAGCGCCAGATCCTGCTGATCGGCGACGCCGGGGTCGGCAAGCGCCGGCTGGTCCGCACGTTCCTCGACGGCATCGGGCCGTCCGAGGCGGTCGTGATCCGGACCTCGGCGCGGGTCGGCACCGCGATGACCCCGTACGGCGTGCTCGCCGATCTCGCGCGCGACGTGCTCGGGCTCGCCGAGGACGCGGCGCCGCTCGAGGTCGAGCGCCGGCTGGCCCGCGCGCTGCCGCTGCTGTTCCCCGGTACCGGCTCCGGCCCCGGCTCCGGAGACGAAGCGTCGCGCGAGGCCCGCACCGCGCTCGCCGTGCTCGGCCTGCTGCTCGGCGCGCGCACCGCGCAGACCACCGAGCCCGGTGCCACCGCCGCAGAGCCCGCGGCCGAGATCGACGCCGAGACCCGGCGCCGAACGCTGATCCAGCTGCTCCAGCGCATCGAACACCGGCTCGACAGCGACAAGCCGCTCGTGCTGTTCGCCGAGGACGTCCACTGGGCGGATCAGGACAGCCAGGAGCTGTTCGCGGCGCTGCTCAAGCTCGGCACCCCGCGCCCGATCTTCGGCCTGATGACGAGCCGGCCCGACCCGCGGATCCAGCGGCTCGCGAAGGAGCTCGGCACCGAGCTGATCGTGCTCGACGAGCTGCCCGAGGCGTCGCGCCGCGAGATGCTCGCCGAGCGCCTGGTGCCCGGCCCCGACGTCGACGAGCTGGTCGAGCAGCTGGCCGCGCGGTGCGGCGGCAACGCGTTCTTCATCCAGGAGTTGCTCGACGCGCTGACCGAGCGCGGCATCCTGGTCGCCGACGGCCCCGACGACGAGCACCCGGGCCTGCTGCGCTGGGCCAAGCGCGACGCGCCGATCCACGTCCCGTCGACGGTCGAGGACCTGATCCTGTCGCGGATCGACGCGCTGCCCGCCGCCGAGCACGAGGCGATCATCCACGCCGCGGTGATCGGTCGCCAGGTCTCGGCCGGCGAGCTGACCCAGCTGCTCGGCCGCCCGATCAAGCTCGAGCTCGACGAGCTGGTCCGCCGCGGCCTGCTGTCGCTGCGCGACGACGAGTACCGGTTCAAGAACGACATGACGATGACGGTCGCGTACGGCCTGATCCCGCCCGAGACCCGGGTCCAGATGCACCGCTCGGTCGCCGCGCGGATCGCCGGGGCGCCGGGCTACCGGGTCGGCCAGGACGACGCGCTGATCGCGCGCCACCTCGAGCTCGCCGGCGACGACGTGCCGGCGGCCGATCGCTACCTGCGCGCGGCCGGCCACGCCGTCGAGCTCGGCGGCAACGCCGACGGGTTCCGCCAGCTCACCCGCGTGCTGAAGCTCCTGCCCGAGGCCGATCACGAGCGCCGGTTCGCCGCCCACCGGCTGCGCGAGGAGATCCTGCGCCGGCTCGCCAAGCGGCCGCCCCAGCTGCGCGAGCTCCACGCGCTGCGCAAGGCGGCCGAGGTGCTCGGCGATCCGGGCAAGCTCGCGATCGCCCACAGCGCGCTCGCCCAGTTCTACATCGACGTCGGCAAGGCCCCGGCCGCGCTGCGCGCCGTGGCCCCCGCGCTGCAGTTCGCGCGCGACGCCCGCGACGTCCTGCTCGAGGCCGAGGCGCTGCGGCTGCGCGCCGCGATCGCCCGCCTGGTCGGCAACGCCGAGGAGTCGCTGCGCCTGGTCGAGCAGGCGCTCGCGCTGTGCGATGGCCCGGAGCGGTCCGAGCGCCCGCCGGATAGGAGCGGCGGGAGCGGCGGGAGCGGCAGCGCCGCCGGCGCGGGCGGCGGCCGGCCGTCGGCGCCGGTGCTGGTCGCGCGCGCGACGATCCTGAACCAGCGCGGCACCACGCTATGGAACATGGGCCGGCTCGAGGCCGCGATCGAGAGCTACGCCGAGGCGCTGGTGATCTACCGCGCGGTCGGCATGGCCCGCCACGAGGCCCGCGCGCTCAACAACATGGGCATCGTGTTCGCCGCGCTCGGCGAGTACGAGGAGGCGCTCGCCCACTACAAGAGCGGCCTCAAGATCGACCAGTCGCTCGGCGACCGCGCGAGCATGGCGCTCAAGCTCGCCAACATCGGCCAGTGCTACGCCGACCTCGGTGACCTCGATCGCGCCGAGAGCTACCTCAGCAAGGCCAAGAAGGTCGCCGAGCAGACCGGCGATCTCGCCGCCGCGGCCGACGCCGCCGTGTCGTGGGGCCAGGCCAAGCTCGCGCGTGGCCAGGCCAAGCTCGCGCTCGATCTGTTCGAGCGCGGCCTCGCGCTCGCGACCGAGAACCGCGATCGCTACCAGGAGATCCGCGGGATGCAGTACACCGCGCTCGCCCACCTCGCGCTCGGCAACCCGGCCGAGGCCGCGCTCGAGCTCGCGCGCGCCGCGACCGAGTGGGCGCGCAAGATGCCGATGCTGGTCGGCATCCTCTACGGCCTCGCGATCCAGGCGCTCGCGCTGTCCCGGCTCGGCCGCCACGTCGAGGCGCTCGCGACCAGCGACGAGGCGATCCACCGGCTCGACGGCGCCCGCCCCGACAGCGCCGAGCACGTGCTGCGCTGGCGCGCCGAGGTCCTCGCCGCCGCCGGCCAGACCGACGCCGCACGCGCCGCGCTCGATCGCGCCCAGCACGCCGCCGACACCGCCGCCGGCAAGCTACGCGACCCCGAGCTGCGCAAGCTATTCCTCGCCAGCCGCCGCCGCTGACCGCGTCCCATCGCCCGCGGATGCGCGCGGCGGGCTGGTTGACGTCGTGGTTGACAACCGGAGGGGCCGTTCCGTATAACAACCGGAGGATAGGTTCCGGATCCAGGTCCGGGGCCCGGAAGGAGGCCACCATGACGACTGCCACGCCGCGCGCGGTGCTCGACCGCGCCCATGCCTTCGTGCGCGACTACGATCTCAGGTTCGCCGACTGCTTCGCCGCCAACGGCGTGCTCGAGCTGCCGTTCGCCCCGGTCGGCATGCCGAAGCGGATCGCCGGGCGCGACGCGATCCGCCGCGCGCTGGAGCCGTCGTACCGCGCCGCACGGGCGGCCGGGCGCAAGATCATCGAGTACAACGACCTGCGGGTCCACGACACCGCCGACCCCGAGGTCGTGATCGTCGAGTTCACGCTGCAGGGCGCGCAGCCCGATGGCGGGCGCTACCAGCTGCCGTTCATCCAGGTGGCGCGGGTCCGCGGCGGCGAGATCGTCGAGCTGCGCGACTACTTCGACTCGCTCGCGATGCGCAGCCGGCTCGCCCCGCCGCCCACCACCCAGGCGCCGTCGCCGCGCGCGGTGGTCGAGCAGCTGATCGCGGGGGTCTGCGACCAGCGGTGGGACGCGCTGCCGATGCTGTACGCCGAGAACACCGTGGTCACCCACCCGTTCCAGCTGCCGCGGCCGACCCGGCTCGAGGGCCGCGATCAGCTGCGCGCCCACTTCGCCGCGGCGGCCGGGCTGCCGATCACGATGCAGGCGCGCAACGTCGTCGTGCACGAGACCACCGATCCCGAGGTCATCGTCGCCGAGTACGACTACCTGGGTCGCGTCACGTCGACCGGCCGGACGTTCCAGCTGTCGAACGTGATGGTGATGCGGATCCGCGACGGCCAGATCATCACCTCGCACGACTACGGCAACCACGCCGCGTTCGCCGAGGCGCTCGGCCAGCTGCCGGCGCTGGTCGCGCGCCACCAGGGCGCGGCGTAGCGCCATGGCCCGCAAGCCGGTCGCCCCGCGCGTGCTGCGCGCCGATGCCCAGCGCAACCGCGACCGCGTGCTCGAGATCGCGCAGGCGGTGTTCGCCGCCGAGGGCCTGGACGTCCCGATCGACGAGATCGCGCGCCGCGCCGGGCTCGGCATCGGCACGCTGTACCGGCACTTTCCGACCAAGCAGGCGCTGGTCGCGGCGATCGTCCACGACCGGATGTCGCGGCTGGCCGATCAGGCCGAGGCGCTCGCCGGCGCCGCCGACCCCGGGCCCGCGTTCTTCGCGCTGGTCGAGCTGCTCGCCGACGCGATGCGGCGCAAGAAGGACCTCGGCCAGGCGATCACCGGCATCGACATGCGCGAGGTCACCGCCGCGGCGCGCACGCGGATGACCGCGGCGATGACGCGGCTGCTCGAGCGCGCCCAGCGGGCCGGCGCGGTGCGCGGCGAGCTGCAGTACGAGGACGTGATGGCGCTGGTCTCGGCGACCTTGCCGTCGCCGTATCGCCCGGCGGGCTCGCCCGCGCGCCTGCTCGCGGTGATCTGCGACGGCCTGCGCCCACCACCGCGCCCGGCCGCGGCCCCGCGCAAGCCGCGCGCCCGGCGCTGAGCCTGCTCCCGCGCCGGTTGCGCCGGGTAGGCCGCGCTCACGCCACGGCGTCCGCGCGGCTGTCGGATTCCGGGATCCTCGCGCGCCTATGTGCAGGCAGCCGTCTCGGCCAGGGTGGCCGAGCACACCGCCAGGAGGCACTGTGAAGAACAAGCAGCGAGCGCTACAAGTCACCATCGACGTGCAGGAGCCGAGCGTCGTCGAGCTCACGGTGAACGAGAAGATCCAGATCGACCGGCTCCGCGCGGCCGGCGCCACCGTCGTCGCCGAGCGCCACGGCGCGCTCGTCGCGGCAGGGACCTCCACGCTCACGCTGGATCCCGGCCGGTTCGCGTTCAAGACCATGTCGGACGCCCACCTGCGCGTCGTCCACGGCGGCGCCCGCGTCGCCGCGCAGCCGCTCGGCATCAAGGACAAGGACCCGGATCCGCCGGATCCGAAACCGCCGGGCTCGGCGCCCGCCGACGCCCCGATCTCGCTGGCGACGCGCGGCGATGCCCCGCCCGGCGAGCTCCCGACCTTGACCGTCGCCTGACGGGACGACCAGCGTCTCAGCTCGCCAGCAGCGAGGCGTGACCGATCAGTCGATCGGGGGCGATGCCCTGCATCACGTCGGCCTGCTGCATCATGCCGAGCAACGCACGCGCCGGCGCGTCGTTGGCGACCGCGCCCTGCCACGCTTGCGCGAAGTCCGCCGCCGAGACGTCGCCGATCACCGTGATCAGCATGAACCGCGCGTCGGCCGGGCCGGTCACCCGCTCGTGCTTGAACCGCGTCACGACGTCCTCGAGGAAGCTCCACAGCCCGGTCGGATCGCCCAGCTCGAGCGTGAGGAACAGCGCGTGACCACCGGCACCCTCGCCGGCGACCGGCGCAACCGGCCGAAACATCACATCACGGATCTGGTTGCGCGCCACCCACCCAGGATACCATGGCGGTTCCGTCGCGCTCCGCCACCACGTCTCGCCGCTCCGCATCGCATGGCCGCGCCGGCTGGCCGCACCACACGGCCGCGCTGTGTTGCCGCGCCGCACGGCCGCTCCGCATCGGCCTGCTCCGCGCCGGCTGGCCGCACCACACGGCCGCGCTGTGTTGCCGCACCGCCGGCCCCGTGCATTTCGCCGCCGGATCTGCCACGGTCCGGGCGTGCCGAACCCGAGGCGTTCCCGTTCCATCCCCGGACGGCGGCTGCTGCTCGGCATGCTCGCGATCCTCTTCGCGGCCGTGGTGCCCGCGGTCGTCGCCCCGACGCTACTGTGCCGGCACGCCGACCCCGTGCTCGATGACCTCGGCGCGGTCGGCAGCTTCGCGCTGACCGACGAGCGCGGCGAGCCGTTCACCGACGCCGCGCTGCACGACAACGTCACGCTGGTCAGCTTCCTGTTCACCCGGTGCGACACGATCTGCCCGGTGACCACGATGAAGATGGCGCGGCTGCAGGACAAGACGTTCGACGCCCGCGCGCACATCAAGCTCGCGTCGTTCTCGGTCGACCCGGCGTACGACACCCCGCCGCGGCTCGCCGAGTACGCCCAGCGCTACAAGGCCGACCCCGAGCGCTGGCGGTTCGTCACCGGCCCGGCCGGCGCGATGCAGAAGCTCGTCGAGGGGCCGTTCATGAACTCGATGGCCCGCGAGGGCGTGTCGCCGTCGGGCGCGCCGCAGATCTCGCACAGCGGCTACTTCCTGCTCGTCGATCAAAAGGCCCACATCCGCGGCGCCTACGACTCCAACGACATCCACAAGCTCGACGAGATGATCCGCGACGCGCGCTACCTCGTGCGCACCGGCCGCTGACCGCGCCACGCGGCGCGAAGTCGTGCGAGACTAGCCGCGTTGTTCGCCACGTTCGACATCCTGCTCGTCATCGCGGGGATCTCGATCCTCTACTGGGGCGCGGAGTGGCTGATCCGCGGCTCGGCGCAGGTCGCGCGCGCGTTCGGCGTCAAGCCGCTGGTCGTCGGGCTCACCGTCGTCGCGTACGGTGCCTCGGCTCCCGAGCTCGCGATCGCCACCAAGACCGCGCTGACCCACCACGAGCCGATCGCGCTCGGCACCGTGATCGGCTCGTGCGCCGCCAACATCAGCCTGATCCTCGGGATCACGGCGCTGATCTCGCCGCCGACGATCGACGGCCGGATCATCCGCCGCGAGATCCCGGTGCTGCTCGGCTCGGCGATCGCCGTACCGTTCCTGTTCCGCAACGGCGTCCTGTCGAGCGCCGAGGGCCTGGTCCTGATCGGCTGCGCGGTGGTGTTCACGGTCGCCACGCTCACCGTGTCGGCCCGGCTCGAGCCCGATGATCCGCTCGAGCTCGAGGCGCGCCGCACCGAGAACAGCGCCGGCGCGCTCGCCGGCAAGGGCCGGCCGCACGCATCGCGCGCGACCGCGGCGCTGCAGACCACGGTCGGCCTGATCCTGCTCGTGATCGGCTCCGACCTGTTCGTGCGCGGCGGCCGCGGCATCGGCAAGGAGCTCGGGATGTCCGAGCGCATGCTCGGGCTCACCGTGATCGCGCTCGGCACCGCGCTGCCCGAGCTGATCGGCTCGATCATCGCGGCGGCGCGCGGCGAGGCCGCGCTCGCGATCGGCTCGGTGATCGGCTCGAACATCCTGAACGTGTTCCTCGTGCTCGGCGTGACCGCCTACCTGCGGCCGATCCACGCCGGCGAGCTGCTCCACCTGTCCGACTTGCTCGGCCTGGTCGGGATCACGCTGCTCGGCATCTTGATGCTCCGGGGATCGCGCAAGATCTCGCGCATCGAGGGCGGGATCCTCGTGCTCGCGTACATCGTGTTCATCGCGACCGCCGCGATCTTCTGAAGCGCTGCGAATTCGCTGCGACCGGTCGTGGCCAGGCTCACCGCGTCGGCAGCTTGCGCGTCGCCGATGCGGGGAGCGAATCCCACCGCGCCTTGAACGCCGCGTCGATCGCGCCCTCGCCGCGCAGGAACGCCTCGAGGTTCGCGAACGAGTCGAGCCCCCAGAACAGCTCGCCGTCGACCACCATCGTCGGCACGCCGAACACCCCGGCCGCGATCGCCTCGTCGGTCCGGTGGCGCACCCGGTCCTTCGCCGCCGCGCTGCCGGCCTCCGCGACCAGGGCCTTGCCGTCGAGCCCGACCGCATCGCCGAGCCGCGCGACCTCGGCCTCCTCGGTCACGCCACCCTGGCCACCTGGGACGCCGCCGCCGCCCCAGGTCGCGGCATACAGCGCATCGATCAGCGCGCGCTGCCGCTCGGCGACCATCGGCAGCGACGCCACCCGCAGCGCCAGCAGCGGATTGAACGGATGGCTCGGTGGCAACGCGAACGCCACGCCCAGCCGGCGCGCCGCCCGCACGACGTCCGTGAACAGATGCCGCCGCTTGGCCGGCAGCTCCGCCGGCCCGATCGATCCGTGCGCCCCGAGCAACCCGGCAAACAGCACCGGCACCGCCTCGACCTCGCAGCGATGGCGCGCTGCCAGCGCATGGATCTGCGTCCAGGCCAGGTACGCATACGGCGAGACGAAGTCGAAGTGGAACCGCAGCGAACGCCCTGGAGCTGTCATACCGCCAAGGCTAGCCCAACCGCGGCGCGCGATCCGTGCTACGCCGCTTGCGCGTGAACGCGCGCGACTACGCGGAGCAGATCGTGACGAGCACGTCGCTCGCGGGCAAGCTCGCGCCGCCGCCCGAGCTCGGCGACGCGGCGTTCGAGCCCGGCGCCCCTACCGAGGACGCGCCGGTCCGGATCGCAGCGCCCGGGCGCCCCGCGACCCTGGCGATCGTGCCGGGCCGCCACACCCGCGTGCCGCCGATCGCCGGGATGCGCGACCCGCAGCAGCGCGCGCGGATCCTCCACGCGCTGGCCAACCACGAGCTCCAGGCGATCGAGCTGTTCGCGTGGGCGGTGATCGCGTTCCCCGCGACGCCGATCGCGTTTCGCCGCGGCCTGGTCGCGATCCTCGCCGACGAGCAGCGCCACCTCGCGCTGTACCTCGAGCGGCTCGCCGCGCACGGCGTCGAGTTCGGCGATCAGCCGGTGACCGGGCACTTCTGGAACAAGCTCGATCACCTGACCGGACCGTGCGAGTTCGTGTGCGCGATGAACCTGACGTTCGAGAACGCCAACCTCGACTTCGCCGGCGACTACGCGACGGCCGCGCGCGCCGCCGGCGACGCCGCCACCGCCGCCGCGCTCGCGCAGGTCCACGCCGACGAGATCCGCCACGTGCACTTCGGGTGGGTGTGGCTGCGCCGGCTGACCGGCGACGCCGATCCGTGGCAGGCGTACCTGGCGCACGTCCGTCCGCCGCTCGGACCGGCCCGGGCACGCGGCGCCCGGTTCGATCGCGAGGCCCGGCGGCGCGCCGGGCTCGATGACGCGTTCATCGCCCAGCTCGAGGCGATCTCGCCGACCCGCCCGAGCGGACAGCCGCGGTGACCGCGCGGGCGGGCGTGACGCTGCTCGGCAACCTCGACTGCGAGGCGCGGTGGGCCGGGGTCGCGTTGCCGGCCGCCGTGCTCGGCCGGGTGAGCCTGTACGCGAGCCTGTTCGCCGCGTGCGCCCCGGACGACGGCCCCCACGACCTGTGGCTGCCCGCGCCGATCGATCCGGCGCGGCTGATCGCGCATCCGGGGTGGACGCCGCCGATCCCACACACCGGCGCGGCCCCCGGCTCGCCGCCCGGCGGGTACGATCTGGCCTGGGCGGATCCCGCCGCCCGCGATGCCAACGACCGCAGCCGGACCCTGGCGATCGCCGAGGCGCTCGGGGTCGCGCTGCCCGGCGCGCGCGTCGTCGGCTCGCTGGCCGAGCTCGACGACCACCTCGCCGGCGACTCCGCCGGGCACCTCGCAGGCGGGCACCTCGCAGGCAAGCGAACCGGCGACTCCGCTGGGCACCTCGCAGGCGACTCCGCCGGGCACCCCACCGCCGCGGCCCCGGCGCCGGCCTGGGTCTGCAAGGCGCGGTGGACCGCCGCCGGCCGTGACCGCGCGCACGGCACCGGCCGCATCATCGACGGTGAGCTGCGCCGCCGGCTCGCCCGGATGTTCACCCGGCTCGGCCCGCTGGTGTTCGAGCCGTGGCTCGATCGGGTCGCCGACCTCGGCGTATGTGGAGAGATTCGTCCCGACGGGACCATCCAGATCGCCGCGCCGCACGCCCTGCGCACCGACCCGCGCGGCGGCTTCCTCGGCATCGAGCTATTGCCGGCCAAGCCCGGCGCCGAGCCCGGCGTCGGGCCCATTGCCGAGCCCATGGCCGAGCCTATCGCCGAACCCATGATCAACACCCTGCAGGCCACGGCGCACGCTGCCGCGATCCAGCTCGCCGCCACCACCGGATACCGAGGGCCGTTCGCGATCGATGCGTTTGTCTACCGTGTTCCCGGTGCCACCCCCGGCGACACCAGCACACACCGCTTGCACCCACTGTGCGAGCTCAACGCCCGCCACACGTTCGGCTGGATCGCCCGCGGCCTCGCCCGCCGCCTCGGGATCCACCGGCTCGGCTTCGATCCCCCACCGCCCGGCGCCACGTTGCTGATCGCCCCCGGCGACGACCGCGTCACCGCCTGGTGTGCGTGATACGCGCAGCCGCACGCCGCTCACAATCCCGATCACGCGCGCGCCGATCTCCGGCCACCGCGCTGGACGAACTGCGCGTGTTTGGGCAGGGTGTGCCCGATGTCCTCCGACGGCAGCGAGCCGACTGTGAGCAGCGGCGAACCGGCCGAAGAGGCCGTGCCCGAGGTGATCGCGGACAAGCCTGCCGACGCGACCGGCGAGCTGTCGATGCTGCCGCCCGAGGAGGCCCAGAAGGTCGCCGCCGAGATCCGCGCGGTCGCCGAGACCCGCGCCGATGACTCCGACGCGGTCGAGCTGATCGATCTCCAGAAGTCAGGCGTGATGCCGGTCGCGGTCCCGCCGCCGGACGACGACGCGCTGTCGGCCGACGAGCTCCGCGATGCCTGGCCGCTGCTCGATCTCGAGGAGCGCAGCGACGGCCTGCGCGTCCTGCCGCGCGAGGACGCCGAGGACTTCTTCATCGCGCTGACCCCGACCGACCAGGCCGCGCTGCTGATCGGGTTCCGCCCCGGCCAGCGCCGGCAGTGGATGCGCATGCTCGAACCCGACGATGTCGCCGACGTCGTCCAGCACGCAGGCGAGGCCAACCGCACCACGCTGCTCGATCTGCTCGACGCGCCGACCCGCAAAGAAGTCACCGCGCTGCTCGCCTACGCCGAGGACGAGGCCGGCGGCCTGATGTCGACCCGCTACGCCCGGCTGCGCCCGAACATGACCGCCGACGAGGCGATCAGCTACCTGCGCCGGCAGGCCCGCGACAAGATCGAGACGATCTACTACGCGTACGTCGTCGATCCCGAGCAGCACCTGCTCGGCGTGGTGTCGTTCCGCGACCTGTTCGCCGCCGATCCCAAGAAGATCGTCGCCGACGTCATGGAGACCGACGTGGTCCGGGTCTCGGACGAGACCGACCAGGAGACGGTGTCGCGGATCTTCGCCGAGCACGACCTGACGGTCATGCCGGTCGTCGATGCCAACGGCAAGATGAAGGGCATCGTGACGGTCGACGACATCGTCGACGTCGTCCAGGAAGAGGCGACCGAGGACGCCCAGAAGTTCGGCGGCATGGAAGCGCTCGACATGCCGTACCTGGCGTCGAGCCGCAGCGAGATGATCCGCAAGCGCGCGCGCTGGCTGACCATCCTCCTGATCGGCGAGATGCTGACCGCGACCGCGCTCGGGTTCTTCCAGGAGGCGCTCGACCAGGTGACGATCCTCGCGCTGTTCCTGCCGCTGATCATCTCGAGCGGCGGCAACTCGGGCTCGCAGGCCAGCACCCTGGTGATCCGCGCGATGGCGCTCGGCGAGGTCCGCGCCGCCGACTGGTGGCTGGTGTTCCGCCGCGAGATCGCGATCGGCATCGTGCTCGGCCTGATCCTCGGCGTGGTCGCCTCGATCCGCGTACTGGTGTGGGGCGCGTTTGGTGCGTATCACCACATCCACGGCGGCGAGCAGTACTGGTTGATCGGCGCGACGGTCGCGTTCAGCCTGGTCGGCTGTGTGCTGTGGGGCACGCTGATGGGCTCGATGTTGCCGTTCGTGCTGCGCCGGCTCGGCGCCGATCCGGCGAGCGCGTCGGCCCCGCTGGTCGCCACGCTCGTCGACGTCAGTGGCATCATCATCTACTTCACGATCGCGCACATCATCCTGTCGGGCGTGCTGCTGTAGCGCCGGGCCGCGCCGCTCCCGAGCCGCGACCGGCGTTCGCGGCGCCGCTGTGATATAGCCTGCCGCGTGTTCGCGACCCGCGTGTACCACTACCGGCAGCCGGCGGCGGTCATCCTCGGTCTCAAGGAGCTGCGCAAGCAGGGCCTGACCCCGCGCGGCCTGTTGTTCGTCGCGCTCGATCCGCGAGGCGAGACCCACCTCGTCGTACCCGAGGATCTCGACGCGGTCGCCAGCATCCGGGTCGGCGACAAGCTGTCGCTGGTGCCGCCGCTCGAGGGCCGGTTCTTCCACTTCGACTCGGTCCACCGGCTGCCCGGTGACAACGTGCTGTGGAACGGCGACCGCCGGCTCGGCGAGCTCGCCACAGCGCCCGAGATCGCGGTCGCGATCAGCGCGTGGCTCAAGGGCAGCTCGGCCAAGAACGTGATCCTCGGCTGCGCGCCGCACGTCCCCGGCTCGTGGTGGACCAACGAGCAGCGCACGCTGGTCGCCGAGCTCCACACGCTCGGGTTCGTCGATTGCGTCGTCGCCTCGCACGGCATCCTGGCGCGCAAGATCGACGATCCGCGGCTGTACCTGCTCGGGTTCAACGCGCTCGCCCAGCAGGGCAACCCGCAGGCCGGGTGGACCGAGGTGTTCACCAGCGACATGGGGAACATCCTGCTGGTCGAGCGCCGCGTGCTGCACTACCGGATCGTGCTGACCTGCGAGCGCGGGCTGATCGAGATCGACATCAGCCACCTGCCCGACCTGGTGATCGAGACCGCGCGCGTGCCGATGCGCTCGGGGTTCGGCGTGGTCGGCCGGATCGACAACGGCGCGTTCGCCGTCACGGTCGGCACGATCGAGTCATGGGGGCTCACCAACATGAGCCCGGCGATGCTGGTCGGCTCGCCGATCGCGAGCCTGCTCGAGCTGCCGCGGATGCTGCGCGCGATGCCGTCGGTCGATCCCGACGATCCGACCACGCTGACGTAGCGCCAGCTCCAGATCGGCTCCAGATCGGCGCGCTCTCGATCTCAGGGCGTGCCGGCGTTGCCGGCCATCACCAGGAGGCCGAACACCAGCAGGATCACGCAGGTCAGCGGCCACAGCCCGACCGCATAGCCGAGCGCGGCGCGCAGCTGCTCGCCGATCGGGGTCCCGTCATCGCGCGGCGCCGGGGGTGGAGACATCAGCTGGCCGGCCTTGCGGACGACGCGGGCCTGCGGGATCGAGTGGAAGGTCATCGGGTTCTCCAGGCTCGTTCCAGAAAGTCTAGCAATCAGACACCGGGGGGCCGCCGGTTGTTTCACCCCAATGTGCGTTGCGCACGCCAACTGGCATGCCATCGCCGGCCCGGCACTGTAACGTCGGCCGCCATGACCGCGCTCGGGGACATCTCGCTGGGGTTTCGCAATGCCTACTTGGACCACGAGCGGCTGACCGCACAGCTACGCGCCTGGGCCGAGGCGTACCCAGCGGTGTGCCGGCTGACGTCGATCGCCCGCACTCCGGAGGGCCGCGATGTCTGGCTGCTCGCGATCGGCCCCGAGCCCGAGCGGCTGCGCCCGGCAGTCTGGGTCGGCGGCAATATCCACGCCTCCGAGCTGGCCGGCTCGAGCGTCGCTTTGACGATCGCCGAGGACGTGCTGCGGCTGCACGTCGACGCCGGCCCCGCCGCCGGCGCCGGCGCTGGGATCAGCACCGCCGCGGGCGCCACCGGCCTGCCGGCCCCGCTGATCGCCCGGCTGCGCGACGTCGTGTTCTACGTCGTGCCGCGGATCTCGCCCGACGGCGCCGAGCACGTGCTCCGGGTCGGCCGCTCGGTGCGCTCGGTGCCCCGCGATTACCGGATCGCCCGCGGCCAGCCGCGCTGGATCCCGGGCGACATCGACGGCGACGGCCAGGCGCGCTCGATGCGGGTCCAGGACCCGGGCGGCGAGCTGGTCGAGGCCCCCGAGTTCCCCGGCCTGCTCGTCGAGCGCACGCTCGAGGATGAGGGCCCGTTCTACAAGCTCTACCCCGAGGGCCTGATCGAGCACTTCGACGGCAAGCGCGTCCCGTCGCCGTTCTACCTCGGCGACAACCCGATCGACCTCAACCGCAACTTCCCGTGGGAATGGGCGCCGCACCACGAGCAGCCGGGTGCCGGTCCGTTCGCGACCAGCGAGCCCGAGGTCCGCGGCATCGTCGAGTTCGCGACCGCCCACCCCGAGATCTTCGCCTGGCTCGACCTCCACACGTTCGGCGGCGTCGCGATCCGGCCGCTCGGCCACGGCCCCGACGAGAAGCTCGACCAAGAAGACCTCGCGGTGTTCCGCCAGCTCGAGGCCTGGATGGACGAGTACACCGGCTACCCGACGGTGTCGGGCTACGACGAGTTCCTCTACGAGCCCGACAAGCCGCTGCACGGCGACCTGTCCGACTACGCCTACAACCAGCGCGGCGCGCTCGCCTATACCATCGAGCTGTGGGACCTGTTCAAGCGGCTCGGCATGCCCCGGCCGCCCAAGTTCATCCAGTACTACGACCGGGTGTCGCGCGCCGACGTGGTCAAGCTCGCGTGGTGGGACCGCGACGAGAACGACGGTCGGATCTTCCCGCCGTGGCGGACGTTCGAGCACCCGCAGCTCGGGCCGGTCGAGATCGGCGGCATCGATCCGCGGGTCGGGATCTGGAACCCGCCGCTCCACGAGCTCGCGGCACTGTGTGCGTCGCAGTCGCATGCGTTCCTGCATGTCGCCTCGCTCGCCCCGCGGCTGCGGATCGGCGATATCCGGCGCCAGCCGCTGCCCGGCGGGCTGACCCGCGTCGAGGTCGCGATCCAGAACGACGGCTACCTCGGCAGCTACGGCATGCCGTCGTCCCGCCGGCTCGACTTCAACGAGCCGGTCTACGCCACCGCGCGCGCCGATAGCTGCACGCTGGTCGATGCCGGCGCCGCGCACCAGATCCTCGGCCACCTCGACGGCTGGGGTCGCGGCCTGCACACCGGCGCCAACCTGCCGTCGTATCCCGGTACGCGCGGCACCACGAACACCGCGTGGGCGAGCTACCTGGTGCACGGCACCGGCGCGCTGGAGATCCGGATCGGGTCGTGCCGCGCCGGCTTCGTGACCACACGGGTCGCGGTATGACTCGTCGTGCGCCCGGGGTGTGATACCTAGGGAGCGTGGCGCGCTACGCGATCGGCGATCTCCAGGGCTGCATGGCCAGCCTGGACCGCTTGCTCGGCCTGATCGACTTCAAGCCCCACGTCGATCAGCTGTGGCTGGTCGGCGATCTCGTCAACCGCGGCCCGCGCTCGCTCGACGTCCTGCGCTGGGCGCGCGACCTCGGCGCCAGCGCCACCTGCGTGCTCGGCAACCACGATCTTCACCTGCTCGCGCGCGCCGCCGGTGCCGCCGGCCCCAAGCGGCTCGACACGCTCGACGAGGTGCTCGCCGCACCCGACTGCGATCGGCTGATCGACTGGCTGCGCACCCGGCCGCTGATCCACGTCGACAAGACCCACGTCGTCGTCCATGCCGGCCTGCACCCCAGGTGGAGCGTCGCCGATGCCCAGGCGCGTGCCTCCGAGATCGAGCGCGAGCTGCGCGGCCCGAGCTGGCGCGCGTTCCTGACCCAGCTCGGCGGCCCGCCGCCGCGGTGGAACGATCAGCTCGGCGGCGGCGACCGCTGGCGTGCGATCCTCGCCTACCTGACGCGCGCCCGGACCCTGCGCGTCGATGGCCGGATCGAGGCCGACTTCGACGGCCGCCCGGCCGACGCCCCGACCGGCTGCCTGCCGTGGTTCGCGTTCCGCGGCGCCGCCTGGCAGACCCACACCGTGCTGTTCGGCCACTGGGCCTCGCTCGGCCTCGACATCGGTCCGCACCACGTCGGCCTCGACACCGGCTGCGTCTGGGGCCGCTCGCTGACCGCGATCCGGCTCGACGACCGCATGGTGTTCCAGGTCAAGGCCGTCGAATCGGCGAGCTGACCGGGCGGCAGCTCGTCGGAACCCAGGTCCTGCCTTCCGAAACAACGCGTTGTTTCCGCACCCTGCCTTCCGAAACAACGCGTTGTTTCCGCACCCTGCTTGCTAAAATAACGCGTTGATCTATCCTGGGCGCTCTGGAACGCACCCGTGCCGAACAGCTCGTCGCCTGGCTGAAGTCCCGGAACCGCCGCCCGCTGATCCTCCGCGGCGCACGCCAGGTCGGCAAGACCTGGCTGGTCCGCGACGCGGCCCGGCAGGCGCGCCGCGAGCTGGTCGAGCTGAACTTCGAGCGCGATCCGCGCCATGCCGAGGTGTTTGCGGCGAGCGATCCGAAGCAGGTCCTGGGAGAGCTGTCGCTGCTACTCGGGCGCGATATCCCGGTCGAGCGCTCGGTGTTGTTCCTCGACGAGATCCAGGCAGCCGGCGCGGTGCTCGGCAAGCTGCGGTGGTTCGCCGAGGAGCTCCCGCAGCTCCCGGTGATCGCCGCCGGCTCGCTGCTCGAGTTCGCGCTCGCCGATCACGCGTTCAGCATGCCGGTCGGACGGGTCGGCTTCCTCCACATGGCGCCGATGGGGTTCGACGAATATCTCCGCGCCCACGATCAGGCGAAGCTGCTCGCGGCGCTCGCCGAATGGCAGCCCGGCCGAGCGCTGTCGAGCACCGCGCACACCCGCGCGCTCGAATGGTTCCATCGCTACGCCATGGTCGGTGGCATGCCGGCGGTGGTCACGGCCGACGTGGCGGGGGAACCGCCGCGCGCCTGTCGCGAGCTGCAGCGCGATCTGATCGCGACATTCCGCGCCGACTTCGCGAAGTACGCCGGCCGGATGGATCGCAACGTGCTCGATCACATCCTCGATGCAGTCGCGCGCTCGCTCGGCCGCAAGTTCGTCTACGCGCAGGCGAGCGAGGGGGTCAAGCAGCATCAGGCCAAGCGCGCGCTCGAGCTACTCACCTCGGCCCAGCTGTGTCACCTCGTCCGCTACAGCCCCGCCACGGGCCTTCCGCTCGGCGGCGAGACCAGCGACAAGCTCCGCAAGGCGATCCTGCTCGACGTCGGCCTGTTCCATGCGCTCGCCGGTACGCCGGCCGCCGAACGGTTTCCCGCGTGGGGCGATCTCGCGCCCGGGGTTCGCGGCCAGCTCGCCGAGCAGCTCGTCGGTCAGGCGTTGCTGCGCAGCGGCGATCCCTCCGGGGACGGCCCCCAGCTGTTCTACTGGCAGCGCGAGGGCGGCCGGCCGGGCGAGATCGACTTCCTGATCCAGGCGAACGGCCGCATCGTGCCGATCGAGATCAAGTCGGGCGCGAGCGGCGCGATGAAGAGCCTGCATCAATTCATGTTCGACAAGAAGCTCAAGCTCGCGGTGCGCGTCGACGAGAACCCGCCGTCGCTCGCGGACATCGACGTCACGACGACCCAGAGCGACCACGTCCGCTATCGCCTGCTCAGCGTACCGATCTACCTGGCATGGCGAACCGCCGAGGTCGCGGCGCGGATCGCGCGCTGAGCCGGTCGGAATACGACGCAGGTGGCCCGGTCTGACCCGCAGCGTACTGGACTAATCGTCGTCGCCGACCGGCGCCGTGCGCCGCTTGCCCGGCACCGTGATCGGAGACGACAGCGCGCCGCCGAACGGCTTGCGATGATCCGGATCGCCGACCGGCTCGCCGGTTGGATCGAAGGCCGGATCGTAATCGGGATCGATCGCCGTCTCCTCGGTCTGGTGCTCGGTGGTCGGCTGCTCGTCGGCCTCGGGGTCGACGCGCAGGCTCGACCGCCCCGGACCGCGGACCTCGGCGACCGCCGCCCCGAGCGCGGTCGCGGCGTTGAACCCGATCGCGAGCTTGAGCACCTGATCGAGCGCGTGGGCGAACTCGTCGGCCGTCGCGTAGCGATTCGCCGGCTCGGCCGACAGCGCGACCTCGAGCACCGCGGCGAGCGGCGCCGGCACGTCCTTGCGGCGGGTCTGGATCGACGGGATCTGGCAGGCGCGGATCTTCTTGAAGATCTCGATGTCGTTCTTGCCGTCGAACAGCCGATCGCCGGTCAGCGTCTCCCACAGCACGCTGCCGACGCCGAACAGGTCCGACTGCACGGTGTTCGGCTTGCCGAACGTGACCTCGGGCGCCAGGTACGACAGCTTGCCCTTGACCGTGCCCGGCGCGGTCAGGCTCGCCGCGCGATCGCGGGCGCGCGCGAGGCCGAAGTCCGACAGCTTGATCGCGCCGTTCTGGCCGAGCAGCACGTTGTGGGGCGACACGTCGCGGTGGATCACCGGCGACGGCGTCCCGTCGGGCCCGACCCGATCGTGGGCGGCGCCGAGCCCGCGCAGGGTGCCGATCGCGATCGTCACCGCGAGCGGCCACGCCACGTCCTGCACGTTGTCGCGGTACGCCTTGATCAGCGCGCCGAGGTCGACGCCCTCGACCCACTCCATGATCAGGTAGTACGAGCCGTGCTCGCTGACGAAGTCATGGACCTGGACGATGTTCGGGTGGGCGAGCTCGCTGCCGACGCGCGCCTCCTCGATGAACATGTCGATGTAGTTCTTGAGCGCGCGGAACTCGGGCTTGATGTGCTTGACCGCGACGGTGCGCTGGAACCCCGCCGCGCCGCGCACGACCGCCTTGTAGACCGAGGCCATCCCGCCTTCGCCGGCGAGCGAGACGAGCTGGTACTTGCCGTCGATCAGGTGGCCGCTGAGATCCACGCCGCGAGCTTACAACGACTTTCGCGCCCGGGCTCGCTCGCCACGAGCCTCCGCGCCCATCACCGGCGCCGCCGAACGTGCTCCGCGCTACACCGGTTCGCCGAGCGCGGCCTTCGCGGCCTCGAGCTCGGCCATCGCCGCCTCCCAGCGCGCGGTCAGCTCCTCGAGCTTGTCCGAGGCGGCCTGGTAATCCGATAACAACTTGTTACGTCGCGCCGCCTCGTCGTAGACCGCCGGGTCCGCGAGCTCGGCCGACCGGGTCTTTTGCTCGGCCTCGAGCACCGAGATCCGCTCCTCGAGCTGCGCGACCGACTTCTCGAGCGGCCCGAGCTTGACGCTGCGCTTCTGGCGCGCCTCGGCCTCGCGGCGCTTGCGGGCCTTGTCGTCGTCCCGGGTCTTGGCTGCCGCCGCCTGCGGCACCGCGCCGCGGGCATCGCGCCGGGGGCCGTCCTCCGCGGTCGCGATCGCGATCCGGCGCTGCGCCATCGAGTACATGTACTCGTCGAGCGTGCCGGGATAGATCTCGACCCGCTGGTCCTCGACGTTCCAGATCTTGGTCGCCAGGCTGCGGATCAGGCTGCGGTTGTGGCTGACGAACACCAGGGTGCCGTCGAACGTGCCGAGCGACGCCGCCAGGCTCTCCGACGACCCGAGGTCGAGGTGGTTGGTCGGCTCGTCCATCAACAACAGATTCCCCGGGGCGACCAGCAGCCGGGCGAGCGCGACGCGCGCCTTCTCGCCGCCGGACAGGACCTTGACCGGCTTGTCGGTGTTGTCGCCGGAGAACATGAACGCGCCGAGGATCGAGCGCACGCGCGCCGGCGGGGTCTCCGGGGCCGCGCGCTGGACCACCTCGTACACCGTGGCGCCGAGATCGAGCGTGTCGGCGTGGTGCTGCGCGTAGTAGCCGACCTCGACCCCGCTGCCGATCTTGATCGCGCCGGCGTCGTGCGGCAGCTCGCCGGCGAGCATGCGGAGCAGCGTCGTCTTGCCCGCGCCGTTGACCCCGATGATGCCGATCTTGTCGCCGCGCCGCACCGTCAGGTCGATGCCGGGGAACACGACGTGGCTGCCGTACGCCTTCTTGAGCCCCTCGACCCGGATCACGTCGGCGACCGTGCGCGACGTCGGCGGGAACGAGAACCGCATCACGCCGCGCTTCTCGTAGGTGTCGACCGACTCCATCTTCTCGAGCCACTTGACGCGCGACTGCACGGCCTTGGCCTTGTTGGCCTGGGCGCGGAACCGGTTGATGAACGCGGTCAGCCGCTCGCGCTCCGCCGCCAGGTTCTTGGCCTTGCCGGCGAGGATCGTCTCCTCCTCGGCGCGCTGCTCGAGGTACTTCTCGTAGTTGCCGGGGTAGGTCCGGATGCCCTCGACCTCGAGCGACACCACGCGCGAGATCTGCTCGTTGAGGAACTCGCGGTCGTGGCTGATCAGCACGAAGCAGCGGTTCCAGCGCTTCAAGAACTCGCTGAACCACGCGACCGACGGCATGTCGAGGTGGTTGGTCGGCTCGTCGAGCAACAGGACATCCGGGCGCTGGAACAGCAGGCCCGCGAGCACCGCGCGCATCTTCCAGCCGCCCGAGAACTCGCCGATGTCGCGGTGCTCCTCACCCGGCGAGAACCCCAGGCCGGCGAGGATGGTCAGCGCCTCGTGCTCGCCGAAGAACCGCTCGAAGTGATCGATCCGGTCGTGGAGCTCGGCGATATCAGCCGCGGCGTCGAGCACGGTCGCCTCGTCGGCGCCGGCGCGCGCGGCGGCCTCGAGCTCGGCCTCGGCGGCGGCGAGCCGGCCATCGAGCTCGGTGCGCCCCGGAACGCTCGACAGGATCATGTCGAGCAGCGTCCGGCCGCCGGAGATCGCGAGATCCTGCGGCAGCCAGCCGATCC
>DATBBB010000448.1:0-6449 GCA_036271215.1 Kofleriaceae bacterium | reverse complement strand
CCCCACAGCGCGCTCGGCCGAACGCCGCGCTCGAGCTGCGCCGCGATCGCGCCGATCACCAGCCGCGCCCCCAGCCGCGCCCCGACCTCGGAGCTCGCCGCCGACCCGCAGCCGTCGCACACGACGATCGCTCCGGCAGCGCCGCCTGCGCCGCTCACTCCGCTCACTCCGCTCACTCCGCTCACTCCGCTCCGGCCGCTCACTCCGCTCCGGCCGCTCCAGCTCGCCGCCGCGTCCTGGCCGTTGCGCGCCATCCGCAGGTGCCGCGCGCCGGTCACCGCCGCGCTCGCCGCCGAGATCGTGTTCATTGAACACCATATTAGTGTCAAACATACACATGTCAAGCCGCCGGCCGCCGGCGCTCCGAGATCCCCGGCGAACTACGCGAAATAACCGGGAACCGCCAAACGTAGGTAGCCTTGAGCGCCCGCTTCGGCTTACCGTTGGAGTGCCAATCGATGGCCTGCGCGATCGCCGAACCAGTCGGCAGCGGCCGCCCGGGGTGAGGATGTCCAGACCACCGTTCGTTCCGTCTCGGCTGTTTCGGGCCGGCCTCGTGTGGCCGCTGGTGATCGTCGCGATCATCGTGGCGGAGCTGGCGCTCGGCTGGCACGTCTATCACACGGGCGACGTCACCACCGCGATGGTCGCGCTGCTCGGCGTACCGGTGCTCGCCGTCGTCGATTACCTCGCGCGGCTGCGCCCCGGCGATGCCCGGACCACGTGGTACCGGCGCTACCTGGCGCTGTGGTGTTTGGTGCCGTTCATGAGCGCGCTCGCCGGCTCGTTCTGGGTCCACTACCAGAAGCGGCTCGAAGGCCTCGATGACATCCGCCAGCTCGCGGTCGACGTCAAGCGCGAGGTCGCCGAGGCGCTCCACCGGCCGCCCTCGACGCGCAGCACCTGGGGCACCCCGGCGCTCGGCGACGGCAGCATCACGCTCGCCGCCGCCGCCGCCGACCCACCGCCGATCGCCGGCGTGCTCGGCGACCTCCAGTGGGTCCACTGCAACGCCGACGCAACCACGGTCACCGCCGAGGACATCAACACCACGGTGTTGGCGATGTTCACCCAGCGATTCACCGTCGGGACCGAGAACGAGCAGCTGGCCGAGCTCAAGGGCGAATCGAACCTGGTCTCGGAGCAGGCGCGGCGGTTCGTCGAGCTCGCGCGCGTGGTCGGCCGCGATCTGCGGCTGGCGTGCGGCAACATCGACGTGGTCTACGACCATGCCGAGTCGGATACCCTGCTGAGCTTCGGGCTCGCGCTGACGATCCAGGCCCTGTTCGTGCTGTGGATCCCGGTGATGCTGGCGATCGCGATCGCGCGCGCGTACAACCGCGGCCGCCACCCCGGACCGCGCGGGGTGGCCGAGTCGCTGCACTGCCGCGACGCCCGGATCCTGGCCGAGGATCGCTACCTGTTCGTGCCCAGGTTCTGCTTCGGCGCGCTGCTCGTGCTCGGCACCAACTACGTGTTCTCGCCGTTCGGGCTCAAGGCGACCTACATCATGGCGATCGTCGACGAGCACGCGCTACCCGGCCACCCGACCTGGGTGCTGTGGTCGACCAGCTTCGCCGCGGTGCCGGTGCTCGTCGTCGGGTTCGTCGGCTTCCTGCTGTACGCCGTGGTCACCGCGTCGCAGCGGTTCGCGCTCGATGACCTCGACGACAGCGCCGTGCTGTCGCTGCTGGTCCGCGGCCTGGTCGTGATCCTGTTGTGCTTCGCGCTGTCGTCGTCGCCGATGAACGAGACCGTGTCGCGGATCTTCGTGTTCCTCGCCGGCGTGTTTCCGCTGCGCGCGCTCGAGGCGCTCGCCAAGAAGGCCAACATCGCGATCGACCCCGACTTCGACGGCGCGGTGTCGAGCTTCGACGGTCTGCCGAGCCTCGACCCATCGAAGGTGTTCGCGCTGCGGTCCGCCGGGATCCAGTCGACCTACGACCTCGCAGCGACGCCGATCGAGGAGATCGCCGAGCGGGTCCGGATCGATCCGCGGCTGCTCGGCCGGGCGGTCGACCGCGCGATCCTGATCGACGCGATCGGCCTCGAGCTCGCCAGGCGGCTCGAGCCGTTCGCGATCACCTCCGCCACCGAGCTGGTCGCGCTCAAGGACAACATGCCACCGCTGCTCGAGGTCCCGGCCAGCGATCCTGCGGCGGCCAGCACTGCCGCCACCGGGCCCGCCCCGGCGTCCCAGCTCCACGACGCCGCCGCCCGGGTCGCCGAACGGCTCGCCTGCGACCTGCGGGTCACGCAGGTCCGGACCTGGCTCGCCGGCACGCCGTACTTCGAGGGCTTGCACCTCGATCCGCCGACCGAGCTGTTGCTCAAGGCCGCCGGCTTCGAGACCACCGAGCAGCTGGTCGCGATGCCGCTGGTCGACGTCGCCCGGCGCGCGCGGGTCGATCCGTGCACGCTCGGCCTGGTGATCGATGCCGCGCTGCTGGTCAGCGCGGTCGGCCCCAGCCATGCCCAGCAGCTCGCGCCGCTCGGCATCCAGTCGGCCACCGATCTGATGGAGCACACGACCGACCCGGCCGCCGCCGCGACCCTCGGCGAGACGTTCTCGCCGGTGATCGAGCGGCTGGGCAAGGACCCGCGGGTCGCGGAGGTCCGCCGGTGGCTGGCGTGCGCGCCGCGCTACCGGCGGCCGCCGACCAACCCGGTCCTGCCCGCCGAGCCCGGCGCGACCTGAGTCGCGAGGTGGCGAACGAACGTTCGACAGCTCTTGCCCCCGCACGCCGCGCTACCCCGAGAACCAACCCGCAGCGCGAGTCGTGAGCTCGCGCGCGGCCGGGTCGAACGGCAAGCAACACCCCCGGTCGTGCTCAGATGCAGAGCGCGGCGCCGAGCAGCGCGGGCGTGCACACGTTGACGTCGTCGGCGAACAGGATGATGTTGAAGAACTGCGGGACGACCGAGAGCACGTTCACCTGGATCCCGTTGAGCATCGTGAGGTGATCGAGGATGTTGCCGTTGAGGACCGCCCAGTTATCGAGGTCACCGCTGAGCAGGGCGAGCTGAGCGCCGTCCAGCACGCTGAGGTTCGGCATGTTGATGTTGACCGGGATCAGGCCGACCTGGCCGGCACAGCCGACGCCCAGGCCGTTGGAGCAGACGAAGCCGCCGCCGCTGCTGCTGCCGCCACCACCACCGCCACCGCCACCGCCACCGCCACCGCCACCGCCACAGTCGCTCCCGGCCCAAGCCGTACCGGTACCCGCGAACGCGAACGCACACATGATGATGAGAGAACGAGTAGACATGGCGATCTCCTGGAAATTGAAAATTGACATACGCAAGCGCCGGCCCGCGAAGCATTCACAGGAACCGGCAGTACATCGCAACACCAGGACTTCGTCACAGAGATTTTGATCGGTTGAGTCGCGGTGGAGCTCGTCGGGTTCGCGACGTCACCAACCGGTCATCTTCACTATGGCGAAATCCTAACCAACTGCGATAAGCGCGATCGAGCACACGGGCGAATCGCCCACCCGCTCAGATGCAGAGCGCAAGGCCGAGTAACGACGGGGTGCAGACGTCGACGTTGCCGCTGCCCAAGATGATGTTGAAGTCCTGCAGGACGACCGAGAGCACGTTCACCTGGATCCCGTTGAGGATCGTGAGGCAATCGAGGATGTTGCCATTGAGGACCGCCCAGTTATCGAGGTCACCGCTGAGCAGGGCGAGATCGGCGCCGTCCAGCACGCTGAGGTTCGGCATGTTGATGTTGACCGGGATCAGGCCGACCTGGCCGATGCAACCGACGCCGACGCCGTTGGTGCACGTGAAGTTACCGCTGCTATCACCACCCCCATGGCTGGAGCCACCGGCCGAAGCCGTCCCGGCACCCGCGAGCGAAATCGCACCAATGACGAGCAGAGAACGAATTGAAATCGACATGGTAAACTCCTGGAGGGTAAATACAGGCTTATTCCTGTATGCGACAAATCATCTGGTCGCAAGATGAGTATTGCCACATCTCGATTAGGATTTTACTCAGCTCACGAGTGTTTCACCTGGGCGACTCACTGTTCGACATCTCGCAACCACCAAACTCGATATCTGTATGCGTCTCTCACGTTGTCGTCGCGACGTGCGAAACACGGCGTGCGGACGCGCCACACCGGCTTGGGTGATCGCATCCGAGCATCGGTTAATTGACCTGTAAAATCGGGCCATTAGCCAAGGTCAGTCCAGCTTCGCGGGTTCCGGCGTGGACGTGCGTTTCCATGCCCGACGGATATCGACACATCGCATCGCGCGTACGCGTGGCGAGTGATCGCAGCTCGATCACGCGAAACCGAGGCTGCGAGCTGCACCAACGTGAGGGCACCAGACCGTGAGACGCCAGACCGTGAGATGGGATTCCGGTGGCTATCTGCGAGCGCGAGAGCCCAGTTGATTCAATTCCGCCCGGCAGTTCTGGCCAGTGTGACGATATCGCTCACCTCGTCGGCGCCGTCGACGATGACCACCCGCGTCCCGACGGCCCGGACGAACACCTTGCCGCCGTCGGGCCGGGCCACACCCGCATCAGGATGGCCGGTATCCGCGCCTGGGAACCGGGCCGCCAGGCTCGCCCGATAAGCTATCTCGAACTGCCGCGCATCAGCTTCGGTATCCCAGATCGTGGCAATCCGGCCGATCAACCGGCCGTCCTTGCGGCGCGTCACCGAATAGCGATCTCCACCCCAGCCGGCTGCCGCCTCGTCGCCATCAGGGACCTTCCACAGCGCAAAGTAGATCCGCCACTGCAGCTCGCCGAGCACGCCACCGGCGAACTCGGGGTCGGCGAGCCGGGGCAGCGCGACCTGGTGCGGATGGTCGCGGACCGGCACCAGCTTGGTCGCCGGGTGCAGGACCTGCTCGGTCGACTCCGGCGGGTTGCGGAACAGATCGTCGACCGCCGCCCAGCCGCCTTGCTCGTACGCGGTCAGCGCGACCAGCGCGCCCTTCATGTACGCGTCGAGCAGCGGCACCAGGACCGCCGGCGGGATGTCGTCCATCGCGTCGAGCGCCTTCTGGATATCGCCGCCGAGCCCGCCGATCATCGCCGCCTGTGACCTGGCCTGTGCCGTGAGCTCGGCGATCCCCTGATTGGCAAACGTCTCGATCTGGTGCCGTATCGTCATCAGCACGGCCGGCGGGATGTGATCGCCCAGCGTACTGCGCACCGCATAGAGCAGCATGACCAGGGTCGCGTCGCCCTCGACGACAAACCGCCGCGCGGTCGACGCGTCCTCGTCGATCCGTCCGTAGTCCGGCAGATACTTCACGAGGTCAAAGTGCTGATCCTGCAGCGCGTGAGTCAACTCGTGCGCCGAGATCGTGTCGAGCATCAGCTCGCTGTCCGGCACCGCGACCAGGAAGAACTGCTTGGACGACGGATCGTAGTAGGCGCCGGCCTGGGTGACCATCGCCTGCTCCTCGATCGCCGCGAGGTCGACCGGCTTGTCGAACAGCCCGAGGTGGGCGAACGCCGCCGATAGATCGCGCGACCGCGCAGCCGGCAGATCCTTGGCGATCTCGCGGTGGACGAAGGTCTGGAAGTCGGCGGCGCCCTGGTAGTGCGCCGGCACCTCGTGGACAAATGCCAGCTGGCGCAGCTTCGCGACCTCGGGCTCGATCGACATCACGCGGCCGACGGCCGCCTCGGCGCGCGCCTGGCGAGTCTCCGGGGTCTCGGGCGGCTTGGGCACCGCCGCGGTCGCCCACGGATCGGCCGCGGCGCTGCCCGAGCCCACGGCGGCCGAGCCCGACCCGGACGCCGAGCCCGACCCGGACGAGCTGGCCTTACATCCGATGAACGCCAGCGCGGCGAGCGCCGGCGCGACCACGACAAGCTTGCGCATCCCGAAGCTGTAGCATCACGGCGCGAGCCGATCGCGCAACCAGTGCTCGCCGTCGCGCCGGTAGCGCACGCGATCGTGCAGCCGCGACCGCTGGCCCTGCCACAGCTCGATCATGTCGGGCACCAGGCGATAGCCGCCCCAGTGCGCCGGCCGCGCCG
This sequence comes from Kofleriaceae bacterium, assembly GCA_036271215.1. Taxonomy (GTDB): domain Bacteria; phylum Myxococcota_A; class Polyangia; order Haliangiales; family Haliangiaceae; genus JABFXX01. Next base: position 433 of record DATBBB010000448.1, on the reverse strand, counting down.
GCGTCCCGGTGCCGACCGCGGCCTCGGCCTCGGCGACCAGGTGCTCGAGCACCGCCCGGCTCGCGATCGGCTGCGACTGCGGCGACGCGATCGCGCCGATCTGGCTGCCGCGCGGCCGCACCGCGAAGTACGCGTCGCTCGCGGCGGCGGCGAGCTGCTCGATCGCGCCCTCGACCCGGATCTGGCGATGCAGCGGCTCCCAGAACACGACCAGCGCCGCGAACGGGTGCGCCGCGAGGTCGCGGCCCTTGCGGCTGTCGTAGTTGGTGAAGAACACGAAGCCGCGGTCATCGACCTCCTTCAGCAGCACGATCCGCGCCGCCGGCCGGCCGCGCTCGTCGATCGTCGCCAGGGTCATCGCGTTCACGGTCGGCTGCTGGGCATCGACCGCGACCTGGAACCAGCGCCGGAACTCGACGATCGGATCCGGATC
>DATBBB010000447.1:0-12748 GCA_036271215.1 Kofleriaceae bacterium | reverse complement strand
GCGCCACGCCCAGCGCGCGATCGAATGCGGTCTGCGCGACGAGCAACTCGGGGCGGTGCGCGCCATCCAGGCATGGGTCGCCCATTTCCGGCTCGATCTCCAGGGCGGATACACGTACGCGCTCGAGGCCCTCGAGATCCTGAAGCCGGGGAGCTTCTGGTGGACCAAGACCGCTGCGAGCTGCTTCTATTCGCTCATCATGCTCGGCGGCTTCGAGCACGCGGGCGACCTCATCCGCACGTTCGTCGCGTCGGAGCCCGATCCGGACACGCGGCTGGCTTACCTCGAGTCAGGATTCCCCCTTGCCACCCTCCTCGCTATGAGCGGCATGAGCGGCGCGCGGCACGGCTGCAACCAGTTCATCGACCGCCTGACCCAGGTCGCTGCCGGCGTCGATCCCAAAGATCGCGGGTACCTCATGCTAGCGATGGCGTGGCGGACTTTCTACCGCGAGCCCGATCCCTACCGGGCGCTGGAGGAGGCGCAAGAGGCCGCCGCGCTGTTCCTCGAAAGCGGCAACCGGCAGGGATTCGCCGGGTCCCTCTACATGGTGGGCATGGCGCTCACGGACATGGAAGTGACGAGCGGCGAGGAGGCGCTGCGCGAGGCCAGGAAGGTCGCGCTCGCCAACGGCAACATCCGCCATGCGACGATGAGCCACGTGCAGCTCGGGGTCAATCTGGCCGGCCAGGCCGACGCAGCCAAGCGGGCGGAGGCGCGCCGGATCAGTGACGCGTACCGCGATCAGCCGCAGCTTGGGCCTCCCCTCGTCGGAGCGGTGAACAGGATCCTAGCGGAGGTGTCGATGGCCGCCGGCGATCGGGAGACGGCAGAAGCAGCCACCCTCGCCGCGCTCGCGAGCTACGTGTCGTGGCCGCATTATCGCATGCAGGTTGTCCCCACGGCGGTTGCGCTGTTCCTGGAGCAAGGTCGGATCGCCGAGGCGCGCCAGCTGGCCGAGCAGACGTTGGCACAGATCGACGAGCAAGGTGGACTCGGCATCTGCGATGTCCCGGTGCGGCTGGCGGTGGCACAGACGCGCTTCGCCGACGGCGATCTCGAGGGTGGGGGAAGCGCCCTGCAAAGCGCGCTCGAGCAACTGCGGCTACGCGCCGATAGGATCAAGGACACCGGGATGCGCGAGAGCTACCTGGCGCGCCCCCATCACCGCCGGCTCATAGACCTGGCGCGGGAGCACGACTTGCGGCCCTTCTGAAGCGGCGCCCGCGACCGCGCTGAACGGCAACCAGGATCCGGCGCGCCTCGACGTGTCGTCGAGTACGACGAGTGCCTGTGCGAACGGCATCACGGCTGGAGAATCAACTGGCCCGACTCGAGGGCATCGAGCGCGGCGGGGATCGCGTCCCGGAGCGCCTTGCCGCCGACCACGGCGCGCAGCTGATCCTCGTTGATACCGTGGTCCAGAAAGACCTGGAGAATGCCTCCGCCCTCGTCCTCGGTCGGCTGGCTGGCAAAGCGCGCGCGCGCTTCGCGGATCGCTGCTTTCCAGTGAGTGTTGCATCGGTAGCCGCCGACGTAGCGCTGCAGGTCCGCGTTGAAGGTCGGAACCACGTGGATCTCCGCGCGCGGATAGACCTGGTAATCCGCCGAGCACATGAGCTGGGCATTGTCCGGCATGTGGTCCACGACGCCGATCGGCCCGGCCTTGGTCTCGATCACCGTTCCGTTCGGGCCTTCGACGACGCGGAGCGGCCCGACCTTGGTCTCGACCACGGTCTCCTTCGTATGTTCGTGGTCGTTCGATCGGCTCGACGACGAACTGCAGGCGACGAACGCGATCCATACCCACATGCGCATCTGCCGATAATGCCTGATCGGGCCTGTTCGCGCTCGCGGCACTCGACCGTCACGCTAACTCGTCACGCTCGTGGATTCACGTGCCTGGGTGGGGCACCGCGCGAGCCGTTGCGATGGAGGCTAGCGGCCGAGGTCGAACCGGCCGAGCAGGCCGGTGAACACGTAGAGGTTGAGCCGGTTGTCGTGGATCGCGGTGAGCTCGGTGGTCATCGCGGTGTCCTCGGCGAGGAACACCGAGGCGCTCGCGCCGACCACGGGGGCCAGGGCGAAGCCCGGCGAGACCCGGAAGTCGAGGCCGAGCTGGGCGCGCGCCAGCTCGAGGCCGTAGGCGGTGGACGACGGCACGTTCGGCGAGGTCAGCCACAGGCCGCGCCAGCCGGTGCCGATGCTGATCCAGGGGTCGACCGATCGATCCGGCCGGGCGTGCCACAGCGCCTGGACGCCGGCGGTGGCGCCGTGGGCCTGGTTGCCGTCGGTCAGGGCGTCACCGTGCTGGTAGCGCGCGAGGGTGCCGTAGACGCCGAGGCTGAACGTGGGGCTCATCCGCACGCCGAGCTGGACCTCGACGTTACCGCCGGGGCCGCTGACGTCCTGGACCGCGCCCATATCGCCGGCACCGCCGACGCCCTGGGTGTAGCCGCCCGCGACCGCGAGCTCGAGCGCGTGGTGCATCGGCGCGACCGCGCGATCGAGCGCGCTGAGATCGAACGCGTTGGGGTTGAGCGCCTCGGGATCCGCCTGAGCCGTCCCGCTCGCCGCAACGCTCGTCCATCCAGCAACCAACCCGGCAACAGCGACAGCAGCGAGAGGTGTACGGCCCATGCGGAACAGTCTCAGCAAGCCTCGCGCCAGGTGCCCTTGCCATGTGTTGTCGCGCACATCCATCGCGGTCGTCGGATTAACGACTGTCAAGCCGTTGAATTCGAGCGCGGCGAAACCGGCAGTGACGGAATCGCTTACAGCGTCCCGCCAGGATTCCCGGCTAGCCAACCTGGCAGGGGCGCACGCCGGGCCTCGCCGGGCCTCCCCGAGCCTCGCCCGGCCTCGCCGAGCCCCGCCGGGGCCTCGCCGGGGCCTCGCCGGGGCCTCGATCGATCAGCTGCCCGAGACCCCGAGCCTCCCGAGCTCGCAGGACCTTCCCAAACCGATGATCAGCCGGCGCACGTCGGCCGGGCGCACGCCAGCCGCCCCCGGCGCATCAGAGATTTGCGGTGAAGCCGGGGCGCGCGGCGAACCGGGCCAGATGATGCTGTGCGTCGCCGAACGAGGCGTTGAGCGCCAGCATCCGCTTGAAGTACAGCCCGACGTCGTGCTCATCGGTGATCCCGATGCCGCCGTGGAGCTGGATCGCCTGCTGGGTCACGTAGCGCCCGCTCTCGGCGAGCTGGACCTTGGCGCTGGTGACCGCCGCGACCCGCTCGGCGAGGTCGTCGCCGTCGAGCCGGATCGCCGCCGCGAGCAACATCGAGTACATGAGCTCGGTCTCGATGAACATGTCGACCGCGCGGTGCTGCAGGACCTGGAAGCTGCCGATCTTGGCCCCGAACTGCTCGCGGGTCTTCAGGTACTCGGTGGTCATCGCGAACACGGCGCGCATGATGCCCACGCCCTCGGCGCACGCGGCGACCGCGCCGAGGTCGAGCGCGCGCTCGAGCGCCGCCCGGCCGTCGCCGCCGAGCCGGCGGTCCGCGGCGACCTCGGTATCGAGCGCGATCATCGCCGCGCGCCGGCCGTCGAGCGTGCGGACCGGCTGGACCGTCACGCCGGGCGCGCCGGCATCGACGACGAACAGCGCGAGCCCGCCGCCGGGCTCGGCCGCCGAGACCACGAGCTGGCGCGCGGCGTGGCCATCGAGCACGAACCGCTTGTGGCCGGTCAACCGGTAGCCGCCGGAGGCCCGCTCGGCGCGCGTCGCGATCCGCGCCGGGTCGTAGCGGCCGTCGAGCTCGGCCCACGCGAGCGCGAGCGACGCCTTGCCCTCGATCATCGGCGTCAGGTGCGCCTGGTGCTGCGCGGCATCGCCGGCCTCGGCGATCGCCACGCCGGCGACCAGCGACGCCACGATCGGCTCGGGCACCAGCGTGGTGCCGAGCTGCTCGAGCAGCAGCGCCAGATCGACGAAGCTGCCGCCGAGCCCGCCGGCCGCCTCGGGGAACACAAGGCCGAGCCAGCCGAGGTCGGCCATCTGGCGCCAGACCTCCGGCGACCAGCCGATCGCGTCGTCGCGCAGCTTGCGCATCCGCGCCACCGGCGACTGCTTGCGGGTAAAGCCCTGCGCCGCCTCGACGAGCATGCGCTGATCTTCGGTGAGCTCGAAGTTCATCCTAGACTCCCCAGCCCGAGGATCTGCTTGGCGATGATGTTGCGCTGGATCTCGTTGGACCCGCCGTAGATCGTCGCGGCGCGCAGGTAGCAGAACAGCGACGCGACCGATGCCTCGAGGTCGAGCACGACGCCCGGATCGGGGAACCACGCGAGCGCGTCGTGGCCCATCAGCTCCATCGCGAGCTCGTAGGACTGCTGGACCAGCTCGGAGCCGCGGATCTTGAGGAACGACGACTCGGGGCCGGGCGCGTGGCCGAGCTGGGCGCCGGCGAGCGCGCGCCAGTTCGCCATCTCCAGGCTGCGGTGCCGGATCTCGAGCCGCGCGAGCTTGTCGCGGAACACCGGATCCTCGAGCAGCGTGTGATCGCCGAGCCTGGTGCGCGCCGCGATCCGCTTGCACTTGCGGATCGTCCGGCCGGTCACACCGACCGCGGCGATCTGGGTCCGCTCGTGGCCGAGCAGCGCCTTGGCGACCGTCCAGCCGCCGTTGATCTCGCCGACGACGTTCTGCTTGGGGACCTTGACGTTGTCGAACCAGGTCTCGGAGAACGCCGGGGTGCCGCCGATCGTGAGGAACGGCTTCACGGTGACGCCGGGAGTCTTGAGATCGATCAGCAGGAACGTGATGCCGGACTGCTTCTTGGCGCGCGTGTCGGTGCGCACCAGGCAGAAGATCCAGTCGGCGTACTGGGCGTGGGTCGTCCAGGTCTTCTGGCCGTTGATGACGAAGTGCGAGCCGGTGTCCTCGGCGCTGGTCTTGAGCGACGCGAGATCGGAGCCGGCGTTGGGCTCGGAGTAGCCCTGGCACCACACCTCGTCGCCGGACAGGATCTTGGGCAGGAACCGGCGCTGCTGGTCGGGCGTGCCGAACTCGATGATCGCCGGGCCGACCATGACCAGCCCGAACGGCGACAGCGCCGGCGTGGCCGCCTCCTCGAGCTCGTCGTTCAGGATGAACCGGCTCGTCGCGTCGAGCCCGGGGCCGCCGTGCGCGACCGGCCAGTGCGGCGCCGCCCAGCCCTTCTGGTACAGCACGCGGTGCCACTCCATGATCTCGTCGTGCTCGAACAGCGCGTCGATCTCGGCCTTGGGCCGCAGGTGCGCGGGAAACGACGCGGCGAGGAACGCGCGGACCTCGTCGCGGAACTTGGTGTGCTCGGGCGAAAACGCCAGATCCATTGCCGCGGAGCATGGCACACACCGGCCTCGGGGGAACGCGACCGATGCGACCATCGTCACACGGCGCGCGCCCGGCCCGCGGGTTGCCGCGCGGCTCGCACGATCTGGTCTATCCTGCCGCCATGCGGTGTGGAGCCCTGTTCATCGTGGCACTGGGCGCCTGTAGTTTTCGGGCGACGCCGGTGGCGATCCAGTCCGATCCGGGCGCGCCGATCGACGCCGCTGCGCCGCTGCCAGACGCCGCCGCGGTGGCCCCGGCGCCGCCCTCGGAGTACTGCGATCCGACCACCGGCACCGCGGCCGGCCACGTGTTCGCGTGCTTCGAGTTCGAGGGCTCCGCCGGCGACGGCTCGAGCACCATGCTCACCACCAACACCGCCGACCTGAGCTTCGTGCCCGGTCAGGTCGGCCAGGCGGTGGGCTTCACGACCGACAGCGCGATCGACATCACCGAGAGCCCGGTGTTCGACGCCGGATCGCTGACGATGGAGATGTGGATCAACCCCAGCAAGCTGCCGAGCGGTGATATCGATACCGTCTATCTGCTCGACGTCAATAACCAGTATGCGTTCCAGCTCAAGAAGGACGGCAGCCTGCACTGCACGCTGATCGACGGCAAGTCGCTCGACGGCTCGGCGAACATCCAGACCAACCACTGGACCCACGTCGCGTGCACGTATGACCAGACCACCGGGGCATCGGTGCTCTACGCCAACGGCTCGCAGCTCAACTCCGACAGCGGCACCCCGGGGAAGCCGCTGTCGAACCGCGGCTCGACCGGGATGTCGCTCGGCGCCGACAACGCCCCCGAAGATCCGGCGCAGCGCTCGCGGGTCACGGGCCTGCTCGATCAGGTCCGCCTGCTGAACGTCGCCCGCACGAAGCAAGAGATCTGCGACGACAGCGGCCTGGCCACCTGCCAGTAGCGTCGAACCCGCTCGGCCCGCTCGGCCCCGCTCGGCCCGCTCCGGCCCGCTCCGGCTACGGCTTCGCGGCGCCGGACTTCAGCAGCCCGAGCCGGACCAGGCTCTCGGCGGTCGCGACGATCGCGTCCTCGCGCGAGCGCGGCGCCCAGCCGAGCAGGCGCACGGCCTTCGCGCCGGTGGCGTTCTTGCGCTTGCCGAGCTCCGGCAGGATCTGGCGGATCGTCGGGTCGCGCCGCGCGGCGAGCCGGACCAGGAAGTTCGGCAGCTGCAGGCTCGGGACCTTCTTGGCCGCGGCGCCCATGCGCTGCTTGAGCACCCGCGCGATGTCGCGGATCGCGATCACCTCGCCGGAGATCGCGAGGAACCGCTCGCCCTTGGCGGCGGGATCGGTCATCGCGCGCAGGTGCAGATCCGCGACGTCGCGGACATCGACGATCCCGAAGTACAGCTTGGGGACACCGGGCATCGCGCCGTCGAGCAGGCGCTGGACCAGCGCGATCGACGTCGAGTAGTCGGCGCCGAGCACCGGGCCGAGCACGCCGACCGGGTTGACCACCGCGAGCTCGAGCGCCACGCCGTCGCCGGCGACGAAGTCCCACGCCGCGCGCTCGGCGAGCGTCTTCGACTTGACGTAGGGCGCGATGTCGCCGTATCCGACGTCGGTCCACGACGTCTCGTCGAACGCGGCGTCCTGCAGCGGGTGGCCATAGCCGATCGCGGCGAACGACGAGGTCAGCACCACGCGCTTGACCCCGGCGTCGCGCGCGGCGCGCAGCACGCGGAGCGCCCCCTCGCGCGCCGGGATGATCAGCTCGTCCTCGTGCTCGGGCAGGCCGGGCGGGAACGGCGATGCCACGTGCTGCACGTAGTCGCAGCCGGCGACCGCCTCGGCCCAGCCCGCGTCGGCCTCGAGGTCGGCGGCCGCGAACGTCAGCCGATCGCCGGGCTCGGCGCCGCCTTGCTTGAGCAGGGCGCGCACGTCGGCCTCGCGCTTGAGGTTGCGCACGGTCGTGCGGACCTGATGGCCGGCGGCGAGCAGCTGCAGGATGACGTGGCTGCCGATGAACCCGGAGCCGCCGGTGACGAGGACAGTGGACATCGCGCGAAGATAAGCGCGTTCGCGGTCACGCGACGTGAGCGAGCGGCAGTAACGTGACCTCGGCCGGTGGCACCCGGCGCATCTCGCCGTCGATCAGGATCAGATCGGCCACGCCCGCGGCCGGCGCCGCCACACCGAGATCGTAGGTGACGGTGTGACCATCGAACCGCAGGGTCCGGATGCCGCCGTGCATGCGGCCGCGCGCCGCTGCGGTCGACCACGCCCCGAGCTCCTCGAGGCACTTGTGGTGGCCGGTGTGGCCGGCGACCTGGACCAGGCCGAGCGGCAGGCTCCGCGGATCGAACCGCCGCGGCCGGGACGACGCGAGCGCCCACGCGTTGTCGGCGCCGGCGCGCTCGGGGTTGGTCGGCCGGTGGTACAGGAGGCCCCCGCCCTCCTCGCCCGCGCCGCCGGCGATGTGGAGCGGCTCGAGCGACAGCGGGGTCGCGATGCCGCGCGCCCAGTCGTCGCGCACCTGATCGAGCGCCGCGGCGAGCAGGGACTCGAGCGCCACCGCGATCGCCCGCGGCTCGGCCGCGACCCCGAGCATCGCGAGCTCGCGGTCGACCACGCCGGCGTGGGTCAATAGCACGTCGCGGCCGTCGGGCAGCGTGCCGGTCAGCGCGAGCGCAAATCGGCCGGCGACCAGGAGCTCCATGACCAGCGTGCGCTGCTCGACCGAGAACGACGCGTAGTCGCGGGCGGCGAGCCCCGGCGTGGTCAGCTCGGGGAACGCGGCGAGGAACTTCGCCTCGCGGGCCTCGCGCGGCTCGGTGCCGTCGAGCGCACGGGCGAACGCCCGCGCCGCCGCGAACCGCTCGTCGCTGACCCCGACCAGCTCCATGACGCGCGAGATATCGTGGTTGCCGATCAGCAGCTTGACCTGCGCGGCGTCGTGGCTGGCGAGCCAGCGCAGGAACCGCAGGCCCTCCTGGCCGGCGGCGTGCCAGTGGTCCAGATCGTAGTCGAAGTGATCGCCGATCGAGACCAGCACCACGTCGGGTGCGAGCCGGTCGCCCTGGAGCGCGCCGTGGCGCTCGAGCACGTCGGTGAGCGTCGCAAACGACGCCTGCGGATCTCCCATCACGAGGATGCGCGGCATGCGATCAGGGTACCTCCATGGTTCAGATCCGATGCGCGGAATCGCCGGTCGGGTGCGGCCGGTCGGATGCCGGCCGGTCGGGTGCGCCGGTCGAATGCCGGCCGGTCGGATGCAGTACGACGCGCAGCCACATCGCCGTCAAATCGCGCGGCGCCGGATAACGCTCGGGAAAATATGCGTTAGGGTCTGCGGGTCCCCAGTGAAGGAGCCATCGTGAGCGAAGTAACCCTCGAGGAGCGCGGACGCGCGCTTGAAGATCAGTTCTACGACAAGGAAAACCGAGAGAAGATCGCCGCGCTCAAGCACAAGGACGAGGTCAAGGCGTCGCGCGACGAGCTCCGCAAGGCCTCGGGCATGAGCGACGACGCGGTGCTCGATCAGCTGGTCGCGCTCGGGATGCGCGGCAACACGATCGCCGCGCTGTCGCTGGTGCCGCTGATCCAGGTCGCGTGGGCCGACGGCGAGATCCAGGACAACGAGCGCGTCGCGATCCTGCAGGGCGCGCACGGCAAGGGGCTCGAGGAAGGCACCGCCGGCTACGACCTGCTCCAGACCTGGCTGCAGAAGCGGCCCGGCGACGAGCTGTTCTCGGCGTGGGAGGCTTACATCAAGTCGCTCGCGTCGCAGCTCAACGACGAGCAGAACCGGCTGCTCAAGAACCAGATCGTCGGGTTCGCCAAGCTGGTCGCCACCGCGGCCGGCGGGATCCTCGGGTTCGGCAAGGTCTCGGCGAGCGAAGACGCCGTGCTGGCCAAGATCGAGGCCGCGTTCCACCGCTGAGATCACCCTGAGAGCACCCTGAGATCATCATGAACCTGCTCGGCAAGACCGGTGTCAAAGTCTCGCGGATCGCGCTCGGCACGATGGCGTTCGGCGGCGACGCCGACGAGCCGACCGCGGCGGCGATCTGGCGCGCGGCGCGCGACGCCAGCGTCAACCTGATCGATACCGCCGATGTTTACAACGACGGCCGCTCCGAGCAGATCGTCGGGCGGTTGATGCAGCCCGAGCGCGATCAGATCGTGCTGTGCACCAAGGGCTACTTCCCGACCGGCAAGGGGCCCAACGATCGCGGCGCGTCGCGCTACCACCTGGTGCGCGCGGTCGAGGCCAGCCTGCGCCGGCTCGCGACCGACCGGATCGACGTCTACTACCTCCACCGGTTCGACGACGCCGCCGATCTCGGCGAGTCGCTGCGCGCGCTCGACGATCTGGTGCGCGCCGGCAAGATCCTGTACCCGGCGTGCTCGAACTTCGCCGCGTGGCAGGTCGCGCACGCGCTCGGTCTGCAGCGTCAGGCGAGCTGGGCGCCATTCGTGGCGATCCAGCCGATGTACAACCTGGTCAAGCGCCAGGTCGAGGTCGAGCTGTTGCCGATGGCGCGATCGCTCGGGCTCGCGGTGATCCCGTACAGCCCGACCGGCGGCGGCCTGCTCACCGGCAAGTACAGCGCGACCGCCAAGCCCGAGCGCGGCCGGCTGCTCGACACCAAGATGTACACGGTGAGGTATTCCGATCCGAGCTACCTGGCGATCGCCGGCCGGTTCACCGAGCTCGCCGCCGAGCTCGGCCACGCGCCGACCACGCTCGCGGTGGCGTGGGCCGCCTCGCACCCCGGCGTGACCAGCGTGCTGGTCGGCGGCCGCAATGTCGAGCAACTCGGCTCGCCGCTGGCGAGCTCGTGCTCGACGCCGAGACGCGCGCGAGGATCAGCGCGCTGTCCCCCGAGCCGCCGCCCGCCACCGATCGCAACGAAGAGGTCACCGCGCACAGCGTCGGCGCGCGGTGATCGCTCAGCCCATGCGGCCGAGGATGCCGAACTGATACAGCAGCACCAGCAGGCCGGTCGCCAGGCCGACCAGGCCGAGGATCACCTGGTACGGCGCGAGCTTCGCCATCAGCTCGTTGCCCTTCTGCTCGGCGGCGGCGTTGCCCGGCATCCACTTCGCGATCTGCGGCATCCCGAAGATGAAGCCGAGCAGGATCGACGTCACCGGCAGCGCCAGGAACGTCAGCCCGTACAGCGGCGCGTGGCTGATGATCCGCAGCGCGGGGCCGATCCAGCGCAGCAGGTTGAGGACACCGAATGCGAGCATCGCGACGCCGATGATCGCCTGATAAGGGACAAGCTTGTCGAGCAGCTGCTTGGCGTCGGGTTTCTTCGCCACGATGAGTGCGGATGTGGCGAGCAGACCGCCAGCGATGAGCAAGAGTGCATTCACGAATTCCATGCTGTCCCCCAGCGCAAATTGCGCGTTACCAGGAGCGTATGCGGGTCCAGGTGCGGAATACAACGTGTTATTTGGGAGACTCGTTAGTAGGCGTCCATCATCATCAAATTCGCGTGCGGCGTGCCGCGATGCCGTCGGCGCGCCTGGGCCTTCAGCTCGTCGACGCCGTCACCCGACAGGGTGACAAGCTCGTCGCGCCACTGACGTGCGAGCTGCTCGTCGCGGCGAGCGGCGGCGCGCGCCCCCCATAACAGCAGCTGGCCGCGGCGATACGGCTCGACCTCATGAGCGAGCCCGGCGCGCGCGTGGCGGATCGCGCGATCGCGATCGCCGGCCTCGAGCGCGAGCCACACCGCCGCGAGCCGCAGCGACGGATCCGCCGGCGCACAGCCGATCGCGCGCTCGATCGCCGCGCCGGCTGCCGCGGCGTCGTGATCGGCCTCGTAGGCGGCGGTCGCGTCGCGGACGTGGCGGCTGGCCTCGCTGTGCGGCGCGGCGAACCCCGGCGCCACGCCGGCCCGGAACCCCGAGCTCGCCGGCGCGCCTAGCCCCCAGCCGCCGACCGGACCGTCCCAGTCCCAGCCGAGCTCGGCCCAGGTCCCGTCGCAGCACGGCGCGCGATCGATGCCGGCGTAGGCGCGGCGCAGCCCGGGCGCGACGACGGCGCAGTGGACGTTCAGCGCCTGCGCGACCACGCCGCCGAGCTGGCGCGGCGCGCCGCTCGGATCGTCCGGATCGAGGCGGTCGCCGAGGAACCGCGCGAGGTCTTGCGGGGTCAGCGGCGCGGTCCGGCGCTCGATCAGCGCGCGCAGCCGGCGCTCGCGGCGATCGGGCTGGATCACCCACGCGTGCGACGCCGCCAGCTCGCCCGGCTGCAGCGCGGCGCTGCGGTAGCGATTGGTACACACCAGGTGATCGGCGCCCGGCGCGGCGCGCACCACGCCGACCCGCCGGCCCGCGAGCTCGAGCACGCACGCGGTGCGCTCGCGCGCGCTGCCGATCGCGATCCCCCAGCTCGACGCCACCGGCCGCTCGCGCGCGATCGCGATCGCGTCGTCGATGGTCTCGGCGCGCGCCGCGATCGCGTGCACCAGATCGACGATCATCGCGCTGCCGCCGCCGAACCGGACGTCGCGGTGCCAGCGGGTGTGCGGCGCCATCACCAGCCCAGCCTCGTTGACCACGGTCACGACCGGGGTATCGGCGCCGCGCGCGGCGAAGAACCCGTAGCGCTGGCCGCGATCCGGCGCGCACACCACGAACGCCGGCGCCGCGTCCCATATGCCCACGCCGGGGAAGTCGAAGTTGCGGCCGAACCACAGCTCGCCGTCGTGGGTCGCCCGGCCCCACGCGATCGCGGTCGAGCACGCCGGCACCGCCGCCGCGACCCCGCGCGCGGTGACCGCGCCCGCAAACGGCCCCTGGTGCAGCCGCGCCGAGAGCGACACCACGTTCTGCAGCGCGTCCATCACCGCGAACGCGTACCGCGCGCCGCGCGGCACCGCGCCGGCCTCGCGGGTGACCGCGTCGAGGAACGCCTCGGTGCGCGCCGCGAGCTCGGCCGGCCGGTCGCGCACCAGCCGGGCCTGCCACGCGGTCGCGATCGCGCGGATCGCCAGCTTGCCGGCCGCGCCGAGGTCGCCGCCCAGGGTCCGCTCGGCCATCGTGCGGTACATCGCGAACAGCCGCACCGCGTCGCGCGCGACCAGCCGACCGTGCTGCGCGCCCATCTGGGCCTGGGTGCCGGCGAGCCGGCCGAGCCACAGCGACGGTCCGGATTCACCGGCCTGCTTGGAGCCCCCGGAGCCCCCGGAGCCCTTGGAGCCCCCGGAGCCCTTGGAGTCGTCGATGGCTGGTTCGGATGGCAAGGTCATGGCCTGGTTCGCTTTCTGCGCCGCTGGACGCGGAGCGGCTCAAGCACGCGGCGGTACAAGAAGCCTGACACAGTGTCAATCAATCATCGGGAAGCCCTGAGATCTCCGGCGCGTATCAAGAACGTGCCGAGTGGAGGACCGGAAACGGTGATGGGACACCACGCGCGGGCAGCGCTCGTGTACGCTGGCGGCAC
>DATBBB010000446.1:0-10047 GCA_036271215.1 Kofleriaceae bacterium | reverse complement strand
AGGACGACGCGGCCGGAGACGGCAGGCTCGTTGGCCTCGGCCGCGGCCTCGGGATCCGGCCCGAGCGGCGGCAGCTGGAGGTCGGGCGGCGGCTCGGGGTTGGCGACGACGAGCCGGCTGCCGGCCAGCGCGGGCGGTGGCGGATCGCCGGGCACGCGCGACAGCGCGAAGCTCCACGCCAGCTCGGGCGGCAGCAACCGGCCGGCGCCGAGCGCGGGGGCGCGGGTCAGCACGGTCACGCGGTCGCAGCCGGTCAGCCGCGCGGCGATCGCGGGCGGCACCAGGGTCCGGGCGTCGAGCTCGAGCGCGGGCGCGGCGATCACCGCGGTGTACTGGCCGCCGACCGCGCCGGCGGCGTCGGCGAACGCGACCACGGCCTGCTGATCCTGCACCGCGATCGCGACGGCGCAGCGGTCCGGTGCCCGGACGCCGAGGGTCTCGCCGAGCAGGCGCAGGACCTGGGCGAACTCGGACGCCCGGCCGGCGTCGAGCGCGAGCCGCGAGAAGCTGTATGCGCGCGCCTTGGTGCGCAGGCCGTTGCTGTCGCCGGGCGCCCGCGCAGCGGTGGCGATCGCCTCGCGCAGCAGGCGCTGGCCGGCCTGGCGGTCGGTCTCGAGCGCGAGGTCGCCCTCGACGTAGCCGAGCATCGCCTGCCACTCGAGCGCGGGGTCGGGCGCGGCGTGCGCCGCGGCGATGCTGGCGCGCGCGATCTGCGCGTCCTCGGCGCGATGATCGATGTGGTACAGCTCGGCGCGGACCAGCGCGGTGCGCAGCGCGTCCCAGCCGGCGTCGATCGCGTCGGGCCGGCAGTGATCGGTGCGGGCGATCTCGGCGCGCGCGCGCGCGGGCTCGGACAGCGCGAGCGCGGTGTTGGCGAGCGATCCATAGGCCGACCACCGGGTCGCGCACACGTAGTCGTCGGTGTACGGGCTGGGGCCGACCGCGTCGGTGGTCTGGGCGCGCTCGAGCAGCTCGACGAGGTAGGCGCGGGCGAGCCGGGGCGCGTAGCGGTTCTCGCTGATCGAAGCTAGCTCGTTGATCTCGTTCATCTCGATCAGCGCCTCGCCGGACGCGGCCGCCTCGTGGAGCGCGGTCCGCACCTCGTCGCTGGCCTGGCCGAGCGCGCGCTGGTCGCGGTGGATGCCGATCAGCTGGTCCTCGATCAACAGCGCGCGGTAACCGAGCCGCGCCTGGCGCGCGACCTCGAGCGCGTTGCGCAGCCGCTGCTCGGCCTTGGCCGTCTTGCCGGCGGCGAGCTCGGCCTTGGCGGCCTCGTGCTCGGCGATCGCGGCGAACCACGGATCACCGGTCGCCGCGGCGCGCGTGCGGTACTCGTCGAGCTGCTTGCCGGCGCGGGCGGTGCGGATCATGGCACCGAGCCAGATGTCGTCGTTGCCAGAGGGCCTGGCGAGCCGCGCGAACAGCGCATCGATGTCAGCATCGGGCAGTGGCTGGCCCGCGAGCTGGCGCACCACGAGCGCACGGTAGGCCTCGGCGAGCGGCTTGCGCACTGCGAAGTTGCTCGCCGCGATCCGCTGGACGTAGCTGGCCAGCCGATCGGCGTGGTACGCGGCGTCGAGCGTCTGGGCCATCGGCAACAGCGCCAGCACGCGATCCTTCGACGGCGCGGCGCGCACCGCGTCGTACAGGTCGCGCGTCATCGTGCCGGTGACGGTCACGAGCTCGGGTGCCGGGAGCGTGCCGTCGGAGATCAGCTGCTTGCCGGCGTCGATCGCGGCCTTCCAGCGCGTCCGGCGCTGCTTGACCTGGGCGCGCAGCGCGGCGGCCCGGGTGCGCGCCTCGTCGGCCCATCCGGGCTCGCCGAGCGCGGCGACCCGATCGAAGTCGAGCGCGGCCGCGAGCGGGGCGTCGAGCCGGACCAGCACCAGCGCGCGGTTCCAGCGCGCCGCGCCGCGATCGGCCACCGCCAGCGATCGATCGGCAGCGTCGAGCGCCCGCTGGAGCGCCGCGGGGCTGCCGTCGGCGAGCTCGAGCGCCGCGCGGTCGCTGTCGACCTCCGGGGTCGCCGGCGCCTGCGCGAACGACTGGACCGCCCGGTCGCGCTCCCCGGCGAGCAGCGCGGCGACCGCGAGGCCGTGCCAGTTGCCGGCCTTCTCGAGCTGGGCGAGCCGGTCGAGCGAGATCGGCTCTGCGCTCTGCGCGCCGCGCGCGACGTCGAACCGCCGGTACGCCTCGGCGCCGGTGTAGCTGAGCCGGGCCTCGATGCTGCGGGTCGGCCGCAGATCTCCCGCGAGCGACGCGATCACCGGCGGCCCATCGCCACCGTTGATATCGTGCCGGCCCGGCAGCACGAACACGACCAACCCGGCGGCGATCGCGACCAGGCTCGCCGCCCCCACGGCGAGCTGCCACGATCGCCGCCGCCGGGCCGGCCGCGACGCGACCGGCTTCGGTTCCCCCGCTGAATGCACCACGCGGTCACTCGCCCGGTGCTCCGGGCGATCGCCGCGATCCACTTGATCCGGGCCGTCCAGCTCCGGCGCCGCCGATCGGGCGGCATCGAGCCCGCCGGAGATCACGGTCAGCCGCGCGGTGCCCTCCGGCACGGTCAACGGCGCGCCCGGCGCCTCGGCCACGGTGTCGAGCGCCGCCATCAGCGCCAACAGCCGCGGCAGCTCGTCGCCGCACGCGTCACACGTCGCCAGGTGGGCCTCGAACGCGGCGTGCTCGGCGTCCGCCAGCTCGCCGTCGACGTACGCGTGCAGCTGGTCGCACGGCGTCGGGTCCGCCGGGTCGGTCGGCCCGGCCGGGTCGGTCGGCCCGGCAGGCTCGTTCGGGTCGAGCTCGTTCGGGTCGCTCATCGGGCGCCGCCCTGGTTCTGCGCGTCGGCCTTCGCGAACGCCGCCTGCAACAGCAACCGCGCCCGCCGGATCCGCGTCCCGACGGTGTTGATCGGCACCCCGAGCTCCAGGGAGATCTCGCGATAGCGCTTGCCGCGCACCGCCATCAGCTCGAGCGGCGCCCGCAGCTCCGGCGGCAGCTGACCGAGCGCCTCGAGCACGGTCTCCGGCGCCAGCGCGAGCAGCGCCGAGATCTCCTCGGCCTCCGGCGCGTGGTCCGGCAGCTCGTCCGGCAGCGGCACCTGGATACCGGTCCTGCGGCGGAGGTTGTCACGGTGACGGTTGGTCAGGATCCGGTACAGCCAGCCGCCCAGGTTGCCGCCCGGGAGGAACTGCGCCCGCGCCCGCCACGCCTTCTCCAGGGTCGCCTGGACCAGATCCTCGGCGTCCTGGTGATTGCGACAAAGCCGCCGCGCCGACCGCTCCAGCGAGGGCCGGTGCCGCGCGAGCTCGTCGGGAAAATCGTGCATGCGCCGTCCGCCCCATGCAGCGTCGTGCTCGAGGAAGCCCGAGCGGACGTTGGCATGGGGGGATGACCGGGTCAAGGATCCATGCTCCACGCGAGACATCACTACCCACCCCAAAAGACGAGCGCGGCGCCGATTCTTTTCGGGGCCGCGCTGATTTTTGCGGGTCCGCCACGCGGCCCGCGATCTTCGTCAGTTAGCCGATCAGGCGCGGCGGCGGCGGCGGATCACCAGCGCCAGCATGCCGAGCGCCACCGGCAACCCACCGGCCGGACCGCCGGTCGAGCACGCCAGGCCGTTGTAGTGCGTCGGCTCGTCGTCGCCGGTGGTATTGTTGAACGGGGGATTGGCGCCTTCGCCCGGCAGGTTGGTCCCGACCACGCAGCTCGACACCGGATAGTCGCCGCTGTACTCGCCGTACTCGCCCTGCGTGCTGAGGTTGCCGAGGTACTCGTCGACCAGCATCAGGTCGGCGGCGATGTCCGGATCCTCGTGCGTCGCGTTCCACGTGGTCGCGTTGTTGCGGGTCGCGGTCAGGATCGCGGTCGCGCAGCCGAGATCCTGGGTCTGGGTCGCGGCGTGGATCCCGAGGTACATGTTGTACATCGCGTAGCGCTCGGCCATCTCCGGGCTCGACAGGTACGGCTGGGCCGGCGTCTCGTTGGGGTCGTTGGCGTAGTCGAGCGACAGGGTCTGGGTCGTGCGCGCCGTCGAGCCCGGGGTGCGGAACGACATCGTCAGGTCGGCGACCCGCCCGGTGTTGCCCGCCACCGGCGTCATCTTGATGAAGATCATGCTGCCGCCGCCGCGCCGGCCGTCCTCGCCGCTCTGGGTGGTGCGGCTGGCGACGAACACCGCCGGGATCTGCATCAGGCCGGACGTCGGGCCGTTGGTCCACAGCGTGGTGCCGGCGGCGTCGGCGAACCGGTAGCCCGGGCCGGCGGTCGCGGTGAGCTGGACGTCGAGCGCGATCGGCTGCAGGAAGTAGTTGAGCTCCTCGGTGAACACCTCGGTCGCCGCGCTCGGATCCTCGAGGAAGTAGAAGTTGCCGGCGCCCTGCTCGGCGAGCCCGCGCATCAGCGCGATGTCGAAGTCCTGGCCGACCCCGATCGTGGTCAGCCCGATGCCGCGCCCGACCCGGTCCTTGGCCATCGCGAGGATGTCGGCCTGCACGGTGTCGCCGGAGGTCGCGTTGCCGTCGGACAGCAAGATCACCCGGTTCTGGCGCTCGCTCGCCGGCACGTCGCCGAGCAGCTGGAAGCCCTGGAGCAGGCCGTCGTAGATGTCGGTCCCGCCGCGCGGGGTGAGGCTATCGACGATCGCGTGCAGCGCGGGGCGATCGAGCGTGGTGCCGAGCGCGGCGTCGACCGTGACCACGTCGTCGAACTCGACGATCGCGAGCCGATCGCCGTCCTGCAGGTTGTCGACCATCGAGTGGAGCCCGGACTTGACCTTGTCGAGCCGGCTGTCGAGCGCCATCGAGCCCGAGTGATCGACCACGACGACGAGGTTCATCGGCAGGCGCTGGAACGTCTTGGGATCCGCGGTCGACTCGATCGCGATCTGCAGCGTCGCCTGGTGGTCGCCGGTCAGCCAGTCCGGGCCGACCGACATCCCCGACGTGATGCACAGTAGATTTCCGCAGCTCGCGGGCGCGGGGGCGTTGTAGTGCTCGTTGAAGAACCCGTTGGCGTCGAACGTGTCCGGCCCCGGGATCCCGCCGCTATCGAGGATCGACTTGAAGTCGCCGACGTCCTGGGCGCCGCCGAAGCTGACCCCGCCGGCCGCGCCGCTGCCCCCGGCCGCGCCGCTGCCGCTGCCGGCGACCGGCGCGCTGTCGTCGCCGCCGCCGGCGGAGCTCCCGACCGAGTCCGAGTCCGACGAACCGCCAACGCACGCGGTCGTGAGCACAAGCGCAGCCACCCAGAAGTTTCTCATGGCCAGGGCATTAAGCAACCTCGGTGCCAGCGCCGCGGCGCGCGAAATCCTGAGCTGGGAAGACCACTTGCAGCGCCGGGTGGGCAATCGCGGCGGCGGCATCAGATCCGGCGAATCCCCGCCGGTCACGACATTCGTGTCGTAGGATGCGCCGCCATGAACGTCAGGGTCTTGCTCGTCGCGCTGGTCGTCGCGTGCTCCCGCCAGCCACCCCCGCCGCCTCCCGCGGCACCCGCCACGCCGCCGCGGGCCGCCGCCGCGGACGATCACACGCCGCCCCAGGCGTTCACCACGCCGTCGGTGACGCAGCCGGACTACCGGGTCGTCGGCCAGAGCTTCGTCGATCAGGCGACGATCGGCAGCGGCAAGCACGACATGGTGGTCTCGGAGGCGCCGCTCGCCAGCAAGGCCGGCCACGACATCCTGCTCGCCGGCGGTAACGCGGTCGACGCCGCGGTCGCCACCGCGTTCGCGCTCGCGGTCACCCACCCCAGCGCCGGCAACATCGCCGGCGGCGGGTTCGCGGTGATCCGGACCGGGGCCGGCAAGGCGGTCGCGATCGACTTCCGCGAGGTCGCGCCGGCCGCGGCCACGCCCGACATGTTCCTCGACAAGAACGGCAACCAGACCGATGGCTCGCTGCGCGGTGATCGCGCGGTCGGCGTGCCGGGCTCGGTCGCCGGGCTGTGGGAGATGCACCACAAGCTCGGCAAGAAGCCGTGGAAGGACGATATCGCGCCGGCGATCGCGCTGGCGCGCGATGGCTTCGTGGTCGACGACAAGCTGCACCAGTCGCTGGTCCAGATCGCGCCGCTCCTGGTCAAGAACCCCGCGAGCACGGCGATCTGGGCGCCGAACCGGGTGCCGCGCAACAAGGGCGACAAGGTCGTCAACCCCGAGCTCGCGGCGGTGCTGCAGCGGATCGCCGACCGCGGCCCCGATGGGTTCTACAAGGGCGAGACCGCGGCGGCGATCGTCGCCGAGATGCAGGCCGGCGGCGGCATCATGACCGCCGACGATCTCGCGAAGTACACCGCGGTGTGGCGCGACCCGCTGCGGTTCGGCTATCGCGGCTACTCGGTGGTCTCGATGCCGCCACCGTCGTCGGGCGGCATCGTGCTGGCGATGACCGCGGGCCTGCTCGGCAAGCTCGAGCTCGGCAAGCTGCCGTGGTACGGCGCGAGTCACGTCCACTGGCTGGTCGAGGTCTGGCGGCGCGCGTTCGCGGCGCGCAACGAGCTGCTCGGCGATCCGGCGTTCGTCAAGGACATGCCGGTCGCCAAGCTGATGTCGCAGGCCTACCTCGACAAGCAATTCGCGACGATCACCGACAAGGCGACGCCGTCCAAGGACGTCACCCCGCTGCTCGAGGGCGATCACACGACCAACCTGTGCGCGGTCGACGCCAGCGGGATGGCGGTCGCGCTGACCACCACGCTCAACACGTCGTTCGGCAACGGCATCACGGTCGCCGGGTTCCTGCTCAACAACGAGATGGATGACTTCGCGTCCAAGCCGGGGTCGCCGAACACGTTCGGCCTGGTCCAGGGCACCGCGAACAAGATCGAGCCCGGCAAGCGGATGCTGTCGTCGATGTCGCCGACGATCGTCGAGGATGCCAAGGGCGAGCTGTTCATGCTCGCCGGGGCCGGCGGCGGGCCGCGGATCATCACCGCGGTGTGGCAGACGATCTCCAACGTGATCGACTTTCATCAGACCGCGGACATCGCGGTCGCCCAGCCGCGCATCCACCACCAGCACCTGCCCGACGTCGTGCACGTCGAGCCGTCGTCGATCGATCAGCCGGCCGACGAGGCGCTGCGCGCGATGGGCTACAAGCTGCAGTGGGGCGAGCCGCGGCGCGCGTTCGGCGCGATCACCGCGATCGTGCACACGACCACCGGCTGGGACGGCGCCTCGGATCCGCGCGGTGGCGGCGCTTCGGTCGGCGACTGACCGAGCGTTTCGCGCTAGGCTCTCCGGATGTCGCCAGACGACAACGAGAGCGGCGTCATGGTGTATCCGCGGATCCCCGTGCCCGCGGCGCGCCGGGACGAGTCGCGGCAGCCGACCAAGCACGTCGGCTCGCGCGGTGGGCGCAGCCGGCGCTGGATCGCGCTCCTGGTTCTCGGCGTGGCCTCCGGCGGTGCGGGCGCGTGGTTCCTGCAGCCGCTGATCGCACCCGATCCGCGGATCGCGGCGGCTGACAAGCGCGCGAGCGACGCCCAGGCCGCGGCGACGACCCAGAAGGATCGCGCCGATGCGCTCGAGAAGTCGCTCGATCAGACCGCGGCGGGCAAGCGCGACATCGAGGACAAGCTCACCGTCGCGGCGGCGGCCCAGAGCGAGCTCGCCGGCAAGACCGCGAGCGAGACCACCCAGCACCAGGCGGCCGAGCAGGCCTCGGTCAAGCTCAAGGCCGCGGTCGACAAGGCGTGGGCCCAGGTCACGCTCGACGGCGACGACGTCCACGTCCAGATCGCCGACCGCATGCTGTGGAAGCCCAACGACGACGCGCTGACCGATCGCGGCAAGGTGGTGCTCGGCAAGCTCGCCGCCGTGCTGAAAGATCTCCCCGATCGCCAGGTCTGGGTCCAGGGTCACACCGACGATCAACCGGTCGCGCTGCCGCGCGCGGCACCGCCGCAGCCTCCGGCGGCTCCGGCGAAGAAGGGCGCCAAACCGGTCGCGGCGCCGGCGCCGGCATCGCCCCCGGCCGTCCGGTTCCCGACCAACTGGGAGCTGTCGGCGGCGCGCGCGCTCGCCGTCGTGCACTACTTCCAGGACACCGCGAAGCTCGAGCCGACGCGGCTCGCCGCGCTCGCGTTCAGCCAGTACGCGCCGGTCTCCAAGAAGGACAAGTCGGCCAACCGCCGGCTCGAGCTGGTGCTGGTCACCCGCCGGCCGCCCGCGAAGTGACCGTGAGAAAGTCGATCGGCTTGTCGCCCCAGCGATACGTTGCGATCGCCCCGGTCGCTCGGATCCTGGAGCGCAAGCTGTGACGGGGCTCAGACTCGACGAGCCCACCGACCTCTCAGATGGCGCTGAGGTGGAAGTCGTCGTGATCGTCGGCGACGGATTCAGTCATGAAGGACTCCTTCATCGTCTCGCCTTCTTCGAAGGTGGAGGCTTCTTCGACCGCGGCGTCTTCTTGCTCGGTGAAGTCTTCGCCGTCTTGGTCGCGTAACGTGTGCTGGGCGGCGCCGGCCGTGGCGCTGTGGTCGGTGGCGTGGCGGCCAGGTCACCACCGGCGACGTGGTGGATCTTCTTTAGCTCATCGATGTCGGCCTCGGTCAGTTCAGCCTGGAGCAGCTCGATGCTCGGAAGGCTCGCTTCGAACTGCGCGGGCAGCGCCTGCACCAACTGGTACTCCGCGACGCCGATCGGCTTGTGGACGCCGCGGAGCGCGTACTCGGCGATGATGCGGTTGTTGGTCTTGCAGAGCAAGATGCCGATCGTCGGGTTGTCGTGCTCGTGGCGCAGCTTCTCGTCGACGGTGCTCAAGTAGAAGTTCAGCTTGCCCGCGTGCTCGGGCTCGAACTCGACGGCCTTGAGCTCCAGCACCACGAAGCAGCGCAAGCGCAGGTGATAGAAGAGCAGGTCGATGTAGAAGTCCCGCTCGCCGACCTCGAGATGAACCTGACGCCCTACGAACGCGAAGCCGGCGCCCAACTCCAGCAGAAACTTCGTGATGTGCGTAACGAGCGCGGCCTCGATCTCTCGTTCCTCGGCCTCGGAGCCAAGCGAGAGGAAGTCGAAGCGGTAGGGGTCCTTCAACGTCTCGCGTGCGAGGTCCGACTGAGGCTTCGGCAGCCGCTGCTCGAAGTTCGTGACCGCCTTGCCCTCACGCTCTAAGGTACGAAGCTCGATGTGATGCGTGAGGAGCGGCCGTGACCAGCCGTGCTCGACGGCGCGCACGGCGTAGAGCAGCCGCTCCTCGCGCGTCTTAAGCTTGGTGAGCAGGGTGATGTTCTGGCCCCACGGCAATTGGTCAACGATTCGTTGACCAATTGCGCTCGGGTTGGGCCAAGCCTCTGCAAACATTCGCATATACTTGAGATTCGTCTGCGAGAAGCCGCGCATTTCTGGGAACTCGACGCGTAGGTCGGCTTCGATCCGGCTGAGGATGCCGCTCCCCCAACCAGCCACGGCTTGCCGGTCGAGGATGTCGCGCCCGATCTGCCAGTACAGATGGAGCATCTCTTTGTTCACCGCGAGCGCGGCGCGCTGTTGCGCGCTGCGGATGCGCAACTTCACGTCGGCGATCCACGCGGCGTAGCCGGAGGGCAGTATCGCCGCCTGCGACTCGGCGGTCATCCGGGACTCGCCGGCGCCGGCGCCGCCTTCTCCGTACCGATGTCGTCGAGCCCGACGGCGCCGCAGATGTCCTTGAGCGTGTCGCGCGACAGCGACTCCTGGACGATCGCGTCCAGTCTCGTCCGCTTGCTCTTCGCCAACGCGTCACGCAACTCCTCGACTCCCATCCAGGTCGTGACATCGAGCTCGAGGCCACGGCCGGTCTCGAGCAAGACGTCCTTGCCCAGCGCCGACAGCACGCGCCGCTTGAAACTCATCGGCCAGAATTTACCCCACCCTGCTAACAAGCCGCTCCGGGGAGCCCGGGATCCAGCCGATCCAGGTGGTGACCTCGCCTAACCCAGTGTCGGCCGTATCCCAAACGGGCACGATCCGTGCGGGGAGCGGCCGAGTCTTCGACGAAGGGCCGTCCCTACCGCGATCGAAGCGCCGACCAATTGAGGCTCGCGCTACGGCTTGCACCA
>DATBBB010000445.1:0-8660 GCA_036271215.1 Kofleriaceae bacterium | reverse complement strand
TGCCGCGGTAGAGGAAGCCGGCGCGGGTGAACGCGGCGAGCGCGCGCGCGATCGCGCCTTCGTACGTGTGATCGAGCGTGAGGTAGGGCTGGGCCCAATCGCCGAGCACGCCGAGCCGCTTGAACTCGGTGCGCTGGATCTCGACGTAGCGCAGCGCGAACTCGCGGCACAGCGTGCGGACCTCGGACGGCGACATCGTGCTGCGGCGGGCGAGGATCTTCGGATCGCGCTCGATCGCGAGCTCGATCGGCAGGCCGTGGGTATCCCAGCCCGGGACGTACGGCGTGCGAAACCCGGCCATCGTGCGCGACTTGACGACGATGTCCTTGAGGATCTTGTTGAGGATGTGGCCGTAGTGAATGTTGCCGTTGGAGTACGGCGGGCCATCGTGGAGCAGGAACAGCGGCGCGTTCGCCCGCGCCTCGTTGATCCGCTCGTACAGCTTCGAGGCATCCCACTGCGCGAGGATCTCGGGCTCGCGCTTGGCCAGATCGCCCCGCATCGGAAACGGGGTGTCCGGAAGCACCACCGTATCCTTGTACTTTGACTTCGTCTCCTGACCAGCCATCTGACCGCGGACCATAGCCCATCCCGTCGTAGGATGCCGGCATGGCCGATGACATCCGCCCGCGCGCGTCGTGGGACGAATACTTCATGAGCATCGCGCAGGTCGTCGCCACGCGCTCGACCTGCCCGCGCAAGTACGTGGGCGCGGTGCTGGTCCGCAACCGGACGATCCTGTCGACCGGCTACAACGGCTCGATCCGCGGCATGCCGCACTGCTCGGACGTCGGCCACATGATGGAGGACGGCCACTGCGTCGCGACGATCCACGCCGAGGCCAACGCGATCATCCAGGCCGCGCGCAACGGCGTGAACATCGACGGCGCGATCACCTACGTCACCGCGAGCCCGTGCTGGAGCTGTTTCAAGCAGCTCGCCAACGCCGGCATTGTCCGGATCGCGTACGGCGAGTTCTATCGCGACGATCGGATCTTCGAGATCGCGAAGCAGATCGGCATCGAGCTGGTCCACGTGCCGCTGCCCGGCGTCGCGCTCCCCCAGCTGCCGCCGCAGGGTCCAGGTTGATCACGCTTGCGTACTGAACACTCGTCCCGTCGATTACCGCCGATCGGTAATCTTCGTGGTTTGGACCGTAAGTGCCGGCACCGATCCGGGATTTCGTGCCGGCATTTGTTGAGATCGATCGCCGGCTCGGCCTAGCCTACGCGTCCATGCGCCGGTCCGCCCTGCTCATCGTCGCTGGCCTGGTCCTGGGGACCGGGCCGCTCGCCGCGGACCCCGCGAAGCCCGCGGCCAAGCTCGCCGCCCGCCGTAGCGTGAACGACAAGGGCACGATGAAGCAGTGCTCGGACCACGGCGGCAAGAAGTCGTGCAAGCGCGTCGCGGTGTTCCAGGGTCACAACGCCGCGACGTCCGCGCTGCGGACAGACCCGCTGGACAAGCCGTCGGGCAACGTCTGGCTCCGCGCCGAGAACCTCGGCGAGGAGTTCCAGGGCAACATCTACAACGAAGACGGCAGCTTCAACGACGAGTCGCTCGCCAAGCTCGATAACCTGTGGCGCGACACCAAGGGCGGCGAGGTCCGCGCGGTCCGCGCCGAGCTCTACGAGCACCTGTCGCGGATCTGCGATCACTACGAGGGCAAGCCGGTCCAGCTCGTGTCCGGGTTCCGGTTCCACGAGCGCGACTCGAGCCGGCACTATCACGCCTCGGCGATGGACATCCACATCAAGGATGTCTCGATCAAGGACCTCTACGAGTTCGCCCAGACCCTCGACGTCGGCAAGGACGAGGGCGGCGCGCTCGGCATCGGGATCTACCCGACCAGCCAGTTCATCCACGTCGACTTCCGCGCCCCCGGCGAGCCGAGCTATCGCTGGACCGACTGGTCCGGTCACGGCGGCGGCGGCAAGAAGAAGTCGCCGGGCCGGACCCAGCCGGCGCGCAAGCCGGTCAGCTAGCGCGAGCATGCGAGCGCGTCCGGGGTCCGTATAGCCGAGCGTTTCGCGAGGCGATCGAGGCGACGGAGTCCGTATGCCATACGGACTCCTGGGCAGCTGGTCAGCTGGCGCCGAAACCGCAGCCGGCCGCCCCTTGGGGACGGCGTGATAGGCTCATGATGTGCTGGCGTCGTTTTCGCTCGTAAATTTCAAGAGCTACGCGAGAGCGACCCTGCCGCTGGCGCCGCTGACGGTGCTCGTCGGCGCCAACGCGGCCGGCAAGAGCAACCTCATCGAAGCGATGCAGCTCCTGGCATGGCTCGCGAGCGGGCGCCGCCTGGCGGACCTGTCCGCGGCGATGAAGTCCGGCGAGATGACGATCCGCGGCAGCCTCGCCGATCTACCGCTCGTTCGCGCGGAGCCGATCGCCCTGGGCTGCACGCTCGTGCCGGAGCCCGGTGTGCCCGAGCTGAGCTTGCAGCTCGAGCTCAAGGTGGACAACGGCGGCCCGCGGATCGTCGGCGAAGATCTCACCGCGAGCGACACCAGCGAGGCGATTCCCTATTACTACCGGATCGACGCGCCGGCACACTCGCACGGTAGCGAGGTCAGCGTCGCCTACAACAACTTCGCTCGAGGCGGCAAGACGCCACACATCACGTGCATCGATCAGCAGGCGATGTTCACCCAGCTGCTGACCCCCGCGCGGTTCGAGCACCCCGAGGCGCAGCGCAAGATCCCCGAGGCGGCACTTCGCCTCCAGCGCGCGCTGTCGTCCACGCTGTTCCTCGATCCCAACCCCAAGGAGATGCGCGGCTATGCCTACGCCGACGAGCATGCGCTGCGCGGCGACGGCAGCAACGTCTCGTCGACGCTGAAGTTCCTGTGCGACCGCGGCGACAAGGAAGCGATCCTCGGCTTCGTGCGCAAGCTCCCCGAGCAGGACATCGCGGACATCGACTTCCTGACCACGCCGCGCAACGAGGTCATGGCGAGGTTGACCGAGACGTTCGGCGGCCACTCCGAGATCCGCGACGGGGCGGTGCTGTCCGACGGCACGCTCCGCGTGCTCGCGATCGCCGCCGCGGTGCTCTCGGTGGCGGAGGGCTCGCTCGTCGTCATCGAGGAGATCGATAACGGCGTCCACCCGAGCCGCGCGAAGCTGCTGCTCGACGCGCTCTACGACATCGCCAAGCAACGCCGGCTCCGCGTCCTGTTGACGACCCACAACCCGGCGCTGGCCGATGCCACGCCGCTCGCCGCGATCCCCGACGTCGTCGCCAACTATCGCGAGGTCGCCACCGGCCGCAGCGCGCTGCAGCGCCTGGCCGCGCTCGACGACTATGCCGCGCTGGTCGCCCAGGGCCCGCTCGGCTTCTTGCTATCGAGCGGGACGCTCGATCGCTACATGAAGCACCGGCGCGATGAGGCCGAACGCGCGCGCCAGGCCGGGGCCGCGCTCGACCTGTTCCAGCGGGCCGGTAAGTGACGATCTGCATCGTCGACACGTCGATCCTCGTCGAGCTGCTGAACTTCCGAGGGCTCGCGTCCAACCACGAGGGCGTGGTCGATGAATTCGCTAAGCGGCAGCAGGCCGGCGAGGAGTTCCTGCTCCCGCTCGCGGTGCTCGTCGAGACCGGGAACCACGTCGCGCACATCCCGGACGGCGCGGCGCGGCGGAGGTCCGCCGACGACTTCATACGCTTCGCCTCGGCCTCGCTCGGAGGCGAGCTGCCGTTCACGCCGACCCCGCTCCCCGCCACGGCGGACATCGCCGCCTGGCTCAGCGACTTCCCGGATCACGCCATGCGCGGCATCGGCCTGGCCGACCGCAGCCTGATCGCGCTCTGGGAGACACACCGCCAGCTGCATCCGCAGCGACGGATCTATCTCTGGTCGCAGGATCGTGAGCTCGCTTGCTACGACACGGAGACGAGGTAACGACGGTGGGCCGGGCGGCGGAGCTGCGTGGAGCTCAGCCCGCGGGCGGCGCGGCCGGCGGCGGCGGGGTCATCGCGGGCGGCGGGCCCGGCGGCTGCGCGTCCGGTCCCCCGGGGCCATCCGGGCCCTGGTAGACGATGCAGGTCGCGGTGATACCCTTGCGGCTGCCGTTGTTGGTGGTGGTCCAGGTCGCGTCGGTCGTGTTGGTCACGCCGCCGAGCACGATGCCGTCGCAGCCCATCGCCGCCGCGCGCGCGCGCAGGTGATTGACGAACTGCGGGGTGTTGTCCGCGCTGAGGTCGCTGCGCTGCTCGGCCTCGAGCAGGGCGACGTCGACGTGGGGCCGGGCCGGCGGGCCGCTCGAGAACACTTCCACGGTCTCGGGCGGCCGCGCGTTCATCGGGTGCGGCGACGAGTTGATGACGGTGCTCGAGATCGCGGTTCCACACCCGACGGCGAACAGCGCGGCGAACAAGGCAGCAGCGGAGACGGTTCGGTAAGACATACTGCGGCCTCGAGCAACCACGATGCCAATCTGCGCGGTCGCGCGCGATGGCCACAACTGCATGTCATGACTGCACATGACGGGCGTCCAGGCACGCGCGATCTCCGCCGAGCGTGAATGTCCACGGTCACCGACACGGCGGCCCGTGGTGCAGGTGCGTCAGTGTCGGTGGCGCGACACCGATTCAGCGCGCCCGACACCCAGCCTTGCCCCCACCTGGAACCCGGAGACCCCGATCACATGCATCGGCACGTCACGACACGCGCGCGAGGTGCGAGCGCCTGGGGCGGGCCGCCTCGGCGAGCAGCTCCGCCGCGTGGGCGCGGGCCTTGGACGTCGCGTGGCCACCGAGCATGCGGGCGAGCTCGTCCCGGCGCGCCGTCGCGGTCAGCCGCCGGACGTGGGTCTCGGTGCGCCCGGCGAGCTCGGTCTTCTCGACATGGAAGTGGTGATCGGCATATGCCGCGATCTGCGGTAGGTGTGTCACACACAGCACCTGGCGGTGATCGGCGACCGCGCGGATCTGCGAGCCGACGACCTGCGCCGCCGCGCCGCCGATCCCGGTGTCGACCTCGTCGAACACGTAGGTCGCGACCTCGTCGGCGCGCCGCAGCGCGAGCTTGAGCGCGAGCATGATCCGCGACAGCTCGCCGCCCGATGCCACCTTGGTCAGCGGCCGGGTATCCTCGCCCTTGTTCGACGCCAGCATCAGCTCGATCCGGTCGGTGCCGCCGGCGCCCAGGCCGCGCGGCTCGATCACCACGCTGAGCCGCGCCGCGCCCATGCCGAGCTCGACCAGGGTGGCCCCGACTTCTTTCTCGAGCCGGCGCGCGGCGTGGCGGCGGCTCTTGGTCAGCGCGGCGGCGGCGGCCACCGCACCGGCCTCGGCGCGGCCGCGCAGCGACGACAGCTCGGCGAGCCGGACGTCGCGCCCGGTCAGCGCATCGAGCTCGAGCCGGAGCTCGTGGGCCTTCGCGATCACCTCGTCGAGCGAGCCGTTGTGCTTGCGGGTCAGCCGGCGGATCAGCGCGAGCCGCTCGTCGAGCCACGCCAGCCGCTCGGGGTCGCCCTCGAGCTTGTCGGCGTAGTCGCGCAGCTGGTCCGCCGCGTCGTCGATCAGGGTCTCGATCTCGCCGAGCTGGCGGGTCATCGGCTCGAGCCCCGGATCGGTGCGCGCCGCGCGCTCGACCTCGCGCGCCGCCGCCGCCACCCGATCGCGCGCGCTGTCGTCGCCGCCGTACAGCGAGTCCTCGGCCGCGCGCGCCGCCGCAGCCAGCTGATCGACCGACGCCAGCCGCGCCCGCTCGAGGTCGAGCGCGGTGTCCTCGCCGGCCAGGAGCGCCGCGCCGTCGAGCTCGTCGAGCTGGTAGCGCAGGTAGTCGAGCCGGGCCTCGCGCTGGCGCTCGTCGCCGCCGAGCGACGCCAGCTCGTCGTCGCAGCGCTTGAGCTCGGCCCACGCCGCCGCCATCGCCGCGCCCAGCGCCGGCTCGCCGGCGAACGCGTCGAGGATCTCGAGGTGGCGCCCGGGGTCGACCAGGCCCTGGTGCTGGTGCTGGCCCGACAGATCGATCAGCAGCGCGCCGAGCTCGGCGAGCCGGGCCAGCGTGGTCAGCGCGCCGTTGACGTAGGTCCGGCTGCGCCCGCCGCGCTGGATCACCCGGCGGATGAACACCTCGCGGTGATCGCCGGCCGGCAGCCCGGCGCCCTCGATCACGCGCGCGACGTGGGCCGCGAGGTCGTCCGGAACCTCGACCACCGCCTCGACCACCGCCTCGTCGGCGCCGGCGCGCGGGATGTCGGCCGACGCCCGGCCGCCGCGCAGCAGGTTGACGGCCTCGACGATCAGCGACTTGCCGGCGCCGGTCTCGCCGGTGAGCACGTTCATGCCGTCGCCGAGCTCGATCGCCACGTCGCTGAGGATCGCGAAGTTGGTGACCCGCAGGTGGCGGAGCATCAGTCGTCTCCCCGCGGCTTGTCGTGCGCACCGCGATCCGAGCGCGCGCCCCAGTGCAGCTTGTCGCGCATGACATCGAAGAAGCTCTGCTTGGACTTGAACATCACCAGCGGCGACGCGGCCGCGGTGATGTCGACGAGGTCGCCGCGCAGGAACGAGTGGCCCCACTGGGCGTCGACCGTGATCAGCACGCCGCGGACATCGGCGCCGAGCTGCAGCCGGATCGTGTTGTTCGCCGAGATCACGAGCGGCCGGTGGGTCAGCGCGTGGGCGCAGATCGGGGTCAGCGTCATCGCCGCCTGGCCGGGCAGGACGATCGGGCCACCGGCCGCCATGTTGTAGGCGGTCGAGCCGGTCGGCGTGGCGACGATCAGGCCGTCGGCGCGGTACGCCGCGACGAACTCGTCGTCGACGAACGCGTCGACCTCGACCAGGCGCGCCATCGCGCCCTGGTGCAGCACCGCGTCGTTGAGCGCGTAGCGCACGATCGGCTCGGCGCCGTGGCGGCGGAACGCGACCGCGAGCCGCATCCGCCGGGTCTGGGTCAGCCCGCCGGCGAGCGCTTCGGCGAGCGCCTGCTTGGCGTTGCGCGGCGCGAACCCGACGAGGAAGCCGAGCTGGCCGAGGTTGATGCCGAGCACCGGCCGGCCATGATCGGCGACCAGCCGCGCCGCGCGCAGCATCGTGCCATCGCCGCCGAGCACGACCGCGATGTCGATCGCCGCGCCGAGCTCGCTCTCCGGAACGATCTCGCAGCCGTAAGGCGAGATCTGATCTTCGGCGGTCACCACGGGCACGTGGCCCTGATCGAGCAGCCATGGCACCAGCTCTTCCAGGAGGACGCCGGCCTCGGACTTGTCGGGCTTTAGGATGAATCCGACCCTGTGCACGCGACTGTCGTATCACAGCCACCCAACACTGAACTACCGTACAGCATCACCGAACCGAACACCCACGGCGAAAAATCGCCACCACCCCTCCCCTCGAAGCCTGGCTTCAGCCTATGGTCTGCCCCCATTTCCGCTACGTGCTTGACAGATCTTTCGCGGTCTTGTAGACGATCGCACTTCGAGAAACGCCCATGATGACGACGACGCAGAAGAGCTCCTGGCTCACCAAAGAGGCCGGTGAGGCGCAACGAGAGTGGTACGTGATCGATGCGACCGGCCACACGCTCGGACGCCTCGCCTCGCGGATCGCGCTCGTGCTCCGCGGCAAGCACAAGGCCACGTACACCCCGAACGTCGATATGGGCGATTTCGTGATCGTGCTCAACGCCGGCGGGATCAGGCTCACCGGCACCAAGCCCGACAAGAAGCTGTACCGGCACCACACGCTGTTCCCCGGCGGCATTCGCACCCGGATCGCCAAGGACGTGCTGTCCGACGACCCCGAGCGCGCGATCCGCGAGGCCGTGTGGGGCATGATGCCGAAGGGGCCGCTCGGCCGCCGCGTCATCAAGAAGCTCAAGATCTACCGTGGCACCGAGCACGAGCATGCCGCGCAGAAGCCGCGCGTCCTCGAGATCAAGAACTAGGCGAGAGCGAGAACATCGATGCAGAAGACGTATGCAACCGGTCGCCGCAAGACTGCCGTCGCTCGCGTGTGGCTGACCGCCGGCGAAGGCAAGTTCATCATCAACGACCGCAGCGACGAGGATTACTTCTCGCGCCCGACCGCCCGGATGGTGATCCGCCAGGCGCTCGAAGAGGTCGCGCTGCTCGCGCAGTATGACGTCCACGCCACCGTTCGCGGCGGCGGCATCGCCTCGCAAGCCGGCGCGATCCGCCACGGCATCACGCGCGCGCTGATGAAGGTCGACAGCGAGCTGCGTCCCAAGCTCAAGGCCGCCGGGTACGTCACCCGCGACCCGCGCAAGAAGGAGCGCAAGAAGTACGGCCAGAAGGCCGCGCGCGCTCGGTTCCAGTTCAGCAAGCGCTGAGCGCCCGGGAAGACCGCGATCTGCGCCGCGTTGTACGCCTGGTACGACGCGGCGTTTTGCGTTTCGGCCGCGGGTTTGAGGTACGGTGCGCGCATGGCTGCTGCTCGACTGATCCTGGGCGTCGCTGTCGCGCTGGCTTGCACGCGCGCCGAGGCCACTCCGACGCCGAACCCGGTACCGAACCCGCCTGCCGATCTGCTGGTCAGCGTGGCGCTCGGACCGACCACCACGCTGCGCGGTCTGCAGGCGTACCTCGAGGCGATCAAGCCCGGCACCGGCGCCGTGCTGACCGAGCAGCTGGTGCGCCACCAGCTCGCCGAAGCGGCCGGGGTCGGCTCGCTCGACGGCCTCGAT
>DATBBB010000444.1:0-6716 GCA_036271215.1 Kofleriaceae bacterium | reverse complement strand
CAGGCGCGCGAGATCGGCATCCGACAGGTGGCTGGGCTTGGTCATCGGCGCATCCAAGCACGGATCGGTGGCAGTCTGGAGCCGTGACGAGCTCCGGCGTGCAGGTCCATCATCGCGGCGATCGCGGCGTCGACGGCATCATGCGGCTGATCGAGCTCGCGTCGCACGACGGCGCGATCGAGACGATGCTGACCGCGATGTGCGAGCAGATCGCGGCGATCGCGGATGCCGCGGTGGTCAGCATCTACGTGTGCGAGGACGACGCGCTGGTGATGCGCGGTAACCACGGGTTCGGCGCCGACGCGATCGGCACGACGCTCGGGGTCGGCGAGGGCATCACGGGGTTGGTCGCCGAGTGCATGCGACCGGTGTCGGCGGCGCGCGCCGAGGCCGAGGCCGCGTTCAAGCCGGTGCCGGGGCTCGCCGAGGATCGCTACCCGGTGTTCGTCGGGATCCCGCTGATCGCGGCCGGCGCGACGATCGGCGTGCTGGTCATGCAGCGCGCCGCGCAGCCGTTCGCGACCGACGAGGTCACGCTGGCGACCGCGCTCGGCGCGCCGGTCACGCTCGCGATCGAGCGCCGCAACGCCGCCGCGGTGCGCTCGGCGCGGCTGTCGGGGACCGCCCACGTCGGCGGCGCGGTGCTCGGCCGGGCCGCCGTGGTGCCGACCACGACCGCGCTCGCGATCCCCAGCGCGCACGGGCCGATCGATCTCGACCGCGCGACCCTGCGGCTGCGCGATGATCTGAGCCGCGCGATGCGCCGGCTCGGCGATGCCGAGCTCCCCGCGGTCGGAGCCGCGCTCGATCGGCTCGCGCTCGCGCTGTGCGATCAGCGGCTGCGCGAGCGGCTGATCGCCGCGGCCGGTCAGCCGAGCGGGCTGCGCACCGTCGCCAAGGACTACGCGCGCACGCCCTACCGGCTCGGCGCCGCGCCCGAGACCGATGACCTGGCGACCGAGATCGAAGAGCTGTGCGTGCTGCTCGGCGATCCGCGATCGCTCAAGCCCGGCGCGATCTGGATCGCCGACCGGATCGGGGCGTTCGTCGCGATCGCCGCCGTGGCCCGCGGCGCGTCCGCGCTGGTCGCCAGCGCCGCGGTGTCGCCGGCCGCGATCGCGATCGCGCGCGCCGCCCGGCTGCCCACGGTCGGCGGCGTGCCCGGGCTGTTCGGCTGGGCGCGGCCCGACGACCTGCTCGCGGTCGACGGTGATACCGGCAGCGTGCTCGTCCACCCGGCGCCGACCGACATCGAGCGCATGCGCCACGCCGCCCGCTGAGGCCCGTGAGCCCCGCGAGGCCCGCTGAGAGATGAGCGGCGGCTGGGGCCGCTACGGCCTGGGGCCCTTGCGCGGGACGTCGTCGCTGTAGCTCTCGCTGATCGCCATCATCTCGCGGTGGACCGCCATCGCCCGGCTCTTCGCGCGCTCGAGCAGGTTGAACGGCGTGCCCACGCCGCGGTCGTCGAACGTGCCGTGCGGCATCGGCGCGACGATCCGCTGCGCGTAGTCGATCCACACCCGCTTGTCGTTGCGGCAGTCGTACGACCGGCAGACCCGCGGGCGGTACGCGTGCACCGTGCAGCCGCGGCTGTCCGGATCGTTGTGCACGCAGTAGCCATCGCTGGTGCGCTGCCGGATCAGGTACGGCTGGCCGTAGTCCCAGCGGATCACGCCCTCGTCGAGATCCTCGGTCGACAGCGAGAACGACAGCGTGCAGCACCGCCCGCCGCACAGCGGGATCAGCTCGGCGCACGGGATGTCGGGCGATGGGGTCGCGTACTTCGACGCCCCCAGGTCGAGCGACACCCGGGTCGCGACCCGCGCATCGTTGACCCGGATCGTCGCCAGGGTCTCGGGCAGCGCGGCGTCGACCGCGTCCTCGATCGTCCTGGTCGGCGGCGCGGCCGGCGTGCTCGGCGGTGCGGGCAGCGGTTCGACGCCGTCGATCCGGCGGGTCAGCTCGTCGGTCAGCGCGACCACCCGCGCGGCGAGGTTCAGCACCGCGTCGCGCAGATCGAGATCCGACAGGTTCAGGCTGCGGATCGCGCGCTCGAAGTCCACGCGCCCGACCGGCGCGTCCGGCAGCGCGGTGCCGTACGCAGACTCGTCATCAGGGTCGGACATCCGACTGTACATCTGTACACCCCGACTCTCTCGAGTGAAACAGCTTGTGTAGCATTTCGACTCTCAATCACGCAGGTAGCGGTTCATTTGGCTCCGACAACATAGTAGAAGCGGCTCACGAGGTGTCGGAGATGAAGCTTCGCGATTGGTTCGGTAGTCGAGCAGGCACGGTATTCACCACATTGCTTGTCGCGTCCGGGGTGACCGCCGGCGGCACGGCGAACGCACAGCCGACGCTGCGGATGCGTCCGCCGACGCGGACCGCGCAGGCCCAGCCGGCACCCGCGCCGGGCGCTCCCGGTGCCCCGGCCCCGGCGGGCCAGCCGGCGCCCCCCGCGCCGGCGCCAGACGCCACGCCCGCGGCGCCGGCACCAGATGCCACGCCCGCGGCGCCCGCGCCCGACGCCACGCCGGCCGCACCCGCGACCCCGCCGGCCGCGCCCGCGACCCCGCCGGCGCCGGCCGCGCCCGACGCCGCGGCCCCGCCCGCGTTCGATCCCAACGCGCCGATCGCCGACGCCCCGCCGTCCGAGCCCACCGAGGGCGAGGTCATCGTGGTCACCGGCTCGCGGATCAACGATCCGCTCGGCAAGCAAGCCCCGGTGCTGTCGCTGTCGCGCGAGGATCTCGAGCGCACCGGCCTGACCTCGGTCGGCGACATCCTCCAGCAGCTGCCGGTGTCCGGCGGCGCGATCAACGGCAAGTACAACTCGAGCGGTAACTTCGGGTTCCCGCCCGATGGCGGCGGCATCGGCGCCGGCGCGACCGAGGCCGACCTGCGGTACCTGGGCTCCAAGCGCGTGCTGGTCCTGGTCGACGGCGTGCGCTGGGTCAACGGCTCGTCTGCCAGCGGCGTGGCCGCCGCGACCGACCTCAACACGATCCCGCTCGAGATCGTCGAGCGCATCGAGGTCCTCGAGGACGGCGCGTCGCCGATCTACGGCTCGGACGCGATCGCCGGCGTCATCAATATCATCACCCGCAAGGAGTTCAACGGCGTGTCCGCGAGCGCCTACACCGGCGGGTTCAACCACGGCGACGGCTTCAACCAGAAGTACGACGTGTCGTGGGGTGCCACGACCGACAAGATCCAGATGGTGTTCGGCGCCCAGTACGTCCAGCAGCGCGCGGTGATGTCGGGCGATCGCTCGATGTCGAGCACACCGATCCCCGGCGTCGCCAACTGCGCGGCCGGCTGCTCGTCGGCCACGCCGCAGGGCCGGTTCAGCTTCACCGATCCGATCACCGGTCAGATGGAGGATCTGACGCTGAACAACGGGGTCGCCAACCCGCGGTACCCGACCGACTACCACGACTTCGCCAACGCCGACCGGTTCAACTTCTCGCCGTACAACTACATCGAGACCCCGTCGCAGCGGATGGGCGCGTTCAGCCAGGTGACCTACAAGCTGACCCCGGACATCAACATCCGCGGCAAGGCGTCGTTCACCAACCGCCAGTCGGTCAACCAGGCCGCGCCCGAGCCGCTGTTCATCGGCCCCGGCGGCGGCAGCGGCAACCGGCTCGATCACATCAGCATCGACGCGACCAACCCGTACAACCCGTTCGGCTTCACGCTCGACGCCAACAGCAACCTCGACGTCGTCGCGCGCCGCCCGGTCGAGGCCGGCCCGCGGACGTTCGAGCAGACCGTCAACACGTGGTACGTGTCCGGCGGGCTCGACGGTCACTTCAACACCGACGACACCCACCGGTTCAACTGGGACGCCACGGTGGTCTACGGCGTCAACCGCGCCGACCAGCGCCGCACCAACGCGTTCGACTCGCTCAAGCTGCAGGAAGCGCTCGGCCCGGCCTACCAGGACGTCGACGGGACCTGGAAGTGCGGCACGCTCGCGATGCCCGGCGATCCGAGCTGCGTGCCGTTCAACATCTTCGGCGGCCAGGGCGCCAACGGCAAGGGCACGATCACCAAGGAGATGCTCGCGTTCACCACGTTCACCGAGCACGACGTCTCGGAGCAGACCCTGGTCGACGCGGTCGCCAACATCACCGGCAACCTGGTCAAGCTGCCCGCGGGCTGGCTCGCCGCCGCCGTCGGCGTCGAGCACCGCCGGCTCAGCGGGTTCTACGAGCCCGACTCGATCGTCGCCGCGGGCGACGGCGCCGACGTCCCGTCGCAGCCGACCGCCGGCCAGTACTCGGTCAGCGAGGCGTACGCCGAGCTCCGCGCGCCGCTGGTCTCCGGCGTTCCCGGCGTGCAGCTGCTCGACATCAACGCCGCCGGCCGGATCTCGGACTACTCGTTCCTGTCGGCCCAGGCCACCGGCAAGCTCGGCCTGCGCTGGAAGCCGATGTCGGACCTGATCTTCCGCGGCAGCCTCGGCCAGGGATTCCGCGCGCCGAGCATCGGCGAGCTGTTCGGCTCCAAGTCGCGGTTCGATGCCACCCTCAACGACCCGTGCAGCGACTTCAACCGGCCCGAGGTCACGCAGGCGACCCGCGATCGCTGCGTCGCGCTCGGGCTGCCGGCCGACGGCAGCTACACCCAGCTCAACCCGCAGATCTCGGTGGCGACCGGCGGTAACCGCGATCTGAAGCCCGAGACCTCGACCAGCATCAACGTCAGCGCGGCCTACAGCCCCAAGGCGCTGCAGGACCAGTCGTGGGTCGACAGCATGGACTTCGAGCTCGCCTACTACGACATCCGGCTCGACAACGCGATCTCCTCGGTCGACGCCCAGTACCAGCTCGATCGCTGCGTGTCGGGCGGCGACAACTCGTACTGCCAGGGCATCCAGCGCAACGCGCAGGGCACGATCTTCGCGTTCAACAACCAGCTGCTCAACATCGGCGGCATCAACAGCCGCGGCTTCGACCTGACGATCTCGTACCGCTCGCCGCGCAGCGACGCCGGCCGGTTCCGCGCCACGTCGTCGTCGAGCTTCCTGCTCGCCTACGAGGAGAAGGTCCCGAGCGGCACCGGGTTCATGACGGTCGACCAGACCGGCAAGGTCGAGGGCTCACCGGAGCACGCGTTCCCGCGCTTCAAGTCGAACCTGGCGCTGACCTGGCTGTACAAGCAGATCGAGCTGACCCTGACCACGCGCTACATCAACTCGCTGACCGAGATGTGCGTCGGGTTCGCCGACATCCCGAACACGTGCTCGAACCCGAACCCGACCAACGACCTGCTGTCGACCAACAAGCTCGGGATCACCGTGTACAACGATCTCCAGCTGGTGTGGACCCCGGCATTCGATCAGAAGCTGACGTTCACCGCGGGCGTCAACAACCTGTTCGATCGCGATCCGCCGAACTGCTACAGCTGCGCGCTCAACGGCTTCAACGGCGCGACCTACGACGTGCCGGGGATCTTCGGCTACGTGAGCGCGGCGTACCACGTCCAGTAGCCAGCTGCTCGAGCAGCAAGTTGCGTCAGGGCCGGGCAGAGTGTGATCGCGCCACCGAGCGCCCGCGCACAGGTAGCCGCGGCATCATCGCTCGCAATCTGCGGCGCGGCCCAGCTGTCATTGTCCGTGTAAGGTCGGTTGCGGAACAATCCGACCCAGTTTGATTCTCGACGGTGACGCGTGAATGCACCGCGCGGCGGTGCGTATCATCCGCGGCGATGAAGCTGTCTTGTTGCATCGCGCTGACCTCGAGCCTCGCGCTCGGCGCGCTCGGAACCGCCCGCGCCGACGGGCTCGATGGCGAGCGTTTCGTGCCCGCGGTCGGCGCCGAGGGCAGCTTCGTGAACGAGCACCCGTCGGTGCCATCGCCGTTCGGCTGGAGCCTCGGGTTGTTCCTCAACTTCGCCGACGATCCGATCGTGCTGCGCGACGGCAACGGCAACGTCGCGAGCCACCCGCTCAAGACCTCGCTCACCACCGATCTCACCGGATCGATCGGCCTGTTCGGCTGGGCCGAGCTCGGGATCGGCCTGCCGCTCCACCTCGTCTACGATGGCGATCTCTACACCGCGGGCACCGCGCGGCTCGACGCCGGCGCCGGGCTCGGTGATCTGCGGCTCGTGCCAAAATTCGCCTTGCTGCGGCGTGGCACGATCGAGCGCCATGTACTGCTCGGGCTCGCGGTACCGATCAGCTTCCCGACCGGCGATGACGAGGCGGTGCGCGGTGCCGGCGGATTCACCGTGCAGCCCGAGCTGCTGTTCGCGTACCACGCCGGCAAGCTCGGGCTCGGCTTCGATCTCGGCTACCGCTGGCGCGATCAGCATCCTGCGGATCTGCCGTGGGGCGACGAGATCACGCTCGGGCCGTGGGTGTCGTACGCGTTGACCCAGGCGCTGAGCGTGCGCGTCGAGGGCTACGCCGAAAAGGAAGTCAGCGCGAACGTCGGCGGTGCGGACTTTCCGTTCGAGGTCCTCGCCGGCGTCGACTACGCGACCGGCAACTGGGACATCTACGGCGGTGTGTCACGCGGGATCACCGATGGCATCGGCGATCCGTCGATCCGGATCCTCGCTGGGGTACGTTATCGCCACGATGCGCCGCGCCATGAAGGGTTCGAAGACTCCGACGGCGATGGCATTCCGGACAAAGATGACAAGTGCCGCAACGAACCCGAAGACAAGGATGGGTTTCAAGACGCGGATGGCTGCCCGGA
>DATBBB010000443.1:0-22337 GCA_036271215.1 Kofleriaceae bacterium | reverse complement strand
GAATTGCCTCAGATCGTGAAGCTCGAACGGGGGCTGTACGCGGCCTCGTTCCCGCTCATGAAGCTGATGCCGGCCAAGTTCATCCTCGACAGGGCAGGCGAAGCCGGGATCCTGCGACCGGGATCGCTGGTTGCCGAAACGACCTCCGGGACGTTCGGACTGGCGCTCAGCATCCTCTGCAACCTCCGCGGCTACAAGTTCACGATGGTATCGGACCCCGTGGTCGATGGCCGGCTCCGGCGTCGCCTGGAAGAGCTGGGGACCACGGTGGACATCGCCCCTGAGCCAGCCGCCGTCGGCGGGTTTCAGGCCGCCCGCATGGCGCGGCTGCGCAAGGTTCTGCACGACAACCCGGGCAGCTTCTGGCCATCTCAGTACGACAATGCACAGAACCCCGGCGCGTACGCCAAGCTCGCCGAGATGCTGACCAGCGTCATCGGTCAGATCGATTGCCTGGTCGGCACGGTCGGATCGGGCGGCTCGATGTGCGGTACCAGCGCGAGCCTGCGCCTGGTGTTCCCCAAGCTTCATGCGATCGGCGTCGATACCACCAACAGCGTGCTGTTCGGCCAGCCCGATGGCCCCCGGCTGGTCCGGGGCCTTGGCAACAGCATCATGCCGAAGAACGTCGACCACACGACGTTCGACGAGGTCCACTGGGTAGCGCCCGCACCGGCGTTCGGCGCGACGCGGCAGTTGCACCAGTCGAGCGGGATGTTCGCGGGCGGGACGAGCGGGACCGCGTATCTCGTCGCCCGGTGGTATGCGCGTGCCCACCCCGATCGCACCACCGTGGTGATCTTCCCCGACGAGGGCCATCGCTATCAAGACACGATCTATGACGACGACTGGCTGGGCCGAAACAACCTGCGGGCACCGCTGCCGGACGCGCCGTGCGAGGTCAGCCATCCCGCGGACGGCAGCACGGCGCCGTGGTCGTGCCTGGCGTGGAAGCGGCGGACCTACGAACAAGTCATGGGACAGTCGTTTCGCGCGGCGTGGCAGTCATGACCGGCGCGCTCGTGTTCGTGGAGAGTAACACCACCGGAACCGGTCGCTTGATGGCGAGGACTGCCATCAAGCTCGGGTTCCGCCCCATCGTGCTCGCGGCCAATACCGAGCGCTATGCCTACGTGCGGCAGGACAACCTCGCGGTCCGCGCCATCGACACCCAGAGCGAGTTCGACGTGCGGGAGGCGTGTCGCGTCATCGCAGACACCGAAGGTCTCGCGGGCGTGACGTCGAGCTCGGAGTACTTCGTCG
The DNA here is from genome assembly GCA_036271215.1 of Kofleriaceae bacterium. Classification (GTDB taxonomy): domain Bacteria; phylum Myxococcota_A; class Polyangia; order Haliangiales; family Haliangiaceae; genus JABFXX01. The sequence continues at coordinate 21,074 of DATBBB010000443.1, read as the reverse complement.
GTGTGGCCGCTGCAGTGGCCGAGCAGCTGGGGCGACCGGCGCCGCCGGCTGCTGCGATCCGAGCCTGTTCTGACAAATCGATACAGCGCAGGCTCCTGGACCAAGGCGGGATCGCGGTGTCCGCATGGCGGCGTGCCGCGACGGTCGCAGAGGCCGTGGCGGCTGCGCTCCAGCTCGGCTGGCCGGCCGTGCTCAAGCCGGTGTCCGGCTCGGGCAGCATCGGGGTCAAGCTGTGCCGCGACGTGGAGGAGGTCGCGGACCACGCCGCGGTGCTGCTGGCGCGTGACGTCAACGAGCGCGGCATGAAGGTCCCGCAAGCGCTCCTGGTCGAGTCGTTCGTGGATGGCGCCGAGTACTCGGTCGAGGTGTTCTCGCTGCAGATCATCGGGATCACGGCCAAGCGCCTCGGCCAGCTCCCGCACTTCGTGGAGATCGGGCACGACTTCACCGCCGAGCTCACCGGCCGCGCGCGCGCCGAGATCGAAGGTGTCACCCTCGGTGCGCTCCGCGCGCTCGGGCTTGAGCGCGGACCGGTGCATGTCGAGCTGCGGGTCGGCCCACACGGCCCGGTGATCATCGAGGTCAATCCGCGGCTGGCGGGTGGGTTCATCCCCGAGCTCGTGCGACTCGCGCGCGGGGTCGACCTCATCGAGTCGAACGTCCGGTTCGCGTCGGGTTCGCCAGTGGCGCTCGACGCGAAGTGGCAGCGCCACGCGTCGATCCGGTTCCTGCTGGCACCGAACCCCGGGGTCCTTGCCGAAGTTCGCGGCCTCGATGCTGCGGCGCGCGTCCGCAACGTGGTCGACGCGACCGCCTATCGCGCGGTCGGAGACGCGGTGACCAGGTGCGGAGACTTCCGCGACCGCGTCGGCCATGTCATCGCGTGCGGCGCGGACCGCGACGAGGTCATCGGCGATATCGCCGCTGCGCACCGCAGCATCTCGCTGCTCGTCACACCGGCACGCTCGGAGACCGCCTCGCCAGCGGCGATCGCGTCGAGCTCGACGGAGCGCGGGTAAGGAGCCGCGTGGAGGACACCGGCCGTATTCGGCAGACGCTGGACGCAGCGCTCGCAAAGATCGTGTTCGGCGCGAGCACGGACAGTGGGATCACCGACGAGCTGCCGTGGATAACCGAGGTTGATCGCGCGCACGTCGTCATGCTCGCGGAGGCCGGCCTGGTCAAGCCCCGCGTGGCAGCGCAGCTCCTCGCCGAGATCACCGCTCTGCGGACCGAGCAGTTCGGATCGCTGCGCGGGCGGCCTGCGCCGCGCGGGCTCTATCTGATGTACGAGCACCACTTGGTCGTGCGGCTGGGCAACGACGTCGGCGGCGCGCTGCACACCGGGCGTTCGCGCAACGATTTATCGGCGACCGTGCTGCGGCTCAGAGCCCGGGGGCCGACGATCGAGCTCATCGAGCAGCTCACGCGGCTGGTCGTCACGCTCGCCGACCGTGCCCAGCGGTTCGGCGACCTGGTGATGCCGATCTATACGCACTTCCAGGCGGCGCTGCCGAGCAGCCTCGGCCACTATTGCGGGGGCGCCGCAGTGGCGCTCGCGCGCGATCTGGACGGCATGATCGCCTCGGCCGCTGCGCTCGATACCTGCCCGCTCGGCGCGGGCGCCGCGGGGGGCACGTCGCTGCCCATCCACCCGCCGCGTACCGCCCAGCTGCTCGGCTTTGCCGACACCGCGCCGAACTCGATCGACGCCGTCGCGTCGCGCGACCTGATCCTGCGCATGCTCGGCGCCGCGGCGATCCTGGGGGTCACGCTCGGCAGGATCGCCAGCGACCTGCTGTTGTGGACGACCGCCGAGTTTGGCTTCATCGGGCTCCCGGATCAGCTCGTGGGATCGAGCTCGATGATGCCGCAGAAGCGCAATCCGTTTCTGCTCGAGCATGTCATCGGCCGCGCGAGCTCGCCGCTCGGAGCGTTCGCCTCGTCGTGCACCGCAATGCACGCCGCCCCGTTCAGCAATTCTGTCGCGGTCGGTACCGAGGCGGTGCGGCCGTTCTGGTCGACGATGCGTGACGTGACGGAGGCGGTGATCCTGCTACACGCCGTGCTCGAGGGCATGGTGCCGGACGAGCAGGCCATGGCGCGGCGTGCGCGCGACGGCCACATCTGCGCGACCCGGCTGGCCGAATGGCTCGTCGTGAACCGCGACCTTTCGTTCCGCGATGCCCACCACGCCGTGGGCGAACTGGTCAATCAGGCGATCGCCGAGCAGGTCCCGCTTCCTCGGATCGCCGCGCGCGTACTGGACGCGGCCGTGCTCGTGACCGAGCTCGATCCACCGGTCGCGTGCCGCGCCGCGCGCTACGGCGGCGGTCCGGGCGGCGACGCGCTACGCGATTCGATCGACCAGGTCGGGCACGCGATCGGACGATCGCGCGCGTGGCGCGCACAGCGCGACGAGCAATGGCAGCAGGCGACTCGAAGGCTCGACGAGGAGGTCGGTCGGCTGCTGGCCGGCACGGTCGGGCCGCAGCACCAAGGAGGATGAGCATGAACAGGGAAAACACGATCGAAGAGAGCGTCAGCGCGCGGATCCCATTCGTAACCAGCGTCGCGGCGCAACAAAGCTTACCGATCGATGAGGCCATTGCGTTCGCGGTGACCCATCGCTGCACCCGGTTTTACATCGAAGGTGCCTACCACGCGGACCGCTCCGACACGTGGAGCCCGCAGCGCATCGAGCACTATCGAGCGGTCATCCGGAACCACGGGTTGCGGCCGATCTTTCATGGCAACTACAAGCTGCCGCTGGCGCACGAGGACGAGGAGGTTCGCCAGGCGGCCGTGCGATCGGTGATGCGCGAGGTCGACATCGCCGCTGCGCTCGGCGCAGCGGTCATCGTGCACGGCTCGTGCATCTTCACGCACCGCAAGCCGATGCAGGCCCGGCTCGAGGCGATTGATGCGTTCGCGCGGTCGGTGCAGGCGCTCTACTGCCACGCCGAGCCGCTTGGCGTCGAGCTCTGGCTCGAGAACCTCGAGAATTATAAGGATCGCCATCCGTTTCACACCATCTACTCGCAGCGCTCCGAGTACGAGTACGTGCTGTCCCATGTGCCCGGCGCCAAGTTCATCCTGGACGTCGGTCACGAGAACGTCGGGAGCGGCGATCCCGTTGGCGTGTTCACCGCGCTGGCCGACCGGATCGTCGCGCTCGATGTCAACGACAACAGGGGGGACTACGATACTCACTACGGCCTGGGCAAAGGCACGGTCGACTTCCCCCGGCTGATCCAGGCGGTCGTGCAGCGTGGGTGGTCCGGGCATATCACCGTGGAGACCCGCGGCTCGTCGCTTGCTTCCGACCTCGAACACCTTGCGGTCGCTTACGAGTCGTGTGTCGCGTCGGCGCAACGGTCGGACGGCCGCGCGTCGGTCGACGTCGAATCGACGGACTGATCGTGATGACCTCACCGGAATCCGACCCGATCCGCCGCGCGGCCGGCGTCATTGCGTGCGAGGCCATCGAGACGCCGCTGCTGCGGAATCTCGATCTCGATAGCAAGACCGGCGCGCGCGTGTTCCTCAAGCTGGAGTCGCTGCAGCGCACCGGCTCGTTCAAGTTTCGCGCGGCCTACTTTCGGCTCACCGAGCTCACGGCCCGCGAACGGGCCCTCGGCGTTGTCACCTACTCGTCGGGGAATTTTGGCAAGGCGCTCGCCGCCGCCGGGCAGCTGCTCGGCATCGCCGTCACGATCGTCGTGCCGGTCGACGCTCCCACCGGCAAGGTCAACGGCGCGCGCGATTTTGGCGCCAAGATCGTAGTCTCGAACCATGGTGCGGAGAACCGCGAGACCGCGGCGGCGCGTATGGCCGAGCGCGTCGCCGCCAGCTCGAACGCCGTCCTGCTGCATCCGTTCGAGGACGAGCTGCTGCTCACCGGCCACGCCGCGCTGGTCCGCGAATTTCTGGCGCAAATCCACAGCGCGGGCGCCGTGCCCGACATGATCGTCGTACCGTGCGGCGGTGGCGGGCTAGCTGGGGGGTGCTGCCTCGCGCTGCGCGGCGCCGCCGCGGTGCCTCGCATCGTTGCGGTAGAACCGCTAGGGTACGAGGGGATGGGGTTATCGATCGCTGCGGGGGAGCGTCGGCGCGCGCCAGGAGGCACCACCTCGCTGTGTGACGCCCTCCAGGCGACGCAGCCCGGTCACCTGGCGTTCGACGCAGTCTTGGGTGGACTGACCAGCACGGTCACCGTGTCGGACGCCGAGGTCGCCGCCGCCGTGCGTTACGCGGCGGAGTACCTCAAGCTCGTGATCGAGCCGAGCGCGGCCGCGGCGCTCGCGGCGCTGCTGGAGCGCAAGGTAGCCACGACCGGCCGCACGATCGCACTGATCATCACTGGTGGTAACATCGACCCCACGATGTTCGCGCAGCTGACCGCGCGTGAGCGTGAGTGAGCCATGCATAGAGAGCTCGAGTCGCAGCGCTGGTCGATCTATCTGGTGACGTTTGCCGTGTTCCTCGTCACCCTCGCCGTCAACCTCCAGGTGCCGTTGTACCGGGTGTATGCGCAGGCGGCGCACTACGGCAACGGGTTAACCGCGGTCGTGTTCGCATGCTACGTGGGCGGCCTGCTCCCGATGCTGATCTTCCTGGGCGGTAGCTCCGATCGGCTCGGCCGTAAATGGATCGTGCTCGCCGGCATGGCATCGGCGTCGCTGGCAACCGTGCTGGTGATCCACGCGCCTCAGATGCAGGTTGTCCTGATGGCGCGGGTGTTTCAGGGGATCGCGGTCGGCATCACGGTCGGCAGTGCGACCGCCTACATCAGCGAGCTGTCGTCGGGCGATGCGGCACGCGCCTCCAAGGTCATCGCAGTGGCGAGTGCGCTCGGCTTCGGCGGTGGCGCCTTGTTGACCACCCTGGCGCTGCTGTCCGGTCCCACGCTCATGCCCTGGAGTTATCCAGTGGCGCTCGGCATCACTGTTGTGTGCATTGTCGTGGTTGCGATCGTATGTCCGGCGCTGAAACCGATCGGTGGCCGGCTTATCAGGCTCCCCTACTTCCCGCCCGGCACGGCGAGCGCAGGCCTGGCGATCGCGCTCGCATGGGCGGTCTCGGGGCTGGTCGTTGCCGTGGTCCCGGGCCAGCTCGGCGAGCACGGGCTCAGCGTGTGGTCGGGCCCCGTGCTGTTCCTCGTCAACTGCGCCGGCGTACTGGCTCAGCCGCGCGCGCGTCGCATGCCCGCCAAGCGGGCCATCCTCGTCGGGCTGAAGTTGATCCCCGTGGGCTACTTGCTGCTCATCGGGGGCGCCCACATCCGGGCGTTGCCGCTCGTGCTCCTGGGAGCATGCGTCGCGGGGACCGGCTGTTACGGATTCACCTACCTGGGAGGCCTGGCCCTCGTGGCAGATTCCGCCGGCGCCCAGCGCGCGCGCGGTGTCGCGGGCTACTTCCTGTTCGCCTACACCGGCTTCGGCGTACCGAGCATATTGATCGGGTTTGGCGCCGACATCATCGGCCTCACCGCCGCGCTCTCCCTATTCGGCGTCATCGTGGTCGGCGCGGCGATTTATCTCTCGACCACGAAGGCGCGGCACTCGCTCCGAGCGAGCGAGTCACCGACGGAACCGTAGCGCGAATTCGAACCCTTGGACCGACCGGCGCGCAGCGCGTCGCGAAAAAGAAGCGCGACCAGATCTAGCTCTCGATGTCGTAGTCCTTGAGCTTCTTGTACAGCGTGGAGCGGTCGATCTCGAGGATCGCGGCGGCCTGGGCCTTGTTGCCGCCGGTCGCGGCGAGCGCGGCGAGGATGCCTTGCTTCTCGAGGTCGCGCAGCGAGCGGGCCGCCGGCGGTGGCGGCTTGGCAGCGGCGAGCTGGGGCGGTGGCAGCGGGTCGATCGTGACGACGGGGGTAGACGCGGGCGCGAGCGGGGACGCGGGCGCAATCGGGGCTGGGGCCGAGGTCGAGGCCGGGGGCGCAGCGGCGAGCGCCGGGGGCGCGATGCTGTTGGAGCCGAGCGGCGGGGTCGGGTGCGCGGGCCGGGTGCGCGGCGCGGCCGCCATCGCGAGGACCTGGGGCGGCAGGTCGTCCGCGATGATCTGCTCGCGGTCGCCGAGCACGATGGCGCGCTCGACGGCGTTGCGCAGCTCGCGGACGTTGCCCGGCCAGGCGTAGCGGGTCATCGCGGCGATCGCGTCGGGGGCAAAGCCCGAGATCCGGCGCGCGGCCTGGCTGCGGAACCGGGCGAGGAAGAACTCGGCGAGCAGGGGGACGTCGTCGAGCCGCTCGCGCAGCGGCGGGACCTCGATGTGGATCACGCTGAGCCGGTAGAACAGATCCTCGCGGAACGTGCCGCGCTTGACCATCTCGGCGAGGTCGCGGTTGGTGGCGGCGACCATGCGGACGTCGACCTCGATCGCCTTCTGGCCGCCGACCCGCTCGAACCGGCGCTCCTCGAGCACGCGCAGGAACTTGGTCTGCAGGCCGAGCGGCAGCTCGCCGACCTCGTCGAGGAACAGCGTGCCGTGGTCGGCCATCTCGAACCGGCCGGCCTTCTTCTCGGTCGCGCCGGTGAACGCGCCCTTCTCGTGGCCGAACAGCTCGCTCTCGATCAGGCTCTCGGTGAGCGCGGCGCAGTTGACGGCGACGCACGGGCCCTTGGCGCGGCGCGACGCGCGGTGGATCGCGCGCGCGACCATCTCCTTGCCGGACCCGGACTCGCCGCCGAGCAGCACGGTGGCGTCGCTGGGCGCGACCCGGGTGACGAACGCGATCACGCGCTGGGCCGCGGCCGACTTGCCGACGAAGTCGGCCTCGGACAGCGGGCCGTTGAGCTGCTCCTCGAGGGCGTCGGCGCGGCGGACCAGCTGATCGCGGGCCTCGGCGCCGACCCACGCCGCGCCGGTCAGGTGGGCGAGGCAGCCGACCGCGAGCGTGTCGATCTGGTCCCACGGCGCGCCCTTGCGGTCGATCCACAGGACGCCGATCACGTCGTCGGCGACGCCGTGCACCGGCGCGGCGATCAGCGCGCGGCCGCCGGTCTCCGCGGTGACGACCTGCTTGCCGTTGATGACCTTGTCGACGAGATCGCCCGGCGCCTGGAGCTGGGTCGCCTCGCCGGCGGTGACGGTGGCGGCGATCGGCGTGACCCGGCGCGCGGTGGCCGAGACCGAGAGCACGAACGCGCGATGGGCGCCGAGCGCGGTGAGCGCGGCATCGCCGGCCGCGCGGGCCACGGCGTCGCGCCCGGCCGCGGACTCGGCGCGCAGCCGATCGCCGAGCTGGGCGAGCGCCGCGAGGTGGCGGCGGGCGCGGTGGTCGCCGAGGTCGCCGGTCAGCGCGAGCAGCTGGCGGCTGCCGACCTCCATCGTGACGTGGCTCGACGCGCGGGTCACCGCGACGCCGTCGACCGGCAGGTAGACCAGCTTGGTGGCGCCCAGGACGATCTCGTCGCCGGCCCCGAGCGCGTGGACCACGGGTGGCCGGCCGTTGATCAGGGTGCGCTGCTTGCCGCTGTCGTCGACCCAGCACAGCACGCCGTCGCGCAGCTCGATCAGGCCGTGCTGGCGCGACACCGCCGGGTCGGTGAGCTGGACCAGGCTGCCGTCGCCGCGGCCGACCACGCCGCCGCGCATCGGGAGCTCGAACTCGCGGCCGGCGTCCGGCCCCTCGATCACGACCAGGCGCGCCAGCGACATGCCGGCATCTTACCCGCTGTAGTAGCCTCGCAGCATGACACGCGTCGTGATCCTCCTCGCACTGGGCGTTGCGATCTCCGGCTGTAGCGGCGCCGCCAAGCCCGGATCGGCCGGGACCGGCGAGCCGATGCTCGCGAAGAAGGTCGCGCTGTCGTGGGGCATCGAGCCGGTGCCGGGGGCCGGCCCGGGCGCCGCGCCGGGCGATGCGATGGCCGACGTGTTCCTCGCGACCACCGACGAGACCGGCAAGCAGATCAGCCACCCGCTGGGCCGCTACAAGGGCGCGTGCACGGTGATCGCGCCGGCCGGCAACATGAACGCGGTCAGCGGCGTGGCGTGCCGGACCGGCGGCACCGGCACCGAGCTCCACGCGGTGATCCAGCGCGGCGAGGACATCGTGATCCTCAAGCTCGGCATCGACCCGGGCGTGACGCCGGACCCGATGGCGCGCGAGGAGGTCACCCGGGTCAAGGTCCCGCTCGGCGCCAAGATCGAAGTCGGGCCGTGACCGCGGCCGAGCCCGCCGGCGCGATCCGGCGCCAGACGCTCGGCGACCTGTTGCGCCGCACCGCCGGGCGGCTGCCCGACAAGCCCGCGGTGATCTGCGGCGAGCTGACCTGGACGTACGCCGAGCTCGACCGGATCGCCAACCGGCTCGCGCGTGGCCTGGCCGGGCTCGGGGTCGGGGTCGGCGACCGGGTCGCGATCCTGGCGCGCAACTCGCACGCGTTCGTGGCGCTGCGGTTCGCGCTGGCGCGGCTCGGCGCGGTGCTGGTGCCGATCAACTTCATGCTCAACGCCGACGAGGTCGCGTTCGTGCTCGGCCACGCCGGGGCGCGGCTCCTGGCGGTGGGGCCGGACCTGGTGGCGCTCGCGCAGGCCGCGACCGACCGGGCCGCCGGCCGCGATACCGCCGTGGAGCAGGTGGTGTGGCTGCCCGGGGAAGCCGGTGGCACGCCTCCCGACGGCATGCTGAGCTTCGATGGCGTGCTCGCCGCCGACGCCACGCCGCCGGAGGTCGCGGTCGATAACCGCGCGCCGGTGCAGATCATCTACACCAGCGGCACCGAGGCGCGGCCCAAGGGCGCGATGCTGACCCACGAGGCGGTGCTGTGGGAGTACGTCAGCTGCGTGATCGAGGGCGAGATCGCCGAGGGCGACCGGATCCTGCACGCGCTGCCGCTGTATCACTGCGCCCAGCTCGACGTGTTCCTCGGGCCGGCGATCTACGTCGGCGCGACCAACGTGATCACCGCGGCGCCGGTGCCCGACAACCTGATCGCGTTGTTCGTGCGGCACCGGGTGACGTCGTTCTTCGCGCCGCCGTCGGTGTGGATCGCGTTGCTGCGCTCGCCGGCGCTGGCGGCGGCGGGCGACCTGCCGCTCGCCAAGGGCTACTACGGCGCTTCGATCATGCCGGTCGAGGTCCTGCGCGAGCTGGCGGCGCGGCTGCCCGCGGTCCGGCTGTGGAACTTCTACGGCCAGACCGAGATCGCGCCGCTGGCGACGGTGCTCAGGCCCGAGGATCAGCTGCGCAAGGCGGGCTCGGCGGGCCGCCCGGTGCTCAACGTCGAGACCCGCGTGGTCGACGACGCGCTGCGCGACGTGGCGCCCGGCGAGGTCGGCGAGATCGTGCACCGCTCGCCGCAGCTATTGACCGGCTACTTCCACGACGACGAGCGCACGGCGGCCGCGTTCGCCGGCGGCTGGTTCCACTCGGGCGACCTCGCGACCATCGACGCCGAGGGCTACATCACCGTGGTCGACCGCAAGAAGGACATGATCAAGACCGGCGGCGAGAACGTGTCGAGCCGCGAGGTCGAGGAGGTCATCTACCAGCTCGCCGGGGTGTCCGAGGTCGCGGTGGTCGGGCTGCCGGATCCGTACTGGATCGAGGCGGTGACCGCGGTGGTGGTCGGCGTGCCGGGCCACGCGCTCGACGCCGCGCAGGTGATCGCGCACTGCCGGGATCGGATCGCGCACTTCAAGGTCCCCAAGCGGGTCGTGTTCGTCGACGCGCTGCCGAAGAACCCGAGCGGCAAGCTGCTCAAGCGCGAGCTGCGCCAGACCCTGGGGCGCTGAGCGCCGCGGCTTCACCCGCACCGCCGCACCTGGTCGCGATGCGCGCGGTGCCGCTGACGCTGTTCGCGATGGTGATCCTGCCGGCGATCGGGCTGGGCGAGTGGCGGCTGGCCCCACCGGCGTCGCTCGCGCGGTGGGCCTCGAGGGTCAGCGGATCACCGGGCTCGCCCGGCGCAGCCGCTCGAGCACGAAGAAGCTGAGCGCGATCCGGGCCGGGCCGGCCGCGTAGTACGCCTTGCCGAGGAACAGATCGGGATTGCCGGCGTCGGCCTGGACCAGGTAGTCGCGCAGCTGGCGCGACGGATCCCACAGCGGGTTGCCGCCCTTGCCGTAGTCGAGCAGCAGCGCGTGGAGATAGTGATTGTCGGGCCCGGTCGGGTCGACGCGCGCGACCTCGTAGAACCCGAACCGCTTGGGGGCCGCGTCGGACGGCAGGGTCCGCCACCGGCCGTCGAGCGCGTTCTGCGCGACCGGGCAGTTGTAGCCCATCATCCGGCCGTCGCCGGCCCGGAACATGCCCTTGACGAACTTCTTGATCCCGGCGAGCCGCAGCACGGCGTCGATCGGCGCGTGGTTGATGCCGCGGAACTCCCAGCCGATCAGCGCCTCGGGGTCGGGCGTGAGGCCGCGCTGGAACCGCTGCTCGAGCTCGCGCCACGGCGCGCGCTGGATCTCGAGCGCGGTGAGGCTGGGGAGGGCCACGACGCGGTTCGGGCCAGGGCTCGATCCGGAGGGCGTGCCGGGGTTCAGGCCGGGGTTCAGGCCGGGGTTCAGGCCGGGGTTCGTGCCGGGGTTCATGACAGATACGCTCCTGCGTTGTCGATCACGTGACCCGCGGCGCGGGTCGCGAGCGCCATGATGGTCTCCATCGGATTGACCCCGATCGAGGTCGGGAACAGCGACGCGTCGGCGATGATCAGCCGGTCGGCGTCGTGGACGCGGCCGAACGGATCGGTGACCGCGGCGCTGCGGTCGGCGCCCATCCGCGCGGTGCCCATCATGTGCACGGTGACGACCTCCCAGCCGTGCGCGGGGATGTCGCGGTCGAGCAGGCGGCGCGCCGCGTCGGCATCGTGCAGCTCGGCGGCCTGGTGGAACGGCAACAGGATGCGCCGGGCGCCGGCCGCGAACAACAGCTCCGACAGCAGCACCACGCCGCGCTTGAGGTTCGCCGCGTCGGCCTCGGCGAGCTGGTAGAACGCCTGCGGCCGGCCGTTGATCGTCCGGACCCGGCCGGTGCGGGTGTCCTCGCACAGCATGCCGGCGAGCACCATGCGGTCGTAGTGGTCCATCAGCCGGCCGAGCTGGGCGCCGCGCTGCGGGAACGACATCGCGAGCACCGACGGCGGCATGTTGACCGCCGCGAACAACAGGCCCTGATCCTGGAACTCGCGGACCTGGAACGCCTGGTGCGCGCCCTTCCAGCCGGTGACGTCCTCGTCGAAGATCGCGACGACCTTGACGTTGGGGTGCATCGCCAGGTTGTGGCCGAGCTGGCCCGACGGCGAGCGGAACCCGGAGCGCACGAGCAGGGCGGGGGTGTGGATCGCGCCGCACGCGGCGACCACCAGCTTGGCGTGCACGGTGAGCCGGTGGCCGGAGCCCTGGGCGGTGCCGACCACGCCGGTCGCGCGCTTGCCGCGGCGCGTGATGTGATCGACCCGGACATCGGCGTAGACCCGGGCGCCGTAGTGCAGCGCGCGCGGCACGTAGCTGACCAGCGCGCTCTGCTTGGCGCCGGTCGGGCAGCCGAACGCGCAGCGGTTCGAGCCGGCGCAGTGCGCCTGGTTGCGCAGGTTGCCGATGATCTTCCAGCCCATCGCGTCGGCGCCGCGCTTGAGCAGCTGGTTGTCGGTGCCGATCGACTCGGCGTCCATCGCCGCGACGTGGATCCGGCGCTCGACGCGCTCGAAGTACGGCTCGAGATCGCGGGCGATGCCGGCGAGCCCGAGCTCGCGCTCCCAGCGCGCGAGGATCTTGTCGGGGGTGCGCCACGACATCCCGCCGTTGATCACCGTCGAGCCGCCGACCGCGCGGCCCTCCTGGTACAGGATCGGCGGATCGCCGAGCGCCATGGTCACGCCACCGTCGCGGTAGAGCTGGCGCACCATCGCCGAGCTGTCGGCGGTGAAGTCGCGGGTCTGGTAGTAGCTGCCCTCCTCGACCACGACGACGTCGAACCCGGCCTCGGCGAGCTCGGCGGCGACCGTCGCGCCGCCGGCGCCCGAGCCGACCACGACCACGTCGGCGTCGATCACGGTGTCGGCGCGCAGCGCGCGGCCGCTGACCACGTTGGGCGGCGGCGTGCCTTCGTGAACCGCCGGGATCGCGTGACGCGACGCCATCATGGGACCGGCTCCACGCCGGGGACCGGCTCCGCGCCGGGGACCGGCGCCACGCCGGTGCCGGTCGGCCGTGCACCGTGCACGTGCACGCCGGGGCGCAGCGGATCGGGCGCGAGGATCTGCGCGGCCTGGCGGTCGATCTCGTCGCGGTACACCGCGAGCCGGCGCCGGGTGACCTCGGCGATCCACGGCGCCGGCCGGTAGCCGAGGCGCTCCATCATCTCGGGTTGCTCGTAGCAGCTGAGGCTCATCAGCTGGTTGACGCCGCGCGCGAGCTGGACGTGCAGCGGGGTCGGGCCGTGCTCCCACGACGCGTAGTAGCGCTCGGCGCGGTCACCGGTCAGCGCGCGGGCGCGGCAGCGGTAGCCCGGCAGCGCGCCGAGATCGTAGGTCGCGAGCCCGGCGGCGAGGCCGTGGCGCAGCAGCCGGGGCGACGCCGCGAGCATCAGCGCCATGTGATCGACGATCGCGTCGCCCAGCGCGTGGGCCTCGGGCGGGCAGATCACCGGCACCAGCGAGCGCAGCACCGCGCGCGTGGTGGCCGAGTGGCGCGCGCCCGGCGTCACGGACCACCGAGCGCGCCGGCCAGCTTGGCGTCGTGGCGTTCGAGGTACTCGGTCATCAGCGCGCACGCCGCGTCGGCCTCGCCGTCCTCGATCAGATCGAAGAACTTGGTGTACACCGCGACGTAGTCGTCCGGCGGGCGGACCGCGAACCGCAGGGTCGCCGCGGCGTCGAACCACACGTCGGACAGCCGGTTGAGCAGCCACAGCCCCGGGGTGAACTGCGCGACCTCGACGATCGTGCGCATGACCTCGAAGTCCTCGCGGGCGTAGCTCGGCTGGTCGCGCATCGACCACGCGCGCGCCATCGCCGCGCGGGCCCCCGCGGTCCCGCCCTTGGGCACGCGGCGCGCGGTGTAGCGCACGACCTCGATCGCCACGGCTCGCCGCATCGCGAGCACGTCGAGCAGCATGCGCACCACGTTGGGCTGGCCGGGCGCGGGCTTGCCGTAGCGCAGGTAGGCCGCGAGCACCTCGATCGACCAGTCGCGGTACGGCCGGACCACCACACCAGAGCCGCGGCGGGGCTCGACGAGGTTCCACTCACCCAGCCGGCGCAGCGCCTCGCGCAGCGTGGGCCGCGACGCCCCGAGCTGGCGCGCGAGCTCGCGCTCGGCCGGCAACCGCGTCCCGGACGCGTACGTGCCGCCGACGATGTTCTTGATCAGGGTCTCGAACACCGCGTCGATCGCGGTGAGCTCGGTGGTCTTGGGCAGCGCCATCGGGGGTCCTCCAGTCGGCCTGGAGATTGGTAAGACCACATCGCGGGCAGATCAAGTGAATTCGTCCGCGCCGGCAAGGCCGTGGCATCGCGCCCGGATCGCGAGCTGCCACCCGCAATTTTCTACGTCGCGCGTATCCAATTTACAGCTGAATTCTAACTCTGGAAATGGCTGTGAGAACGCAGTGAAACGCGACAAGAGAATTCGCTGAATGATGCACTATGGCATGGTCTGACGTACGCGGCCACACCGAGTGGCGTGCGCGGCTCGCCGAACAGGGGATCTTCGGACGGCGCCGCCGTGGCCGTAGATCGGCCTGGCGCATCACTGTTATCGAAAGGGGGAATCGAACATGGGGAAAATTCCAGTCCTGATTGATACGGACGTCGATATCGATGATTGGATGGCGATCCTGTATCTGCTGAAGCACCCCGGCGTGCACGTGCTCGGCATCACCACGACCGGGTGCGGCGCCTCGCACCTCACGCCCGGCACGCGCAACGCGCACGATCTGACGATGCTGACCGAGTTCCCCGACACCCCGGTCGCCGCCGGTACCAGTACGCCGCACATCTACTCGAACCAGTTCCCCAGCGCTCTGCGGCGCGACATCGACACGCTGTACGGGCTGTCGCTGCCCAGGAACCCGCGGCCGCTCGACGACCGGCCGGCGGTGAGGTTCCTGCACGACACGCTGCGCGCCGCCGAGCTGCCGGTGACGATCCTCGCGATCGGCGGCGGCACCAACCTCGGGGCGCTGCTGCTCGAGCACCCGGAGGTCAAGCCGAAGATCGCGCGCATCGTCATGATGGGCGGGACGATCAACCTGCCCGGCAACATCGTCGCGGTCGCCAACAACTACACGAACAAGGTCGCGGAGTGGAGCATCTTCCTCGACGTGATCGGCGCCCAGCTGATGCTGGGGTCGGGCGTGCCGATCACGCTGGTGCCGCTCGACGCCTGCCAGTACGTGCGGATCGACAAGCAATTCTACGACCGGCTCGACGCGAGCTGCGCGTCGCGCGCGGCCCGGTTCGTGCGCGACGCGCTCAAGGCCGACCTCGAGTCCGTGGAGAGCGGCGACTTCTACGCCTGGGATCCGCTCGCCGCCGCGATCCTCGTCGACCCCGAGCTCGCCAGGCCCCGGGGCTCGAAGGTCTCGCCGCAGCAGATGCAGCTCGAGGTCGTGCAGACGCTCGACGAGGAGGACGACCGCTCCGGCGAGCTGCGCATGACCACCAAGGGTCCGGTGCTCGACGTCGCGATGTGGGCCAGCGCGGACGGGTTCTACGATCGGTTCCTCAAGGTCATCAACCTGCCTGATCGCGCGGAGCGGCAATGATTTACAAGAGCGGTCGCACGCCCGTGATCCTGATTCACGACGGCGCCATCGACGAGTACATGGTCACGGTCCTGCTGACGACGATGCCCGAGATCGATCTCAAGGCGATCATCGTTGTCAACGGTGACTGCATCATCACGCCGGCGATGAACGCGGCGTGGCGAATCCAGCAATTCATCCGGCGCACCGATATTCCGCTCGGCGTGTCGGCCGCGCGCGGCTACAACCCGTTCCCGTGGTCGTATCGCGGCGACTGCATCAAGCAAGACCGCCTGGCCATCCTGCAGGCGTTCGGCCCCGCGCCGCTGCCGTACACCGACGGTGACGTCCTGCTGCGCAAGACGCTGAGCGCGGCCCAGGACCCGGTGACGATCCTGTGCACCGGGCCGCTGACCCCGCTCGCGATGCTGCTCGATCACCCGGAGGGCCGGACGCTGGTTGGCAAGATCGGCCGGCTGGTCTGGATGGGCGGCGCGGTCCACGTCGTCGGCAACCTGGACAAGAGCACCTTGCCGCCCGGCGTTGCTAACTCCCATGCCGAATGGAATGTGTTCTGGGACCCGTTTGCCGTCGATCGCGTGCTCAGGGCCACGAGCTTTCCGATCACCCTGTTCCCGCTCGACATCACCACCCACGCCGCGATCGATCCCAACTTCATGCTCCGGCTGCTCGCCCAGGCCCGGCACCACCCGCTGTCGAACCTGGCGTACCAGAGCTACGAGATCGTCGCGAGCGAGGCGTTCTACGACATGTGGGACGTCACCGCGGCCGTCTGGCTGGCGCGGCCCCACCTGTATGAATCGAGCGTGGTGACCGAGTTAGCCGTCGTCACCGAGGACCAGGGCATGCTGGGCGCGCTGATCCCGCGTGCCGGAGGGCGCAAGATCGACGTCATGCTGGCATTCCGCGACCTGGCAGGGTTCCACAGCTACGTCGCCCAGCAGTTCTGCCGGTCGATCGAGCGCTGACCGGGTTGGGGGATCCGGCGATGGGGCGTGAGGTCGACGAGAAACTGCCCGTCATTACAGGCAGGTTGCCTTGACGCCTAGGGACATCGGTCGCTAGGTTCCGATCTATGACCAAGGCAAAGGCAGGTGGTGAGCAGCCGGTGGAGATCCCGGACACGCTCCCCATTCTCCCGCTGCGCAACTCCGTGCTGTTCCCCGGGGCGATCATTCCCATCGATGTCGGTCGCCGCAAGTCGGTCCGGCTCGTCGAAGACGCGATCGCCAAGGAGCGCCCGGTCATCGGTATCTTGACCCAGAAAGACGCCCGCACCGAGGACCCCGGCTCGGGCGACCTGTACATGGTCGGCTGCGCCGCGCGCATCCTCAAGGTGATCAAGCTCGCCAAGGACAACTTCTCGGTGATCCTGCAGGGCGTCTCGCGGTTCGAGGTGTCGACGTTCGACGGCGCCGAGCCGTTCCTCGCCGCCAAGGTCCGCAGCGTCCCCGATCCGACGTCGTCGGACGTCGAGCTCGACGCCCTGGTGATGAACCTCAAGGACATCGCCAAGCGGGTGGTCAAGCTGATGCCGGAGCTGCCCAAGGAAGCCGGCGCGCTGGTCGACAGCGTGACCGAGGCCGGTCACCTGGCGGACCTGATCACCAGCCACCTCGAGCTCGAGGTCGGCGAGAAGCAGGACGTCCTCGAGACCTTCGACCTCAAGACCCGGACCCGCAAGGTCCTCCAGTTCCTGTCGCGCCAGCTCGAGGTCCTGAAGGTCCGCGAGCGGATCAACACGCAGGTCCAGGAGGAGATGGGCCGCAACCAGCGCGAGTACGTGCTGCGCCAGCAGCTCAAGGCGATCAAGGAAGAGCTCGGCGAGCTCGATGACGGCGGCGGCGATCTCGACGAGTTCGCCGAGAAGATCACCAAGGCGAAGATGCCCGAGGAGGCCGAGAAGGTCTCGCGCAAGCAGCTCGATCGCTTGAAGGGCATGCAGCCGTCGTCGGCGGAGTACACCGTCACCCGGACCTACCTCGAGTGGCTCGTCGAGCTGCCGTGGTCGCTGTCGACCGAGGATCACATCGAGCTGCCCGAGGTCCGGCGCTGCCTCGACGAGGATCACTACGATCTCGACAAGGTGAAGAAGCGGATCGTCGAGTACATGGCGGTCCGCAAGCTCAAGAACGACAAGAAGGGACCGATCCTGTGCCTCGCGGGGCCCCCGGGCGTCGGCAAGACCTCGCTCGGCCGCTCGGTCGCGCGCGCGATCGGTCGCAAGTTCGGCCGGATCTCGCTCGGCGGTGTGCGCGATGAGGCCGAGATCCGCGGCCACCGGCGGACCTACGTCGGCTCGCTGCCGGGCCGCATCATCCAGGGCATCAAGAAGGCGGGGACCAACAACCCCGTGTTCGTGCTCGACGAGATCGACAAGCTCGGCCACGACTTCCGCGGCGATCCCGCCTCGGCGCTGCTCGAGGTCCTCGATCCCGAGCAGAACAGCTCGTTCAGCGATCACTACCTCGAGGTCACGTTCGACCTGTCGAAGGTCCTGTTCATCGCCACGGCGAACCAGCTCGATCCGATCCCGTGGGCGCTGCGCGACCGGCTCGAGATCATCGAGCTGCCGGGCTACACCCGCCAGGAGAAGAAGCAGATCGCGCGCAAGTTCCTCGTGCCCAAGCAGCTCGACGATCACGGCCTGACCAACGATCGGTGCGAGATCACCGACGAGGCGCTGTTCGAGATCGTCGACAGCTACACCCGCGAGGCCGGCGTGCGGAACCTAGAGCGCGAGATCGGCTCGGTGTGCCGCGCGGTCGCCGTGCGAGTCGCCGAGGGCCAGGCCAAGGAGCACGAGGTCGTCGACCCCGCGGTCGTCGAGGAGGTCCTCGGGCCCAAGAAGTTCGTCAGCGAGGTCGCGGAGCGCGTCGGCGAGCCCGGCGTCGCGACCGGCCTGGCGTGGACCGCGGTCGGCGGTGACATCCTGTTCATCGAGGCGACCCAGATGCCCGGCAAGGGCAAGCTGACCCTGACCGGCCAGCTCGGCGATGTCATGAAGGAGTCGGTCACCGCGGCGCTGTCGTTCGTGCGCGGCCGCGCGGCGGCGCTCGGCCTCGATCCCGGGAACTTCCTCGAGAACAAGGATCTCCACGTCCACGTCCCCGCGGGCGCCGTGCCCAAGGACGGCCCGTCGGCGGGCGTGACGATGTACACCGCGCTGGTGTCACTGTTGACCGGTGTGCCGGTCAGGCCGGACGTCGCGATGACGGGCGAGATCACGCTGCGCGGCAACGTGCTGCAGATCGGCGGCGTCAAGGAGAAGCTGCTGGCGGCGCACCGCGCCGGCATCAAGCGCGTGATCATCCCCGACCGCAACATGAAGGATCTGATCGACGTCCCCGAGGAAGTGAAGCGGGAGATGGAGATCCTGTCGGTCAAGCGCATGGACGAGGTCCTCGCGCTGGCGCTCAAGGACCCACCGCCGTCGATCGTCGCGCTGGCCAAGGCCGCCCAGGCCGAGACCCAGGCGTCGGCGTAGGCGCGCGCGGCGTGTCCGGCGATCCGTACCGCGGGGGGCCGGACCCGGTGTGTCCGGCGTGCTCGTCGGCGATGCGCCGGTTCGGGCAGCGGTTGTGCTGCGACCCGTGCGACGGCATCTTCCTGACCATCGCCGACCTGGCCCGCTCGATCGACGAGCTGGTCCATCTCGAGCCGGCAGTGGTGATCGCCGGCGCGCGGCCGGGCAAGCGCAGCTGTCCGACGTGCAGTGACACGATGGCGCTGTGCCAGGTCGAGCTGGCGATGCTCGCTCAGGTGGTCCGGCCCCGGGTCGAGCTCGATCACTGTGCCGCGCACGGCCTGTGGTTCGATGGCGGCGAGCTGGCCGATCTGTTCCTGGCGGTCGAGCGCAAGTTCAGTACGGGCGGCAGCTCGGGGCCGGGCGGCTCCGGATCGAGCGGTTCGGGCTTCGACGGCCCGCTCGGGAGTTACGGCAAGTTCAACGCGCCACCCTGACGCTGCCCGGGCCGTCCGTTTGTGTCCTCGGCGCACGGGCTCCCCCGTGCCGCTTCCAACCTGGCATTTTTTGCCCCGGAAATGTGCAGGCCAATCACTCGGCTAGGCTTGACGGCCTCTTAGGCGGTGCTTAGGTTGCCCAGCACACACATCCTTAAGGCGAGGAAATCACGTCATGGGCAAGATCATTGGCATCGACCTAGGCACCACCAACTCCGTGGTTGCGATCATGGAAGGCAAGGAACCCAAGGTCATCTCCAACGAGGAAGGCGCTCGCCTGACCCCGTCGGTGGTCGCCTTCGACGACAAGGGCGATGTCCTGGTGGGCCAGATCGCTCGGCGTCAGGCAATCACGAATCCCGAGAACACCGTGTTCTCGAGCAAGCGGTTCATGGGCCGCAAGTTCACCGATCACATCACGCAGGAGGAGCAGAAGCGCGTCCCGTTCAAGATGATCGCGGCGCCCAACGGCGACTCGGCGTTCGAGATCCGCGGCAAGCGCTATTCGCCCCCCGAGATCGGCGCGCGCGTGCTGATGAAGCTGAAGCGCGCCGCCGAGGAGTACCTCGGCGAGCCGGTGACCGAAGCGGTCATCACGGTGCCGGCGTACTTCAACGATAGCCAGCGCCAGGCCACCAAGGACGCCGGCAAGATCGCCGGGCTCGACGTCAAGCGCATCATCAACGAGCCGACCGCGGCCGCGCTCGCGTACGGGCTCGACAAGACCAAGGAACAGCTGATCGCCGTGTTCGATATGGGCGGCGGCACGTTCGATATCTCGGTGCTCGAGGTCGGCGACAAGGTCGTCGAGGTCGTGTCGACCAACGGCGATACCCACCTCGGTGGCGATGACATCGACAACCGGCTGATGGACTGGCTGGTCGCCGAGTTCAAGAAGGACACCGGCATCGACGTCAGCAAGGACAAGATGGTCCTCCAGCGGCTCAAGGAGGCCGCCGAGAAGGGCAAGATCGAGCTGTCGAGCGTGCAGGAGACCGAGATCAACCTGCCGTACCTCACGGCGGACGCGACCGGCCCCAAGCACCTGCTGAAGAAGCTGTCGCGCGCCAAGTTCGAGCAGATGATCGAGGACATCGTCACGCGCGCGATGGAGCCGTGCAAGAAGGCGCTGGCGGACGCCGGCAAGAAGGTCGCCGACATCCACGAGGTCGTGCTCGTCGGCGGCTCGACGCGGATCCCGCTCGTCCAGGCCAGGGTCAAGGAGTTCTTCGGCCGCGAGCCGAACCGCAGCGTCAACGCCGACGAGGTCGTCGCGCTCGGCGCCGCGGTCCAGGGCGGCGTGCTCGCCGGTGACGTCAAGGACATCCTGCTGCTCGATGTCACCCCGCTGTCGCTCGCGATCGAGACGCTCGGCGGTGTGGCCACCAAGCTGATCCCGCGCAACACCACGATCCCGACCCGCAAGAGCGAGACGTTCTCGACCGCGGCGGATAACCAGCAGTCGGTCGAGGTCCACGTCACCCAGGGCGAGCGCGAGCTGGCCAGGGACAACAAGACCCTCGGCAAGTTCCAGCTCCAGGGCATCCCGGCCGCGCCGCGCGGCGTGCCCCAGATCGAGGTCACGTTCGACATCGACGCCAACGGCATCCTGCACGTGGGGGCCAAGGACAAGGCGACCGGGGTCGAGAAGTCGATCAAGATCGAGGCGTCCTCGGGGCTATCGGAGGCCGACATCAAGCGCGCGGTCGACGACGCCGCGGCGCACGAGGCCGAGGACAAGACGCGCAAGGAGGCGATCGAGGCTCGCAACCAGCTCGACACCCTGGTCTACGGCACCCGCAAGCTGGTGCAGGAGAACTCGGCCAAGATCGGCGAGCCCGAGAAGCTGATGATCGAGGAAGAGCTGAAGTCGGCCGAGGCGGTGCTCGAGCGCAACCGCGACGCCGACAAGCCGGACGACCTGCGCGCGGCGTTCGAGAAGCTGCAGGCTGCGGCGCACAAGCTGGCCGAGGCGATGTACAAGCAGGCCGGCCCGGACGGCGGCACTGCGGGCGGCGAGGCCGGCCCGCCGCCGAGCGGCGGCAAGGACGACGTGATCGACGCCGAGTTCGAGGACAAGACCTAGGCGCGAACGCGCCAGGTACGTGAGGCGAAGGCCGGGCCGCGTGCTCGGCTTTTGCCGTTTTCGGGGCGCGCGTGGGGCGGCGGGCGTGGCGCGAGGCTTATGCCCACGTGGGCGTGAGGGGCGTGGGGGGCTCCGGGCGTGGGCGCGAGGCTTGTGCCCACGTGGGCGTGGGGTGGTGGACGCGAGGCTTGTGCCCACGTGGGCGTGAGGCGTGGGACGCGAGGCTTGTGCCCACGTGGGCGAGGGGCGCGAGGCTTGTGCCCACGTGGGCGGCGAGGCTTGCGCCCACGTGGGCGTGGGGTGGTG